>DGWL01000032.1:0-47498 GCA_002396125.1 Porphyromonadaceae bacterium UBA4259
TTCTTGCATGTGAGATTATTGACAATTGTATCACCGCCAACAATAATGCTATAGTAACCAGTTGTATCAACGGGGATGTAGTCATTATCTATATTAAATGTTGCAACTTCCCATGACTTACCTTCTGTCAACACAGGAATGAATGTGGTTTGTCCATAGAGGAACAAAGGAATTATTGCTAATGTTATAAAAACCATTCTCAAAGTTGATTTCATATCTTAAGTATTTAATTTGGTTGATTTTTAATTTGTTATTCCCTAGGCATTGTCATTATTACCGCAAGAAGAACACATC
Organism: Porphyromonadaceae bacterium UBA4259; assembly: GCA_002396125.1. Classification (GTDB taxonomy): domain Bacteria; phylum Bacteroidota; class Bacteroidia; order Bacteroidales; family Muribaculaceae; genus Sodaliphilus. Next base: position 295 of record DGWL01000032.1, read on the forward strand.
ATGTTTAATATGTAATAAAACTTGTCATAAGCCTCAATTTTTAACTACCTCACCACTTTCTCGCACTTGCGGGTGCCGTCGGTGTAGGTTGTAACCTTGATGCTCACGCCCTCAAGCGGCTCGGCGCTCTCCACGCCGGCTAGGTCGTAGTAGCATACACTTGACACAAGTTTGTCGCCAGGGACTATTGTGATTGATTGAGGATTCTTTAATTGTTGAGAGATATCATATAAGCAGCCCTTATATACTAGGTCTCCGTTCTCATACACGGCAGAGAGTCCGGCCAAATATTCCCCATAGTCAACTTCACGCAATGCCGGAGCCCCTGTAACAAACTCTCTAAAAGGCTGAAGCAAGTCTCCAAACATACAGTCTACACCAATGCCTTCTATCGTCTTGAAATCACCTAAGTAGAATTTCACATCAGACAACCCCGTATTTATTTGATATCCTTTTCTTGTAGTTCCTGCTATTTCGACATTGATTTCTTCAATATTATCAATGTTATATGGCATTGGATATACGGGTGCTCCTTCTTCATCATAATACAAAATAGCATTTTCGGGCAAGAACATTGGCTTGTTGAAATCGTATATTGTTCCAAAGCTACTTGTCATTACTTTCATATCTTCTTCTCTAACTAGAGCGGCAAGATAGGGCTCTTGAGCACTGTATCCCTTGCCAAAGTCTGTGCGATACAAATTATGATAAGTCTTTGATTGACCCGTTTCATCCGTAATATCAGTAGTTCCGTTAAATTCAAGAGTGTAAAGCTGCATTTCATCACTAGCAGGATTCAAGCCTATCATGTTATGAAATTCAACATACTCCCACACAACCCCTTCTCGAACTAGGGGTACATATTCTGTCTCTTCTGCGCCTGCGCTGGTTATCATCAGCATGCCCAGCATTAATAAAGAAATCTTTTTCATAGCTAACTTGTTTTAATCTTGCTATTTATTCTGTTTTTTTCTTTAACTGCAAGAAGAACAAATCATGTTTAATATGTAATAAAACTTGTCATAAGCCTCAATTTTTAACTACCTCACCACTTTCTCGCACTTGCGGGTGCCGTCGGTGTAGGTTGTAACCTTGATGCTCACGCCGTCAAGCGGCTCGGCACTCTCCACGCCGGCAAGATTATAGTAGCGCACGCTCGACACAGGCTTGACCGTGGCAACAGCATCGATAGGGTCAAAACTTTTCAGCTTTTGTGCCTCTTCATAGAGTTGACCTTTATAAACCAGCTGCCCATTCTCATAGACTGCCGAGAGACCAACCATTGTGTCGCCCATAAGTTCGGCGATATCGTCAACCTTTGACTTAATTGCCGGGCTATTACCACCTGTTGTGAAATCTCGATAAGGCACAAGCAAATCACCATATAGGCAATCAATGCCGATGCCCTCAACTATTTTTATTGTTTCGCCTGTCAAAGTAGAGTTGCCACTTAAAAGATAACCTTTTCTTATTGAACCTCCTATTTCTTCTTCTATTTCACTAATGTCATAACCATTGAAAAAATCAGTGAATTGTGGATCTTCTATCATTAAAAATAGGGGGTTGTTAAAATCATAAACGATACTGGGGGTCCAACTGTAAAACATCCCATAATAATCGCTTGGAAAATCATTAAAATCAATTTTTCTTGATTTTACCACTTTATTCTCTTCTTTTATCAAACCAACAAGAATTGGGCCGGTTATATCGGCGACTGACTCATGGTCGGTTCTATATAAATTAGAGTATTCTACAATGTCGCCATTGTCTTCTTCAATAGTTGTTGTACCATTAAATTCCAAAGTATATAACATCTCATAGTCGGGATTGAACTTATAACCGGGGGTATTCTTATAAAGTACATATTCCCATTTCACTCCCTCGCGAACAAGGGGAATATACTCACTCTCAACAGCGCTGACATTTATAAAAGTCAGCAAACTCAGCAAGAAAAACAATATTTTTTTCATAATATACATTTTTTTAATTTGTTATTCCCTAGGCATTGTCATTATTACCGCAAAAATAGCAAATAGTAGTTAATAATCAAATTTTTTATTCAAGAAATTGCTTGAATTCCACTTTTGAGCCATGCTCACCATGATTAAGATAAAAATTTTTTTCATAATTGATTTGGGTTAAGTTAATTATTGAATTATTATGACATTGTTTATAGTTGTCTGCGTCTTCATGAAACCGTAAAGTTTCCTGTATAGGTGTAACCGTAGATGCTGTGGATTGTGATGGTGTAGTAGCCGGCAGGGAGGCTGCTGTAGGTGGCTGTATAGCCGCCATAGTGGTTCTCACCGTAGATATAATACTCTGGTGTGCCACTGAGGTCTAGATACATAAGGTCGATAGACCCCGCGGTGCCGAAGTAGACAGTGAGTTCGTTGAGCTCATCGTCGTAAGTCACGCTTGGCGGCTCCACGTAAATTTGGTCGTTGCCGTGGTTGCCACCTCCTGAATGCACAATCACTTTCTCGGGGCTTGCATTAATGAAAGGACAAATTGCAATTAAGGCAAAAATTAATGTGTAAATTCTTTGTTTCATTGTTTTATTAATTATCAATTAAAAGTAAATATTATTGTGATGCAAATTTACAAACATAAGAAGAGCCATGCAAATAATAAGCGTTAACACAGCGAATCACAGCCCCTGACTATCAAATAGTTACACATTAACATAGTTATCATTGCAAAATGGTTGTACTTGATGAGTTGAAAATGCAGATAAAGTGATTCCAAAACTTTATTTCAATAGTGCACATCTATTTCACGACAGATTGTTACACGATTATTTTGAGATTCTTGAATGCCCGAATTGAAATGATTGTTGACCAGTAAAACAAGGAGGTCGCTTCAGCGACAATAGAAACACGATTTTAGTTTCCTCATTGGGACGAGACAGGTCTCATCCATACAATAGTTCGCTTGCTCCACAAGTACCCAAGAAGAGAATTCTGAGGTCATCATTCGACTGAGATTCATCAGGTGAAAAGTAAGCCCCACATTTTGGTAATGCATTTTTATAATGACCATCACCCGATAACAGAAGGTTTAAAAACTTTAATCAGACACTAATAATTCTTATTCTTTTTACGTGCTTCCTATGTGTTTATTAGTACCTATTAGTTAAAATTTTGCTAGTATTGTAACAAGTTATGATTGTTTTAATAATAAGACTTTTTCTTTCACATAATTATCGAGCGACATTTCTATATTCATTTTATTTTTTATTCTTGTTTTTTTTGTTCTTACAGATTCTTTGGCAATACCCAAACAGAATGCGATGCCCTGGTTGTCATAGCCTAGAGCAATGAGTGAAATCAGTTTGATGTCATTGCTTGTTAAAAAGGGGTATTCCTGTGAAATGGTAGTAATCAGGTTATTGAACTTATCATTAACAAGTACTGGTAATAGTTTGTCAACATTTTTGTTGGCGGCAAAGTTTCTTGATTCTTTGTTCATGAGTTTCACAAAATCGGAGTGCTTCATGCTGGCACTATAATCAATTATTGTTCTCAAGGAATTGAAATGTTCTTGCAGATAATTGATTATTGCAAGGTTGACTTGGTTGTGCTCATTTTCTTTTTTAAGATACTCATTGAGAAGATTACTAGTTTTTTCATTCTCGTTGATAAGAACTTTTATAGCAGAGTGATGTTTATGTCGCACGATAATTGTGAGCATCAATGCGATAGCTATAATGATAGCACAAACAACGGCAGCAATAGTCAAGTAAAGCCTCTGACTTGAGATTATATCATGCTTGTTGCTTATTAAGTGAGTGCTTATGTCATTTTCAGTTTCAAAGATGCTGTTACTCTGTGATTTATGCTCGATGAGAGAGGCAATTTGATTGCCAATGATTTCATGCTTCATAGCCAAGCTCTGGTTTCTTTCGGCTTTGAGAATGTGAGCCATAGAGAAATTATACATCATTGAATCGTAATCATTGTTGGTGTCAACATTCACTTTATTTATAAAGAATCGTGCTGAATCAGTCATTCCCAGCGCAGCATAGGCATTAGCAGCATTGAAAAGCATGCTATTAGTTGGCAAGGAGTTGTTTAAACATTCGGCTACTGCAAGTTTGGCCTCGGAATATACTGAGTCCATAAATAATGCCATTGACAGATTGTTGAGGTTGTGGTAATAACTATTAGAATCATTGATTTGTTTGGCAATATCTTTGGCTCTTGTTAGACATTTAATAGCTTGTGACCTATTATTATCACGATAAAGGTTCCCAATGTACTCTAATGACACCATTATCATTCTCTTATCGTGAAGTTTTTCGTAAAATCTTAATGCTTTCTCGAATTTTTCGAGGTCTAGGTTGTTGCTGGCGTAATTGTTATAGTATAACATGCCCATGCGCATGTTGATTTGCGCAAGATTGCGGTAGTCGTTTGTACCAGCATTGTCCTCGGCACGCTTGTACCATTTTATCGCCTCGACGAGGTTGTCGTGAACCTCGTAGTAAGCACCTTTATATAATAGGGCGCGCGTGTATAGTTCCCGGTTGTGGTTGTCGCTGTAGTGGTGAAGGGCAATGTTGATGAGGGAGTCAGACGGGTAGTCGTAATAGTCAACCCTGAACTGTGCTTGGGTGAGCAGGAGGGCGTGATAGGCCCGGTCCTCGTCGCCGGAGAGTGAGTCGCTGTTGATGGCGTTGAGGATAGCAAGTGAACTGTCGGGGGCAGTCCACATGAGCGTGTCGGCAAGCACCAGGCGCTGATCCACACTGCGGTTGCAACTCATCACAATAGAGAACGTCAAAAATAATAATATGTATAATAATTTTCTCATTATTCACCTGCAAAAATAGTTACTTTTTCTCTATTCAGCAATGATTTTAATAGTAAAAAAATGCCCTCAAAAGGGGTGGTTCTCTTGAGGGCATGTTTTGGGTTGATGTGTGAGTTGTGACTGTTCATAAATGATGTGAAGACTACTTAACCCATTGGCAGAATCAAGAATTCACTCGATTAATTGTGCCAACGGGTTAAGTGAGTATAATAAAATCTTCATGTTCACGCCCTCTTATTTAGCGAGCGAGACGTTGAGTGAGATACCGTAGTTGGTATTGGTGGTTGGATAGGAAGTCGTAGACACGAGCGGAGTGTTCACCTGGTGGTCGAAGAAAGCTCCCACGGTGATTCTCTTGCTCATGACATAGTTGGCCGCAAAGTTAATGCCCAGTGTGCGCGTGCCGCTTGTAGCCTGAGTGGTGTTGACATCGATTTTGCGAATGAGCGCAGTGTTGTTGTTGAGTTGCAGGTTGAAATTAAGAGTGAGGTCGTTGTTCACACCAGTCTGCTTTTTCTTAATCTTTAGCACTGAGTTGAAGTTTGCAATCTTATAGCTGGCACCGATGACGAAAGACTTTTGCAGTGTTTCAACGAGCTGCAACGATGAGATGTTGAGCGCCAGAGTGCGTGAGTCGCGATACTCGAGGTTGAAAGTGAGGTCGTTCTTGAGCGTTGCGTTCACGCCAATGAGCGGTGCAAACTTCTCGGTGAGAGTGATAGAAGAGATGTTGTAGGGCGAGTTAGGGATGGGATTGCCAGTCAAGGCATCGGCAGTGAATCCGAGCCCCTCGCCAATCGACACCCAATCGGTATAACTTGAGAATGAGCCAACGCTATAGGTGCACTGGTAGGCATGGGTGAGCGTGAGGCTCTTGAACACTTTCTTCACTGCAGGGATGCGCGAGAGTCCGTCGTAGGTAACTCGCCAGTTGGGCAGGATGCTCTTAATTCCCGGGAATGGGTTAAGGTCAACCTTGGCTGCATCTCGTCCTGAGTAGGCTGCCATGAAAGCCGGAATCATCACATCGCTTCCCGAGGGGTTGACAGTGCCGTTCTTCGGGTCGAATGGAGTGTTACCCAGCGAAGTGCTGCGCAGGAAGCCACGCTCGGGATAGTTCTGGCCCATGTATCGGCTCTCGATGCGGCTTGCCACGATGGGAATGTTTCGCAGGAACTGCTCAAATGCCTCGCTGCGGTACTCATCGTTGGCGCTAAGGCCTCGCAATGCGGTAGCAATAGCCACGTGAGTCTTGGTGTAGCTTCCCGAGTAGAGTACCCCCACGTCGTCATACATAAACTGGATTTGGTTGGTGCGGTTATCGGTGCGGTTACCGGTGAGGTTAATCTTGAGGCCTGGGATGGGCTCGACCTGCACCTCTACGTTAAGTTCCTGAGTCTTGGAATAAAGTGCCGGTGAAGTTTGAGTGGAATCACCGAGCAGCCATCCGCGGTTCTTGGCTTTCTCAATGTAGCTCTGGCCCACGAATCCGAAAGCGAAATCGAGACCTGGCGCCATAACGTCGTAGTGATTGTTCTGGCCGAAGATATCGCCCACATTGGGCACAAACTGCGGGATGGAGAGCGACTGCACGTTGCGCCACTTGACGCTCACGTTGCGCACGCTCATAGCCAAGCGGGTGAGATACTGTGCGAGCTCGGTGCCAAAGTTTTTCTTGTCGCTTGCCATCACCTCGGTGACGGTGACCTTGATGCTCTTGCTGTCGCGGTTAAGAATCTCGATGTTGTTGTTATCCTTGATATTGAACTTCACAGGGTAGCGCTTGCCGTCGACCGTAGTGGCTGTCACTCTCACCTTTTTCACGTTCATGTTGTGCTTGACCATTGTGGTGGTGTCGGCACTGAGCTGGAATGTGCGGTCAAATTTCTTTGCCTTCTTCTTGGTTTGCTTGTCGGCACTTCGATTATTGTTTCCTCCACCTCCGCTGCTCGAGAATCGCTTGTTCACGTCCTTAAGGTAAGGAATCTTGCCATAGAGCGTTTCCATGTTGAAACGTGCATCAACGTTAATCGACGACTGGTTGGCGATGGTGTTGCCCGAGAACACATCGGCAATGACGGTTCCGCGATCCCATCGATAGGTGGCGTTGTAGCTGGCGTTGGCTGTGATGAAGCTCAAGATGGGGATAGCGCTGAACGGAGCCTTGTAGGAAGCGGTAAACGTCTGGTTATAGGCCCATGGTGTACCCAGGTCCTTGATGCTTCGCCACACACTGTCGCGCCAGTCGCGATACTCATCGGGGAACAATCGCTTGTTGACCTGGCCTATAGGCTCCAAGATGTGGGCCGTGGTCTGGCTATTGAACGACATGTTCAACGACTTAGTGAAATTCCACGACAGTGCGAACTGCCTATCCCACAGGAAGTTTTTGCTCACCGACACGGGCAGCACAATATCGACATCGGTCTCGTTGCGGGTTTGCTGCTCGTAGTAATATCGCGAAATGTTGGTGCTGAAAGCAATCGACGTGGGCAGCCATCGCAACTCCCACTCGCGGAAGAACTTCATGTTCTTGTTCTTGGCATCAATCATCTTGCCAAATGGCTTGAACGGCTTGATGTAGGGTGTCCACGAGTATTGCAAGCTACCGCGGTAGTCGTTGGTGTTCTCATACACGTTGTCGGGGTCGCTCTTGTGCTGCTTGTTGAACGAGTAGTTGAAAGTGAAGTTGGCAGGGTCCCATGGCATTGGGTTCTTGCTCTTGACATCGAATTTCAGTCCCGAGATTGAGAAGCTCTTCACCGTTTGCTTGGTAACGGCATAGTTATTGATAGAGTCCTTCTGCTCGTCGGTAGCGCACGCCTCGAGCGCGTCCTTGAGAAGGATATCGGCGTCGAGAGGGTTATACTTGGGTGTGGTTTTCTCGTTGCTATAAGAATAGTAGATGGGCGCGTGCAGTTTCACCTTCTCGGGCACGAAGCGTCCCAAGTCGGCTTGAACCGCGACATTATACTGGTCGTAGTTGTCGAGGCGACGCTGACTCATGCTCTGATCCACCGAGCCGAAGCCGCTGGTCTCCTTGTGCCATCCCACATTGAGGGTGGCAATGTCGCTCATGTTGAGCACCATGCTGGCCTTGGCAGCCCAGCCGCCTTCGCTCTCGAAGTCGGTAACGCGCAACTCGTCGACCCACACCACAAAGTCCTTGGTGGTACCGGCAGTGTTGTTGCGCACACCAATGAGCATAACCCTCACCTTGCTCAACGACGGGTTACCCATCACATAGACGTGGTTGCGTGTATTGTTGGGATCTTGCTCCTGGTAGCGCCGTGTATAGGCCACATCGGGGTTGCCTGCCATCTTCTCGGCATTGCGGTTCTTCTTCACGGTGGTGAGCACGTCGAGATCAAGGTCGAGCATGTTTTCTTTGGGCCACACCGCCAGTCGGTCGGCCGAGCTGTTGTTGCTATAATGCCCTGCGGGAGTTACATTAAGGGGAATCTCATACTCGTAGTAGTTGTTCTTCACATCAGATCCCAAGCGCACGAAGAGCGATATATCACCGTTCTTGAGATTGGTGGCATCGTTGATTAGTGCCTCGTTGTGGACAAACATCTGCAGGCGCTTGTAGGTGCGCAGGTCGAGGTTGGTGTTGCGATACACACCGCGTGCGTCGCCGGCCTCAAGCCCCTCGACACGCATCTGCATTGACTGTTCGTTGAGCTGTGTGATTTGCGACTGTCCTGAATCGACGATACGAGTCACACCCGGTGGAAGCACATAGTTCACCGGCTCACGGCTGGCGTTTTCCTCAATGTTGACGGTGTTCACGTCGATAGTGCCGGTGCCCGGCGCATCGCTGCGGTTATTGAGGTTGTAGTCGTAGTTGCGCCACTCGCCACGCACGAGTTCGAGTGTAGCGAAGCGCAGGTGAGTAGTCTCTTTAAATCCCGTCATGAACATGCGCATGAAGCGAATCGACGAGAAGTCGTTGATTGAGCCCACAATCTTATCGTAACTCTTAATGGGGATGCAGAACTGATACCAAGTGACATGCTGGTCCTGCCCATTGCGCGTGCGCTGAACCGACTCTTGCTTGTCGATAATGTAGTTCTTGCCCACCACAAGGTCTTCGGGGCGAATCGACACCTTGTACTGGAAGTAGCGCTCATACTCGTTGAGCGTGTTGTCCTGGTTGATGTCCTCAACATCGGGCACGCTGCGTGAGCTCTGATACATGCCATCGGAGGCATCCTCCTGGGCAAGCGAGTTGCCCTCGGTGCCGTTGTAGTGCTTGTAGCGTTCCAAGATTGAGAGCCGTTGCTCGTCGTAGTCGTAGCCACGGTAGAAGTGGTAGTTGTCTCCCGCGGGGTCGTTGATGGGCGAGAACCTGTCGGCCTCCATCATTGCTATCGTCTCGGGTGAAAGCACCTGACGTAAACGATTCACATATTCCTGATAGGTGTGGAAGTTCTGCTCATCGGCAGTGCTTAGTCCGTTCAAGCCCACGTCTTGTCTGACGCGTGAGCCGTTGGCTGTGTCGAAGGCATAAGTGAGCGACGAGCGTGTTGACACGCGTCCCCAGTTGGTCTCTTTCACAGCCACCGAGTCGGTGTCGAGATAAGGAAGTCCGTTCTCATAGCTTTTGAGACCGTCTTTAAGAATATCCTCGCTAATCTCACCCAGATTAATGTAGAAGTCGCCACCTTCCTGGTTGGGGTTGTTCTCGTCAAGGAACGGGTCAAGAAGCCAGAACTTGATATACTCCACGTTGTTGGTAACAAAGTCGGTGTTATCAATCTTTCGCATGATACCGCCCCATCGCTTCTCGGGGTTGAGCAGGTTGCCTTCGGCATCGATATTCTCTGCATCAAGGTTGTAAGGACCTCTCTCCTTGGGGTAGAACGAGAGGTTAAGGGTTTGAATAGTTGAAGCCTCACCATAGTTGAGCTCACGTCCAGGGAACACCTCGGTGTAGGGAATCTCTCGCACATAGGGGTTGGAAAGCTGGTCGAGGTCGTTCTTTATATAACCCGGCACATAGGATGAATTGCGCTGAGTGAACAAGCGGTCGATGTAGTACCATGACAGCAATGAACGGTTCTTGCCGTAGGCTATGTCGTTGGAGAGTGTCGACTCGGGGAAAAGAGCGTCGTTGCCGTTATCGTAGGGTGTAGATGCCAGGAACCACGAGTAGGGCGAGCGCAGGTCGATACCGGTCTGTGTCGACTCAAAGTCGTCGATATAGGAACTGCCGGCGTTGGAGCCTGTGCGTGACTGGTGTGGCAGCAACTGCGCAAACTCACCATTGAAGTTTACCGAAGATGGCGCTGTGGCATTAACGGTAGGAATCTTGTTGAGCAGGTTGGTGAGCCACATGAAGTTGCTCTTATAGGAAATTCTAGCACCCCAGATGGTGTTGTTCACAATCTCGTTGCCAATCGACACTTTCTCGGTGAGCGCTTTCTCGCCATAATGCATCACCGTACCGCCAATGTGGAAATTGTCGTTGAAAGCGTAGTCAAGGTCAAGACCCAGCAACGTCTTGCGCTGCGTGCTGAAGGTTGACTGGTTCTCGAGCGAAACGCTGATGTTGGTTCCGGCATCCACAATGCTCTGGTTAGTGATAGTAACGGTTCCCATTGTGTAGTCGACGGTGTAGTCACTATTCTCGGTGAGGGTAACACCACCGGCAGTCACAATCACTGAGCCACGCGGCACATTGGTGGCATTGAGACTGATAGTGTTCTTGTTGGTCGACTGATATTCGCCGGCCAGCACAAACTTGTTCTTGTCTTGCACCTGCTGGGCGTCGGTGAGCTGCATGCGGTATAGCTCCTCGTAGACATATTTGTCGGCTATGGCATCGTTACCGATCATCTTGCGCAAGTGCGAGCCAAAAGGCTCAACAACAGGAAAAATCACCTTTCCGCCCGAGGTGGTGATAGTGTATCCGTCGAGGAAGTCGAAGCGGCCATCGGGGTTGAAATCGTTGTTGGCGTCGAGGCGGTCGAGGTTCATCACTCGCAGCAGAGGCACACCCGAGATGTTGCCCTCGTTGATGTAGTAAAGCTCAGTACCGGTTGTGTCGTTCAAGTATTTTACATTAAGCTTGAAATTGGACTTCTGCACTTGATAGGCACCCAGTGAGTAGACGTTCTTCATCATGAGGTCCCACATGGGAATGTCGGTGTTGATGGTGGTGGCCTTGAGCATCTTCACGTAGAGAGACTGCTCGGTCGAGGCAATGTCGCTTGCAAACTCGCCCACTTGATAGGTGTTGCCCATGTAGGTGTATTGATAGGCGACCGCCAGCACCTCGTCGCTGGCGAGCGTGGTGTTGAGCGTGATGTAGCCCAGCGAGGTGTTCACCTTATATTCATTGGAAGACAGCAATCGCGCACTTTCAATTTTCTCATAGTCCTTGCCGCCCTCGAAGTCGTAGGCACTGAGTGGCTCAAGCGCCGTTGCCGCCTGGCTCACGTAGCGTGCGTTGGGATAGGCTTCCTTAATCTCGGTCAAGAGCGTGTTGCTGTTGTTACTGGGGTTGGCCTGGGTTGAGGTAGGTTGCCAGTGGCTGTTGCTGATGCGCCGGTTCTCACCCACGTCCATAAAGGCCATGATGTTGCGCGACTCGTTGAAGTTGCCGCGCTTGTTGGTCACCCACACCTCGATTCGCGTGATGTTAATACCGCTCGAAACCAGTGGCAACTTGGATGTCCAGTTGTCGTAGTTGTCACGAAAGAAGTGAGCCAAGAAGAAGTGACAGTTTTGGTCATACTTGTCGGCCGTGATATAAAAATCGGTAGTCTGGGCACCGCCGCGTGTGTTGACGGTTTGTGACTCAGAGTTCTGCTGCGACACCAGTGCTGTGGCAGTGAGCTTGCCAAATTGCAACTTGGTCTTCACGCCAAAGAGCGCCGAGCCACCCCTGATGAGCGTTGCACCGGTTGTCATGCTCACATTACCGGCCTCAATGTTCTTGATTATCTCATCTTCCTTGCCCTCATAGGCCAGCTTGAGATTGCGGTTATCAAATTCAAATGTGGCGTCGGTGTTGTAAGTCATATTGAACTTCATTTTGTCGCCCACCGATGCCGAGATAGTGGCTTGAATCTTTTGGTCGAAGTCGAAATAGGTCTTGCGCTTGGCCGAGAGCGACAGCGCGGGGTTGTCGGTCTTATTGGTTTTCACGCCCATCTTGATTTGTACCGAGCCTTGCGTCTTGAGCTGAACACCGCCGGGTCCGAACACCTTCTCAAGAGGTCCGAGACCAAACTGCATATCGAGGAAGTTGAAGGGATTTTTCTTCTTTTCCTCGGCGGTTTCGGCATTCTTCTGGCGATAATACTGCATCATCGACTCGCGCAGAGTGAGGTTGTTATACTCCTCGGCAGTGAGGATGAATGGAGTGACCACGTCGTAGTCGCCCACCTTGGTGCGAATGATGTAACAGCCTGTCTCGTAGTCATATTCGGCCTCGGTGACAATGTTGCCGGGGGTCTTGAGGTCGGCCGCGTACTCACCTTCCTTGAGGTCTTCGTAGTTTTCGGGTACAGTGGAATGCACACCGTATCGCATCTTCACGCTTCGGTTCTTTCCCTTGTTGGCATTGTCGGCGTCAGTCTTGTCGGGGACCGGAGGGGGAGGATTAAGAGTCGACTTGTTATATTGAGCATTAGCCACGCCAGCCACCAGCATGTAGAGAACGATGCTGAGCAGCAGCGATAAAAATCGGTTTTTACTATTTAACGAATTCTTTAAATTCATTGTCGCGATAAAAAATATATTCTCTGGCGGGACCCACTCATTGCCTAGTGATCGCGTGCGTCACATCATCTTCAGCGCTTTCTTGATAGCGGCCTCAACGGTGATTGACGGCTCCTCCTTGAGAAGCTTCTTCAGTGCCTTTTGCGACATAGGCTGAGAGAACCCTAACATTACCAGCGCGGCAAGAGCTTCATCATAGACTGCACTTGGAGCGCTATTATTATCTAATAACGTATCACCAGCCACTTTTATTTTATCCTTGAGGTCAACTAATATTCTTTGAGCGGTTTTTGCCCCTATGCCCTTCACCGATTTCAGTAGTGACAGATTACCGCCGGCAATGCATTGCTCAAGGTCGACCGGCGAGAGCGACGACAATATCATGCGCGCCGTGCCGGGTCCCACTCCACTCACACTAATGAGCATCATGAACAGTTCCCGCTCGTGCTTGCCTGAGAAACCAAAGAGCACATGAGCATCCTCACGAATTGCCTCATAAACAAAGAGCTTTGCAACTGCATCCCTGTTCTTGTTCAGGTCGTTATAGGTAGTCAACGAGATGTTAATCATGAATCCCATGCCATTATTGTCGATTACCACATAGGCAGGATTCAACTCGGCGATTTTGCCACTAATATAATCGTACATGTGTCTATAATAATTAAAATTAAAAGACAAAGTTAATAACTATAGCCCAAAAGCACATCATAAACTTTGTTAAAAACTCAACAGCAGCAATTGCTAAGTGCCACACTACCACTACACTGCCCGATGACATCACAACAAGTGGTTAGATTTAGCGTTATTTATAACCATTATTTGCGATTTCTCGTGTGAGGTTTTATTAGTAACTTTGCAAAATAAAATGAACCGAAAAACCTATGTTATTATCAGAGCTTAAAACAGGCGAACGCGCGATTGTGGTCAAGGTGCTTGGCCACGGTGGTTTTCGTAAACGCATAATTGAGATGGGATTCATCAAGGGGAAGACTGTGGAAGTTATCCTCAATGCCCCATTGCAAGATCCTGTGAAATATAAAATCATGGGGTATGAACTGTCGCTCAGGCATGATGAGGCCGCCATGATTGAGGTAGTGAGCGAGGAAGAGGCCGCAGCACAAGACATTGGCAGCGACATCCGCTCCAACGGAGGCGAAGTAGTTGAGCTTGAAGACACAAGCAATCAACTGCGCGACCTCGCCACCCGCAAGCGCCGCACCATCAACGTGGCGCTAGTGGGCAACCCCAATTGTGGCAAGACGTCGCTCTTCAACTTTGCCAGCGGAGCCACTGAGCATGTGGGCAACTACAGTGGCGTGACAGTTGATGCCAAGGAAGGCAAATGCGAGTTTGAGGGTTACACCTTCAATCTGGTAGACCTGCCGGGCACCTACTCCCTCACAGCCTACAGCCCCGAGGAGCTATACGTGCGCCGTCAAATCATCGACAAGACTCCCGATATCATCATCAACGTCATCGACTCCAACAACCTGGAGCGCAACCTCTACCTCACCACTCAACTCATCGACATGGACCTGCGCATGGTGTGCGCCCTCAACATGTGGGATGACCTTGAGCGCAAGGGCGACAAGCTCGATAGCGCCAAGCTGGGTCAACTCTTCGGAGTTCCCATGATTCCCACCGTGTTCAAGACCGGCAAGGGCGTTGACCTGCTGTTCCACATCATCATCAACATGTATGAGGGTATCGACTACATCGACGAGATGGGCAACATCAACCCCGAGGTTGCACAAGAAATACAAAATTGGCACAAAGAATATAGCGGTGACAACATTGAGCACGATGAGGACTTTGCCACCGGCGACAAGGTAAAAAACAATGTGTTCCGCCACATCCACATCAACCATGGTCTCGATTTGGAAGAAGCTATCGCAGCTGTTAAGGCCGAGCTGGAGAAAAACACCCAAATCAGGCATCGCTACTCGCTGCGCTACCTTGCAATAAAGCTTATGGAAAACGATAGCGACGCGCAGGAGTTTGTGCAGCAACTACCCAACGGGAAGAAGATTCTCGCCATTCGCGACCAGCGAGCAAAGCGAATCAAGGAAAACACTCTCGAGGATAGCGAGAACGCAATAATGAATGCCAAGTATGGCTTCATCAACGGAGCCCTCATGGAGTCGTATGTTCCCGGCGACAACGCCGATGCTCACCTAGTAACCAAGAAGCTCGACAGCATCGTGACCAACCGCTGGCTTGGTTTCCCTCTTTTCTTCGTTTTCCTGTGGTTCATGTTTTGGGTCACCTTCACCGTGGGACAATACCCCATGGACTGGATTGATGCAGGCGTGGAATGGCTTAAAGACCTGGTCAACACCCACATGCCCGCCGGCCCACTCAAGGCAATGGTAGCCGATGGCATCATTGGCGGCGTGGGATCGGTGATAGTGTTCTTGCCTCAAATCTTGATACTGTATTTCTTCATCTCAGTAATGGAAGACTCGGGCTACATGGCGCGAGCGGCTTTCATCATGGACAAGCTCATGCATGGCATGGGGTTGCATGGAAAGTCGTTCATTCCCATGATTATGGGATTTGGCTGCAACGTTCCGGCTATCATGGCAACTCGCACCATCGAAAGCCGCAACAGCCGCTTGATTACCATGCTCGTGTTGCCGTTCATGAGCTGTTCGGCCAGGTTGCCCATCTACATCATGATAATTGGCGCTTTCTTTGCCAGCTATCAGAGCCTGATTATGCTCTCGCTCTACGCCATAGGCATCATGGTGGCTATTGTGATGAGCCGCTTGCTCAAGCGATTTCTCATCAAGAATGACGACACGCCATTTGTTATGGAGTTGCCCCCATACCGCTTCCCTACCGCCAAGGCAATTTGGCGACACACCTGGTCGAAGGGCAAGCAATACCTGAAGAAGATGGGAGGAATAATCCTGGTTGCATCTATCATCGTGTGGTTCCTGGGCTATTACCCCAACCATGATGCCTACGACAGCGTGCAACAACAGCAGGAAAACAGCTATCTTGGCAAGATTGGCAAGACTGTTGAACCCGTGTTCAAACCCAATGGTTTTGACTGGAAATTAGATGTGGGTCTGCTAGCCGGCGTGGGAGCCAAAGAGATTGTGGCATCGACACTAGGAGTGATTTACAGCAATGACGACAGTTTTGCCGACGACGCCTCGGCGAGCGAAGACACTCAGAAGTACAATACCCTTCACGCCAAGATGACAGCCGACGGCATCACCCCATTGGCGGCATTCAGCTTCCTGCTGTTTGTGCTACTATATTTCCCGTGCATTGCCACTGTTGCGGCTATCAAGGGCGAGACCGGTAGCTGGAAGTGGGCCCTCTTTGCCGCCCTCTACACCACCGCCGTGGCATGGATTGTATCAGCACTAGCATTCCAAATTGGCAGTATTATATAGTTAAAGTAATCTTTTGCGCAATAGACGAAGCAAGAACTTTATAGTCAACTAATTATTGACTTAAAGTTCTTGCTTTACTTTAATATGCTTTCCCGGCTTTGCGGGCTACGCGATTTATTTCCCCTTTATCGGCTTTATGCCAATGCCTGGAATGTCGTGCAATGTAATCTTGCCGTTCTCAACTGTCATGCCATCGAAGCGGTCGTTGGCAATGAGCAGATTACCATCGAGATCGGCATAGTCGACAACCGGTGAGAGATTGGCCGCTGCAGTAACAGCACATGATGTCTCGGTCATGCAACCTATCATCACCTTCATGTCGAGAGCACGAGCCAAGGTCACCATCTTGTGGGCCTCGTAGAGACCTGTGCTCTTCATGAGCTTAATGTTGATGCCGTCATACACACCCTTAAACCGCAGGATGTCGGGCAGGCGTTGGAAGGCCTCATCGGCGATGATGGGCAGCGGTGAACGCTCCCGCAACCATGCTGTCTCGTCAATCATCGTCTTGTCGAATGGCTGTTCCACAAAGATGCAGCCACGGTCTTTGAGCCAATAGCACATTTCCAATGCCTCCTCCTTATTTTTCCATCCCTGATTGACATCAACGCAGATGGGCACATCGGTCATGCTCTTAATAACTTCAACGGTTTCCTTGTCATTATCAAGACCCATTTTCACCTTGAGCAGCTTGTAGGAAGCGGCCTCTTTCACCTTCTGGCGCACAACTTCCTCGGTGTCGATACCAATGGTAAAACTGGTGACAGGAGTCTTGTCGGGGTTGTAGCCCCAGATTTTGTACCAAGGCTGTCCCATGATTTTGCCTAGCAAGTCGTGCAAAGCGATGTCGACACTGGCCTTGGCCGCGCGGTTGTTAGGAGCCACACTGTCGACGTAGGTAAGAATATCTTCAATCTTAAAAGGATCATTAAACTGGCTCAGGTCGAGGCTGCTCAAGAACTTGGTAACACTCTCAACGCTCTCGCCAAGATAGGGAGGCATCGATGCCTCGCCATAGCCAATAATACCATCATACTCGAGCTGCACTTGCACGTCGGGGGTGGTGGTGCGGCTGTAACGCGCCAGGTTGAAAGCGTGACGCAACTTGAGTTCATAGGGTGCAAACGAGAGGTTAAGCCGACCCGTCTTAGCCACCTTCTTGGTAGCCTTGCCCTTAGCCGAGATTGAGATGGGCGCCGCAGCGGCCAACAGTCCCAATCCTGTACCTACTAAGAATTTTCTTCGATTCATGTTATTTTTTATTTAGAGTTAATCTTTTATTTCCTATTGAAGTACCAATCGTGATTGCGCACGAAAGTGATGCCCTTAGTGCCAACTTGGCCGTTGATACGGCTAATCGACAGTGGACTGTAGAGATAGTCGGGAGCCTCGGGGTTAAGGTCGTTAATTTTCACTTGTCCCGAGCAATGGATATACTTGCCATCGCGCAAGTATAGACCCACGTGCGTCACACGCTTGGTCTCGCTATTGCCAAAGAAGAGCAGGTCGCCCTGCTGAGCGTTGTGCCAGTCGTCAATCTTGAGGCCGGTGAGAGCCTGTTGCGATGCGTCGCGCTGCAGGATGATGCCATTGGAAAAATAGGCAACTTTTGTCATTCCCGAGCAATCGCTCACCTTGGTCGAAGTGCCGCCCCACAGGTAGCCACACCCCATCATGCCACGAGCAGTTTTTTCAATCTTGTCGAGGTCGATTTCTTGTTGTGCCCATTTGTCAAAATATTCAATACTACCACGCTTCACCCAGCCTTGGCGACCGTCGGGGGTAGACACCTGTGCCCATCCGTCCTTGAATATTCCTGCCTTGACAATGTCGCCCAGCACAAGGTCGCTAACGGCCTCATCACCTCCGGGCTCGGTTACCATGCGGTCGTTGTTGACGATAACAATGCAGCGGAAACCGTTGTTCCAAGCCCTCAAGTCCTCAAGCGGCAGAGTGATGACTGAACTGGTGGGAACATAGGAAATGTAGTCGTCGGGGCCTTGCACACGATACCACTCTCCCACTTCTTCAAGCACACGCAGCGGTGTGCCCATGGTGGTTTGCGTCGCCATTTCGGCAGCATGACGCGGCTCACAACGCATCGATGCCACAGCAAGCTTCACCAGCGCCCATTGCTTCGACAGAGGAATCTGGGTTGAGAGAACTTTCACATTATTGACACACTTAATATTGCTCTGCTTGAGAGCATTATTGATAGCATCGAGCTGCTCAGGGTAGCCCACAGCTCCATCAAGCGTGGTAACACTGTCTTTTACACTTGATTTCACATCCCACACTGCCACACGCTTGTCGGGGGCAATTTTCACCCTGAGTGCATTTAAAACACTATCTACATTCACTGCGCCAGCGGTTGCGGCCGCAACGACAAGTGCTATGGCCAGAAAAAAACGTTTCGTTCTCATCATTTTATCTTTGTTATTGAATTTACTACCAAGTGTGATTTCCAAGTATCATAATACAGGTTACCTTTGCGCCATTCCACCTCACCCGGCTGGAAGTCGACAGTCTCGCTGCGAATGTATTTCTTCTCGGGGCTGAGCTTGTCGCCAATGGTCTCATTTGATGCCATGCGATACACGTCAATTCCGGTAGTATAGTAATTATTCATGGGTGTACCCACAGCGCTACGGCCGAAGGATTGATCGGTGGGTACCCACCCTATTCCTTCGAAGTAGGTTTCGGCCCAGTCGTGCCAGTTCACCTCGTCGGGATGAATCATCCATCCACTTTCCCATCGAGCCGGAATACCGAGGCTACGCACCAGCGTAATGTACATCAGCGCCACCTGTCCGCAGTCGCCGTGTCCATTGGCCATCACATACTCGGGCATATTCTTGATTGTACTATACTCGCGAGCACCGGCCCAGGGGTAACGTAACGATATCCAATCAAATATCTTTGAGGCCTGAAGCACCGGATTGGTCTCATCCTCAACAATCTCGCGTGCAAGAGCGCGTGTATCGTCGGTAATAACGATGTGAGGAGAATAATTACCGGTGAATTCCTTGTACTCGGCAGTGTTTTTGTCGTAAGGTTCAAGCATAGCCAGCAAGTCGTCCTGAGCAATGTGGCGCTCGGCAACGTCGTAGCTGAATGTGTATTCAAAGTGAGTGGGCTTGCCCTTTTCGGCAACAGCTTCCATATAAACTGTGTGGTGCTTGCTACCCTCACTGAAAGTCACGGGACGGTTACTCGACTCGAGCTTTATATTCTTTTGACGCAAATTCTCGTAGGGGAAGGGCATCCACACTCGCAGTGTTTCGCCTGCCGGCACGGCATCGGCATTGACATCCAGATAGAACTTTATGTTCACGTGCCGCCAGTCGCGCAAACCATTAGCATCGGCCGGGCTGTGCATTGCCTCCAGATAGTACTTGCGACGGATGTTGTAGGTTTCCCACTTCTCGGCGTCCTGGTTCTCCTTGAGTTCATCGGCAAGCAGCCACAAGTTGCGCACTGCCTTTCGGAACCAGCATTCCTTGCCGTCGATTACCATGTATTCAATCTTGCGGTCACGTTTCCACTTTGCCACCTGCTCGGCTGTAACATTGGGCATCTTTTCCCGAATCAGTTTAAGCCCTTCTTCGGGTGTCATTGTAAAGTCCTTGCGAATGCGGCCCATGATGGTGCTGAGCGAGTCGATGCGAACTTCCTCGCTCACTCTCACGCTCTTAGGCAACGACTTCATAAACTGCTCGGCGCGTGCAAACTCGCCGCGATCCATCATCTGCTCAACTTGACTAACCCAGTTGCTGTGAGCGCTTGACGACAGGGTAAACGTCGCCAACGCACACGCTAATACTATCTTTCTCAATTTCATGTGTCACTTTGTTTTATTATCATCTACAAAAGTAAGAAAAATTCTTAAAATAACACTACAATCTGTAATTTTTTTAATAATGATATCAAAATCATCTCAACAAATTATTCATGAAAGAATTGTCCGCCGAGTTTTGAAAAATAGCGATTGTTGTGTAATTTTGCGGTAAAAAAATGGAACTATGATAATTCGCAGAGCAAAGAACGAGGACATTCCTCGCATTCATGAGTTGCTAACTCAAGTTAATAATGTTCATGCCAATGGTCGCCCCGACTTGTTTAAGAGCGGAAATCGCAAGTACAACGATGAGCAGTTGATGGAAATCATTGCCGATGCCGACGCTCGTCCCATATTCATTGCCGCCGACGATAACGACCGTGCGTTAGGCTACTGCTTTGGCGTGGTGGAGCAATTTATCAACGACAACAACCGCACCGATGTAAAAACGCTCTATATCGACGACTTGTGTGTTGACGAGACATGCCGCAAGCAGCACATAGGCCGCAGCCTATATGACCACGTGGTGGCCTATGCACGCAGCAACGGCTTTTATAACGTGACGCTCAACGTGTGGGAATGCAACCCTGGCGCCCGGGCATTCTACGACAGTTGCGGCATGCGCCCCTTGAAGACTTGTCTTGAAATAATATTATAGTGTCATGGACTTGATAGAAGCAATAAGGCAACGTCACTCGGTGCGTCATTACACAACTCAAGACATTGAACCCGAGAAGGTTGAAGCATTACAACAGCTAGTCAACAATTATAATGCCAATAGCGGCCTGCACATACAGCTAATCACCAACGAGCCGCGCTCTTTTGGCGAGAGCCTTTTGGCCCGCTATGGCAAGTTCAGCAATGTGAAGAACTACTTCGCCATGATTGGCAAGAAGGGCGACAAGCTTGATGAGACAGTGGGCTACTACGGCGAAAAACTGGTTCTTGAAGCACAGATGATGGGCTTGAACACCTGTTGGGTGGGACTCAGCTATAAGAAGATTTCCAGCGTGCTCAATATTGGCGGCGGAGAAAAGCTGGTGTGCGTGATATCGGTGGGCTATGGTGCCAAGCCTGGCACAGACCATCGCCTCAAGTCTCCTAACCAGGTGAGTACCATCGCCGTGCTACAGGCACCACACTGGTATCAACGTGGTATCGCTTGTGCCCTACTCGCTCCCACCGCCATCAATCAGCAAAAGTTCAAGTTCTCGCTGAACGACAGCAACCGCGTGAGCTTGAAAGCCGGCTTTGGCCCCTATGCCAAGGTGGACTTGGGCATAGTGCGCTATCATTTTGAGATAGGTGCCGGCATTGAAAACTTTGTGTGGGAATAACTAATAATTGATAGAAAAACGTGTCGCCATTGAGTTTCATCCCCAATGGTGACACGTTTTATTATAATTCCATGAGTTCAAACGCCTTATTTCTTCTTAAGAATAAGGTATTGGAATGGCTTCAGATGCAGTTTCTTGTGCAGACGCATGCGCTTGCCGGTGTAGACATTAGTTAACCTGACGTTGCGCCACTCGGCAGGAATTGACTTTAATGTTTTTGAAGTGTTGCGCACATTAACGAGCACCAGGAACTTGCCGCTAGCATCGCTGCGCTCAAAGGCGAGCACGTCGTCGTCGGGGTAATACTTCACATCACCACTGCGGAATGCCGAGTATTTCTTGTAGATTGAAATCAAGCGCTTGTAGGTGCGATAAACGTCGGGGTTAGACATCCAGTCAACAGGCACATAGTTGAAGAAGTTAATCTTCTCGGGATAAGCAACCTCTTGCTCGCCATAGACTAGCATGCCGCCATGCAGGAAGGTGGTTGCGATAAAGGCCGCTATGGCACCCTTCTTGCTTCCAAACTGCTGCACAGTTGAATACTTGGTGGCCTCGTCGTGATTGGTTGTGAAGCGCAGCTTAACCTTGCCCTCGGGAATCTCGCCATATTCCTGCTTATCGACATCAAGCAGATGGCTGGCCGGCTGTCCTTTAACAAACACGCGGTCGAGCGCGCCCATGAAGTTCCAGGCATAGTTCATGTCGAAACCGCCATTGATAAGGTTATCGGGGTTAGCACCCTCGGCAAGCAAGAGCAGTCGCCGTGGCGCAGCAGCCTTGCGCAACCTTTGGAAAGCGTCGTTCCAAAAGTCGGTTGGCACTTGGTCGGCAACGTCGCAACGCAGTCCGTCGAGTCCCACTTCATTAATCCAGAACATCATGGCATCAATCATAGCCTCGCGCATGTCGCGATTATCATAGTTCAGGTCGGCAACGTCGGTCCAATCGGTGTTAGGTGGGAAAATAACGTTTCCGTCCTTGTCTTGAGTGTACCAGTCCTTGTGGTCCTTCATCCACACGTTGTCCCAAGCGGTGTGATTGGCCACCCAGTCAACTATGAGGGCCATGCCATGCTTGTGGCACGAGTCGGCAAGAGCCTTAACATCCTCGATAGTTCCAAACTCGGGGTTCACAGCCTTATAGTCGCTGATGGAATAGGGCGAGTTCTTGCTCTTAATCTTGCCAATGGGATAGATGGGCATCACCCACATCACGTTGGCACCCAGCTTGCTGATGGAATCCACTCTGTGAGCAACCACCTTGAGCGAGTTTTGAGGAGCAAATACGCGTGGGTTAACTTGATACATGACCACGTCTTTAATTGCGGGCAGTTCAAAATTAATAGTGCGAGCGCCGGCCTGAGGTATGCTACTGGCAATCATGGCTGCCAGGCATATTAGTGATAAGCATTTTTTCATGATAATGGTAGTATTAATATAAATGTGTGTTAAATTAAAGATTCAACGATTTTTTTCACGTTCTCACCCAGGGCAACAGCTTTTTCCATCGAATGCGCCTCGCTGTAGATGCGAATGATGGGCTCGGTGTTGCTCTTGCGAAGGTGAGCCCAACCGTCCTCAAAGTCAATTTTAACACCGTCGATAGTCGTTAACTGCTCGCCCTTGTAATGCTCCTCAACAGCCTTGAGAATCTTGTCAACATCCATGCTTGGAGTGAGTTGCAGCTTGGTCTTGGCTATGCTATACTGCGGGTAGGTGGCCTTGAGCTCGCTCACCTTCTTGCCACTGCGAGCAAGCAACGTGAGGAAAAGAGCCACACCCACCAGCGCATCGCGGCCGTAGTGCAGCTCGGGATAAATGACACCGCCATTGCCCTCGCCGCCAATCACGGCTCCGGTGCGACGCATCTCGGTAGTGACGTTCACCTCGCCAACGGCAGCGGCAGTGTAGGTGCAACCATGAGCGCGAGTCACATCGCGCAACGCGCGCGACGATGACAAATTAGATACTGTTGCACCCGGAGTGTGTTGCAAGATGTAGTCGGCAACAGCAACCAGAGTGTACTCCTCAACAAAGAACTCGCCGTTCTCCATAACAATTGCCAGTCGGTCAACATCGGGGTCAACAACAAAACCCACATCGGCTTTACCTTGCTTCATGAAGTCCTGAATGGCGGTTAGGTTCTCAGGGATGGGTTCGGGAGTGTGACCAAAGTTACCCGTGGGATCGCAAAATAGCTTGACGATATTCTCACGCTTCACGCCCAAGCTCTCGAGCAACTGCGGAATAGCCACGCCACCCACCGAGTTAACAGCATCGACTGCAACGGTGAAGTTAGCATTCCTGATGGCATCAACATCAACCAACTTGAGTGCCTTTACCGCATCGATGTGGCGACGCAGGCATGTGTAATTCTTCTGCTCACGACCAAGACAGTCGACTGTAGCATAGTCGAAGTCCTCGGCCTCGGCAATGCTCAGCACCTCGCGTCCCTGTTCATCGGTGAGGAACTCTCCATTCTCATTAAGTAGCTTGAGAGCGTTCCACTGCTTGGGGTTGTGAGAAGCGGTGATGATGATGCCACCACAAGCTTTCTCCCACACGACAGCCAGCTCGGTGGTGGGAGTTGTGGCAAGACCTATGTTGACCACATCAAATCCCATGCCCGTGAGCGTGCCCACTACCATGTTGAGCACCATGCGTCCCGAGAGGCGCGCATCACGCCCCACGACTATAACATTAGAACCAGAAGTTGAGTTGCGACGAATGAACGTTGCGTAGGCACTAGTGAATTTTACTATATCGAGTGGAGATAAGCCGTCTCCAGCCTTTCCACCAATTGTGCCTCGAATGCCTGAGATAGATTTTATTAATGACATAAGAGAGTGCTTTGTGATATTTTTTCTTGATTTCTTTCACGTTCTAAATTTGAGTGCGGAAGTAGCGCACATGGTATAGATAGGGCTGCACGTTGGAAATTTCGGTAGCCCAGCCATATTGCGACTTGATGATGAGGTTCACCTCGCTGTCAACACCCAGGTAGTTAAGAGGCATCTGAATGCCATAGCCCCACTGAGCCGAAATGTTGAGAGTGTAGTCACCAAACTGGAAATAGGTGGGCGAGGCATTCATTTCGGCTTCGTTGCCCGAGCCTATCATCTCGTTATAGGTGTACCAATAGTAGAGGTTGTAGCGCATGTAGCGGAAATAGATTTTCTCCCCCGTTTTGGCCTTGTCGTTCTTGCGGTCACCGGCCTTAATCACTTGCATGTACACATTGCCCTCGTTGCCGAGACGATAGAATGGCGCGTCCTCGCCAACCTCAAAAACTGTGTCCTTGGGAATCTCGTTCACCACGCGGCAGTTGGCAAGATAGGCATTAGTCGCATAGCGCTCCTTGTTGAGCAGGTCGGCATAGCTCTCGTTATCCTTGCAAGATGTCATAGCCAGCGCGGCAACCATTGCCACCAGGAAAAGTAGATTTCTTGTTTTATTCATTTTTCTATTTTTGTTTTTTTACGTTTTCAACAATTGTGTGGAATAGTGCCACAGCCTCTTCCATTGTTCCATAAAACTCACCGGCAGCAGCATGCTTGTGGCCGCCGCCATTGAAATATTCTTTGCACAGACCGTCAACAGCAAAGTCGCCCTCACTGCGCATTGACACCTTGATATACTTGGGATCCTCGCGCATAAACGTTGACCAGTAGATGTCTCCCACCGAGAGTGGACGGTTCACCAGCCGCTCGGTGTCACCGGTCTTGTAGTTAAACTTGTCAAGGTCGTCTTTTCCAAGTGTTATCAGGGCTATGCCACCATCGACGATAGTCATTCTGTTGAGAAGTGCGTAGCTCTGCAACAGCAAGCTGTTGAGTGGCACAGTGTCCATAGCCATCTTGTAGAGATAGGGCTTGTCGATGCCATAGGCCATAAGCTCGGCCATCACTTCGTAGACCTCGGGGTAGGATGAGCTAAAGGATAGATTACCGGTGTCGGTCATTATGCCCACAAAGAGCTCGCTTGCAGCCTCTTTGTCGACCAGGTGCTGCCATCCTGCCTGCATCACAATGCGATAAACCAACTCACACGTTGACGACAACTCGGGGTGAGAAATCGTCACATCGTAGCCATTGTCGGGGTTAAGGTGGTGATCAATAAGCACCTTTGGCACGCTTGCTTGCTCAAGTAGGGGCGCCATCCGGTCGGTGCGGGAAAAAGTGTTATAGTCGAGCGAGAGAATCAGTTGCGTGTTCTTGATGATGTTAGATGCTTTCACTTCATTGAACGAGAAAGTGACATAATCGATTCCCATAACCGCAAACTCAAGCGATGCCGGCAACTGGTCGGGAATAATGACAATAGCGTTCTTGCCCATGTTGCGAAGCACGCGGCACATAGCCAGCGATGAGCCTATAGCGTCGCCGTCGACCTTCTTGTGGCATGTTATCACAATGCGGTTCACTCCGGCAAGGAGTTGCTTGAGCCTATTTAGCTGTTGTGGGTCAATAATGCTATTTATCATTTTTATAGTTACATTTTAAGTTACAAAGGTAAAAATAAATTTCTTATTATGGCACTGTGTTATGTTTTTTTTAGAGTTATAAAATTGCAAAAAGAGAAATACCTGCTTAACTTTGCACTCTAAAAACATTTTTTAAGTTTGCCAAGATTTTGACTATGACAATAAAAAACAGCCGGGAACAAAAACTCGAGGCTTTTGGAAAACTGCTGGATGTAATCGATAATCTGCGGGAAAAATGTCCATGGGACTCAGTGCAGACCAACGAGAGCATGCGCCCCAACACCATCGAGGAGGCCATGGAACTGGCCGAGGCGCTGCTGGGTAGCGACAACGAGAAAATCAAGAAGGAACTGGGCGACGTGCTGCTGCATGTGTTGCTCTATGCCCGCATTGGTGAAGAGACCGGCGCCTATGATGTCGCAACAGTGTGCGACGCTTTGCGTGAGAAACTCATCTTTCGTCACCCCCACATCTATGGCAACGACAAGGTGAGTGGAGTGAAAGAGTTGCTTGAGCACTGGGAAGTAATCAAGATGAAGGAAAAGGACGGCAACAAGACAATATTGGGCGGAGTACCCACCACGCTGCCTTCGCTCATCAAGGCGGAGCGTGTTCAAGAGAAAGCCGCCAACGTGGGCTTTGACTGGGACAAGAAAGAAGACGTGTGGGACAAAGTGAAAGAAGAACTTGCCGAGGTTGAGGCCGAGATGAAGGCCGGCAACGATGTGAACCTTGAAAAAGAGTTTGGCGACTTGTTTTTCTCACTGGTTAATGCCTCACGGCTCTACGGCGTTCGCCCCGACAATGCCCTTGAAA
This sequence comes from Porphyromonadaceae bacterium UBA4259, assembly GCA_002396125.1. GTDB lineage: Bacteria > Bacteroidota > Bacteroidia > Bacteroidales > Muribaculaceae > Sodaliphilus. Next base: position 26,724 of record DGWL01000032.1, read on the forward strand.
AAACCAACCTCAAGTTCATTGCGCGTTTCAACTATGTTGAAGCGCAAGCCAAGGCTCAAGGCAAGCACTTGAACGAGATGACGCTGGCCGAAATGGACGAGTTGTGGAACGAGGCCAAACGCTTAAAACTGGGAGAATGAAAGTTTGTGTGACAGAGAAACCCAGCGTCGCACGCGACATAGCAAGGCTGCTTGGCGCCAACGACCGACACGACGGCTACTACGAGGGCAATGGCTATCAAGTGACGTGGACCTTCGGGCACCTGTGCTGCCTAAAGGAACCCAACGACTACACCGACCGATGGAAGCGGTGGAGCCTGGGCGCATTGCCCATGATACCGCAGCGCTTCGGCATCAAGCTCATCGAGGATGAAGGCATCAAGAAGCAGTTCAAAGTGATTGAAACCCTCATTGCCGGTGCCGACGAGGTGATAAACTGCGGTGATGCCGGTCAAGAAGGAGAACTCATTCAGCGATGGGTTTACCAGAAGGCGCGCTGCGACAAACCCGTGAAACGCCTGTGGATTTCGTCACTCACCGACGAGAGCATTCGCGAGGGCTTTGGCAAGCTCCAGGATGCGTCAAGTTTCGACAACCTCTACTATGCCGGCCTGTCGCGTGCTATTGGTGACTGGATTTTGGGAATGAACGCCACCCGGCTCTACACCTTGAAATACGCTCAGTCACGCAACGTGCTCTCTATAGGCCGCGTGCAGACCCCCACCCTGGCTCTCATTGTGGCCCGTGAGCGCGAGATTGAGAATTTCGTCCCCGAGGATTACTGGGAGATAAAGACCAAATACCGCGACACCATTTTCAATTCCACCAAAGGCAAGTTCAAGACCGCTGATGCCGCAAGCGAGATTGTGGAGAGCATCAAGGAATTTCCGCTCACTATCACATCGGTGGCCAAGAAGAAAGGCAAGGAAGCGCCCCCCCGCCTCTTCGACCTCACCAGCCTGCAAGTGGAATGCAACAAAAAGCACGGCTACAGCGCCGACGAGACCTTGCGCCTCATTCAGTCGCTCTATGAGAAAAAAGTGACTACCTATCCTCGCGTCGACACCACCTTCTTGAGCGACGACATCTACCCCAAGATTCAGGGCATAATGGAAGCTATGAAACCTTATGCTCCATTAACCCAACCTGTGCTCGCAAGTAAAATCCCCAAGAGCAAGAAGGTGTTTGACAACAGCAAGGTAACCGACCACCATGCCATCATTCCCACCAACGTTGACCCAAGCACCACACTACTCTCGCGCGAGGAAAAACTAGTCTACGACCTGGTGGCAAAGCGCTTTATAGCAGCCTTCTACCCCGATTGTGAGTTTTCGACCACTACAGTGATGGCTCGCGCCGGCGACTATGACTTCAAGGCTACAGGCAAGGAAATCCTGAGTGATGGCTGGCGCGTTATTTATAATAAAGAAAAGACCACTGCCGAGAAAGACGACAAAGAGGATGACGAGAATGCCGTGATGCCCACATTCGTTGAGGGTGAGAGCGGGCCTCATGAACCGTCGCTGCTCAAAAAGACCACCCAGCCACCCAAGCACTACACCGAGGGAACATTGCTGCGCGCTATGGAAACAGCCGGCAAACTGGTTGACGACGATGAGCTGCGCGATGCCATGAAAGAGAACGGCATAGGCCGCCCGTCAACCCGTGCCGCCATCATTGAAACGCTACACAAGCGCCACTACATTGCCAAGGAGCGCAAGAGCCTCAGGGCTACACCTGCCGGCAAGCAGCTCATAGACACCATCAAGGAAGAACTGCTCAAGTCGGCAAAGCTCACCGGACTGTGGGAAAACAAGCTTCGCAAGATTGAGCGCGGCGAGTTCAGCGCACAGCAGTTTATTCAGGAACTCAAAACCCTGGTCAATGAGATTGTGATTAATGTGCTGAGCGACAATTCCAGCACCACCATCATTGTGGCAAGCGACGAGAAGAAAGCAAAAGGAAAGTCGGCGAACCGAGCCGATAGCGGCGAAAGCAAAGAAAAGAAGCCACGCAAGCCGCGATTAAAGTCAATCGAGGAGATTGTGTGCCCCGAATGTGGCAAGGGTCACATAATTAAGGGCCGCACCGCCTATGGTTGCAGCCAATGGGCCACGGGCTGCACGATGCGACTGCCATTTGACACCTATCCCGCCGACCTCACTGCTGCCCGACTCAACACCATGATTAAGAAAGCCTACAAGAACCAATGAGCGACAGCGTGCAATATATAATTGTGGGTATTGTGGTTGCCGCGGCCTTTGCCTTGGCCGCACGTAGCCTGTGGCGGCTCATCAAGCACAAGAAGTCGGCACTCAACCCATGCTCCAGCTGCGCTCTGCGCTCCACTTGCGACAAGAAGCAAAATCCCCACAACCACGAGAGTGGCAATGGGGATTGCAAGCTGTAAAAAAGGATTAAAAATGACGCACTCACCGGTAGAGCCACTCGCGCAGCCCACCATTAGCAAGTGCTTTTATCATTCACCGCCCTGCTCGTAGTAAAGCGTGCAAGACGTCTGGTCGCACATCTCATCGTCGCCAAAGTACTGGATTGGACCCGGATAGATGTAACTGGTTTCACGTGCCCAAAGCTCGCGGCTGTTGGCAAACACCTTGAAAGGCTTGCCCTCAAGATCAACGAGAGCCTTCTTTATAACAGGCTTTTGCTCGCCATTGCGGTGCTCCATGTTCATCATCATGGTGATGGGAATTCCACCGGCCTCCCACTCGGCGGCGGGCTTGGCAAGATGGCGAATCGACGACATATAGCCTGTGGCGCCGGCGTTAATAAGCATGGCTGCGTTGTAGCCCAAGGCGTAGCAGTAGTCGGCATCGAAATTCGACGGGTCGGCACAGCGTCCCTCATAGCCGAAGAAGTGGTGCAGGCGCTTGAACTTGCCGTTGTACTTGCCTTCCTCTTTCATCTGCTGCAATTTCTTGCCAACCATCTCGCTGAGCAGTTTCTCGGTCTCGATGAGTGAGAGCTGAACGTTGCCATGAGGGTCGCGGTCGAGAGTGAGCTGACGTGCCACTGTGGGAGGCAACGTCTCGAAGCGAGCCTTGTTATTTGGTGTAAGATGGTTAAGCACGAATTCACGCTGCTCGTCGAGATGCAGCTTTGAGAAGTCGGGGTTGGCAGCCAAGATGTCGTTGAGCTCGTCGATGAGCATCTTCATGGCAGGCATGAACTCAATGAGACCCTCGGGGATGAGGACGATACCATAGTTCTTACCTTGCTCGGCACGGGCGGCCACCACGCGGGCGATGTCGGTCACCACGTCGTCGAGATACATATTCTTGGCAGCAACTTCCTCGCCAATAACGCAATAGTTGGGCTGAGTCTGCAACGCGCATTCAAGAGCGATATGTGACGCCGAGCGTCCCATGAGCTTGATGAAGTGCCAGTATTTCTTGGCACTGTTGCAGTCGCGCTCCACGTTGCCGATGAGCTCACTGTAGAGCTTGGTGGCTGTGTCGAAGCCAAACGATATCTCAATTTTCTCGTTCTTCAGGTCACCGTCGATAGTCTTGGGGCAACCAATAATCTGAACAGGAACATTCTTCTGCTTGTAATACTCAGCAAGCACTGCGGCGTTGGTATTGGAGTCGTCACCACCAATGATTACCACGGCACGGATGCCCAGCTCGTTGATGATTTCAAGACCTTTCTCAAACTGCTCGGGTTTCTCGAGCTTGGTGCGTCCTGAGCCAATCATGTCGAAGCCACCGCAGTTGCGGTAGTCGTCGACGATGTCGCGTGTGATTTCCATGTAGTTGTGCTCAATGAGACCCTCGGGACCCATCAGGAAGCCGAAGAGGCGGTTATTCTCATTGATAGCCTTGATACCGTCGAAGATGCCACTGATCACATTGTGACCACCGGGAGCTTGACCACCCGAGAGAATGACACCCACATTGAAAGTTGTGTCGCTGTGAACCGATGCCCCGGCGCTTGTGTCGCGCTTAAAGGTGAGCTCGGGAAGACCGTAGGTGCAGGGGAACAAAGCCTTGATTTCGGCCTGATTACCGACCGATTGTGTGGCTTCGCCTTTAACTGCCACCACAGCTCCCTTGAGAGTCTCGGGAAGTTTGGGTTGATAGGCGGCACGTAATTGTTGAAGAATACTTTTCTTCTTGAATTTCAAAACATCCATATTATTACCTTTAAAATATTTTAACTATTAACCTATATTTTTTGCAAAGTTCTAAAAAAATATTATTTTGTGCAACAACAAAATATTTAAAAAATCTTTATGAGGCTTTGACACCGATTGCATAGATATTTTTCCACTTCTCGAGCATCGAACTTTTTGACAGTCAAAATACTCAAAAAAACGCAATAAGCTAGAATATTCCAGATTTATTGACTAAATTTGCGGCCGCACTCAGGCAACAATAATAATGGACGAGAACACACGACCACTGAAGGAAAGAACCACGCAGAGCCTATTCTGGAGCGCGCTCAACAACGGCACGCTGCAGGTGCTCAACATTCTCTTTGGCATAGTGCTGGCGCGACTGCTCACGCCGGGCGACTATGGCATCGTGGGCGTCCTCACCATCTTCACCCTGCTTGCGGGCAACCTGCAGAGCAGTGGTTTCACCCAGGCGCTAATCAACCTCAAGAAACCGCGTCCCGAGGATTACAACTCGGTGTTCTGGTTCAACGTGCTGGTGAGCGTGGTGCTTTATGCCGTGTTGTGGCTGTGCGCTCCACTCATTGCCTCTTTCTTTCGCCAGCCGGTGCTTGTGGAGGTGTCACGGTTTGTGTTCCTGGCTTTTGTCATCTCATCGCTGGGCATTGCCCATGCCGCCTACATGAGCAAGAACATGATGAACCGCGAGGTGGCCATTATCAACCTGGCGGCACTTCTCTCTTCGGGCACCACAGGTATAATTCTTGCTGTTACCGGTTATGCCTACTGGAGCCTTGCATGGCAGCAGGTAGTGTATATCACCGTTCTCAACGTGGGCCGTTACATCTATGTGAAATGGCGTCCCACTCTGCACATCGACTTCGGGCCCGTGCGCAGCATGTTCGGCTTTGCAATCAATATCCTTTTTACCAACGTCATCAACACCCTGAGCGGACAAATCTTAACCTTCATCTTCGGCCGCCTGTTCAGCATAGGCCAAGTGGGAAACTTCTCTCAGGCCAACAAATGGAACACGCAGGCTAGCACATTTGTGAGCGGCACGCTGCTGCAAGTGGTGCAGACAGTGCTCGTGAGCGTGCGCGACGACCGCGACCGCCAGTTGCGTGTATTCCGTAAGCTGTTGCGCTTCACCGCTTTCCTATCCTTCCCCGTGATGCTGGGCGTGGCACTGGTGGCACGAGAGTTTGTGGTTATCGCCCTTGGTGAGCAGTGGATCGACAGCATCCCACTGCTGCAGGTACTGTGCGTGGCAGGCGCATTCATGCCACTCTACACCGTGTATCAAAATCTTGCCATCGGCTGCAGGCGCAGCGACCTCTACCTGTGGTGCAACGTGGGGCAGATTGTGCTGCAAATCACCGCGATTTTGATTACCTACTACTGCATCTCTCAATCGATGCTGGTTGTTGTGGCCGTCTACTCGGCGCTCATGGTGGTGTGGCTGGCTGCATGGCAAGTTGTAGCGAGGCAACTCATTGGGCTGCGATGGCGCGATGCCATAGCCGACGTGGTACCACTGCTGACCGTCACAGTGATGGCGTTTACGCTCACACATTTCGCTACCGCCTGGATTTCCAGCTACAAAGTGTTGCTCGTCGCCAAGGTTCTACTGGGTGCCGGGCTCTACATCGCCGCCATGAAATTGCTGCACGTTAAAATCTTCGACGAGGCATGGCAATATCTCAAGGGCCGATTTTTCTCACACAAATAAGGATAACTGCCGGGTGGATTGTCGCCCGGAAGGCTTTAAATAGAGCTCAGCGACAGATTCTGTTCTAATCAGCAAAATTATTGCGACTCACTTAATGAGGTTTAGAGCGGCGGTAATGAACCGATCGTCGGGCATGTTGTAAGGTAGCCAGTGGATGAGAGTGCCGCGACGCTCCATGCCGCGGAACCATGTCATCTGGCGCTTGGCAAACTGGTGAATAGCAGTTTCCAACTGTGTAAACATCTCTTCGTGTGACAGTTCGCCCATGACGTATAAAGTTATGTATTTATATTCAAGCCCATAGTAAATGAGATCCTGCGGTTCTACCCCACTCTCGATGAGGTGCCGCACCTCGTCGACCATGCCAGCATCGAGCCTTGCTTGCAAGCGCTCGGTAATGCGCCGGCGCCTGGTGTCGCGGTCGATGTCGATACCTATTACCACCGCATTGGTCAATGGATGCGGCTCGGTGGCGGCTTTGAGATGAGGATTGTCGTGATAATACATTGCTATCTCGATAGCGCGAATGGCCCGCTTGGGAGTGTCGATATCGCTATTGTTGCGCAAAGTCTTGTATCGCTTGAGTATCAACGTCAACTCATCAAGGCTCATGGTTGCCAGCCTGGCACGCAACTCGCGATTCTCGGGAACCGGCGGTAACTGGATTCCCTTGACCACACTTTCGACATAGAGTCCTGTGCCTCCACACAGGATGACAGGCTTGCCACGGCCTGTGATGTCGTCGTAGCAAGCCTGATAGTCGCGCAAGTACTCAAAGAGGTTGTACTTGTAGCCCGCTGGGCAAATGTCAATCATGTGGTAAGGCACCTCACCATAATCGTCCAGATCCTTGCCGGTGCCCAAGTCCATGCCACGGTAGAGCTGCCGCGAGTCGGCACTGATTATTTCAGCGCCAATCGCGCGCGCAAGAGCAACAGCCTTACCGGTCTTGCCCGATGCCGTAGGACCTGTGATGATTATCATGCGATGCAGTTTACTTCTTGAGGTTCTTGTCAAAGAAGTTGAGCACTCGCTGATAGAGTGGCAAGCGCACATTGCAGCCGTTGATGCTGTGGTTCATGTTGGGGTAAACCATCATTTCGAACTGCTGGTTCTCGCTGTGCAGTTTGGCAATGTATTGCATCGAGTTGACAATGCGCACGTTGTCGTCGGCACTGCCAAACATGATGAGCAACTTGCCCTTGAGCTGGTGGGTGAGGTCGAGAGGAGCATAACTGTAGCCCGCCTCGTTCTCCTGAGGAGTGAGCATGTAACGCTCGGTGTAGATGCTGTCGTAGAATCGCCACGAGGTGACGGGAGCGATTGCCACACCACAGTTGTAGATGTCGGTACCCTGCGAGAGCGCCATGAGAGCCTCGAAACCACCAAAACTCCATCCCCAGATGCCGATGCGCGAGGCATCGACCCACGGCTGGCTTGCCATGAAACGCGCTGCAGCGAGCTGGTCTTGGGTCTCGTAGCGTCCAAGATTGAGATAAACAGCCTTCTCAAACTCCTTTCCGCGACCGCCTGTGCCACGGCCATCAACACATGCAATGACATAGCCCTGCATCGCGAAGAAGTCTTCCCAATCTCGAGTCCAGCTGTTGAGCACCTCTTGCGAACCCGGTCCGCTATACTGCGACATAATGCATGGATACTGCTTGGCAGGGTCGAAACCAACAGGCTTAATCATGTAGCCATTGAGCACCTGCCCCTCATCGTTAACCATGGTGAAGAACTCACGCTTAGGGATTGCAGGGTCGGTATACTTGGCAGCATACTCCTCGTTGAGCTGGAGGTTACGCACCAACTTGCCGTCGGCCTGATAGATGGCGTATTGCGGAGGAGTGTTCACATCGCTGAAACGGCGAATGTAATAGGAGAAATCGCTATTGAAAGTGGCGCTATAGGTTCCACGGCCGTCAACGAGTTCGGTAACAACGCCTGTTACGTCGCTAGCGCAACGCAGAGTGCGATTGAGAGCGCCCTCACGGCCTTCCTTGGTACTCTGGAAATAGAACAGGCGTCGCGCCTCGTCGTAGCCGTAGTAGCTTGTCACCTCATAGTCGCCGCTGGTTATTTGCTTCACTAGCTTGCCCTGGTAATTGTACTTGTAGAGGTGCATGTGGCCGTCGCGGTTGCTCTTGACAACAAAGAATGTGCTATAGTATTTCACACCTGTCACAACATCGCTGTCGATCCACATGTCGCTAGTTTCCTCATAGGCCTCGGTTGAATTGCAAGTAGCCGGGTCGACGGCATAAATGTTCATGTGATTCTGGGCACGATTGAGCTTGACAACCATTAGCTGCGGATTCTGTTCCTTGCTAAAGCGGATGTCGGGGATGTAATCATCGTTGCTCAATGGCAGTTCAACCTTTGTGAGCTTGCCATCGTGGATGTCGTAGATCATGACGCTCACAATCGAGTTATTCTCACCGGCCGATGGGTACTTGTAATCAAAACGCCCCGGGTGAATGGCATAGTCGGCATTAGGACGGCACTCGCCCTGATAAAGTTCCATAGAACACATTGGCACCTGCGACTCGTCGAAGCGGATGAACGCTAAGTAGCGCGAGTCGGGTGACCAAGCAAACGAGTTGAGAATACCAAATTCCTCCTGATAAACCCAATCGGGGACGGCATTGATTATCTCGTTCTTTTTACCATCGGTGGTAACAGTGAGCTCGGCTCCGCTTCCCAAGTGCTTGATATAAACATTATTGTCGCGCACATAGGCCACTTGATTGCCCGTTGGCGACAGTGTTGCGATTTCCTCGCCACCTTGTTGAGAGAGTCGCTGCAACTTGTTCTCCTTAATATTATAAATGTAGTGGTCGGCACTGAATGAGTAGCGATAGATGGGGTTGGTAGCAGTCCACAGCAGGATGCTGCTCTCGTCGCTGCTCATGGTGTAACCATCCCACGAAGCAATTTTATTGTCTTTAATTTTAGAGTTGTCGAAGAAAGTGGTTACGTCCTTTTCCTTCTTGTAGCTGTGCTTGGATATTGCTGTTCCCGAGTTGTTGAACTGATAGTAGTAACGCCCGTCGAGAGCCGGCTGGCTGGCCGGTATTCCCTTAGGTCTCACCTGTGAGAGAACAAAATCTTCAATCTCGAGAGCGCTTGCTGCCGAGCAGCACATAGCCACAGCGGCAATTGTCAATAAGGCTTTTTTAAAGTTCATGATCAATGAGTGTTGAATTATGTTTTATTGATGGCACAAAATTAATGAAAACTTTTCATTTGCACGCAACTAAATTGTATTTTTAAGTTTGCTCACTTGAAATTCATTTCTTAACTTTGCAACTTGCAATTAATAACGAAACTAATATAACCAAAATGAAATCACGTTTTCTATCACTCATTATCCTCACGGCAACTACATTAACAGCCGCAGGCATCACACAAGTGCGCGAACTTAGCGACAACTGGCAATTCAGCCACGACAAAATGAGCTGGCACAAAGTGACAGTGCCTCATGACTGGGCTATCAACGGCCCATTTGACAAAAAATGGGACCTTCAAGTGGTTGCAATCAAGGAAAATGGTGAAGAAACTGCGACTGAGCACAGCGGACGCTCGGGTGCACTGCCCTGGATTGGTGAGGGATTTTACCGCACCACAATCACAGTGCCTGAAGGAACCCGGCAAGCCGAACTGCTCTTTGACGGAGCCATGAGCGAACCAGTAGTCTATGTCAACGGCAAGGAAGCCGGGCGATGGGCCTACGGCTACAATGCCTTCCGCGTTAATATCATGCCCTTCATCAACAATGACGGTTCCCCCAACGAGGTTGAGGTCCACCTGAAGAACATTGAAGAAAGCAGCCGCTGGTATCCCGGCGCCGGCCTTTACCGCCCCGTTAAGCTCATCACCGGCGGACGCGTGGCAATCGACACTTGGGGCAACTGGATTAGAACCCTCAAGGTTGATAACGACACAGCTGTTGTTGCCATCGACACACGTATTAACGGCTTCGTGATAGGTGATAAACCTGTTGTGACAGTAGCGATGACCGACCGCGACGGCAAAGTGGTTGCCGAAACTCAGCGCCGCATAGCTGCCGACGGTAATTTTCGCGCCGAGCTCAAAATTCTCAAGCCCCACTTGTGGTCGCCCGAGAGTCCTTATTTATATAAGCTTCACACCACAGTTGAGGTGGGAGGCGAACTCATGGACCAACGCACTGATAACGTGGGCGTTCGCACCGTTGCCTTCAGCAAGGAACACGGTTTCCAGCTCAATGGTGTGACCCGCAAGTTCAAGGGCGTGTGCCTGCACCACGACCTGGGTCCACTTGGCGCCGCACTCAACAAGGCCGCACTGGCTCGCCAACTCAAGATAATGAAAGACATGGGTGCCGACGCCATTCGCACCTCTCACAACATGCCCTCAACCTGGCAAATGGAACTGTGCGACAGTCTGGGACTTATGGTGATGGCCGAGAGCTTCGACTGCTGGAAAGACCCTAAAGTGAAGAACGGCTATAACCGCTTTTGGGATGAATGGTGGAAAAAAGACATCTATAACCTGATTATGAACCACCGCAACCACCCCAGCATTGTGCTGTGGAGCGTGGGTAACGAGATTCCCGAGCAATGGAAAGAAGAAGGCGCCGAGCGCTATGCCGCGCTGGTGCAGTGGTGTCACACACTCGACCCCACCCGCAAGGTAACCTGTGGCATGGACAATCCCGATGCCGACATCAAGAGTGGCTTTGCACAGCAAGCCGACGTGCCCGGCTTCAACTATCGCGTGCACCGCTACGAGGACTGCGTGAAACTGTTGCCACAAGGCTTTGTTCTAGGCAGCGAGACAGCCTCGACCGTGAGCAGCCGCGGCGAATACGTTTTTCCCGACACTGTTGCCGTGGGCATTGCCTACGATAACGGCCAGTGCAGCAGCTACGACCTGGAGCATCCCTGGTGGAGCAATTTGCCCGACGATGACTGGCGCCTGCAAGACGACTTCGACTGGACGTTGGGAGAATTTGTGTGGACCGGCTTTGATTACCTTGGTGAGCCATCGCCCTACGATGCCTATTGGCCCTCACGCAGCAGTTACTATGGCATAGTAGACTTGGCCGGACTGCCCAAAGACCGCTACTACCTGTATCGCAGCCACTGGAATAAGCAGAGCCACACTATCCACCTGCTCCCCCACTGGACATGGCCCGAACGCAAAGGTCAGGTGACACCGGTGTATTGCTACACCGACTACCCCACCGCCGAGCTCTTTGTCAACGGCAAGAGCCAGGGCAAAATCAGCAAAGACCCCAAGTCGCACCTCGACCGCTACCGCTTGCGCTGGCGCAATGTGATTTACGAGCCGGGAGAGTTGAAGGTAGTAGTCTATGACGAGAACGGAAAGAAAGCCGGTGAAAAACGCATCAAGACTGCAGGCAAACCCAACAAACTGCAACTTGATGCCGACCGCACTGTGCTCAACGCCGACGGCAATGACTTGGCATTCGTTACTGTGAGCCTGATTGACAAGAACGGAACCCTGCTTCCCAATGCCGACGATGACCTGCAATTCACAGTTGAAGGCGCCGGCGAGTTCCGTGGAGCTTGCAACGGCGATGCCACCTCGCTGCAAGTGTTCACCCAGCCCCAGATGAAGCTTTTCCACGGCCAACTTGTGGTAGTAGTTCAAAGCACCAAGCAGGCTGGCGACATCACGCTGCGCGTGAGAGGCAACAAGAGCCACCTCAACGACATTATCAAATTACGCTCAAAATAGCACAACATTATGAAACATAGCCTGAAACTTAGTGTTTTACTCTTATGGTTAAGTTTTGCCTGTGGCGCAGCCGCCCAAAGCGACAACTATAACCGCTACTTTTGCGACTCAACGCTGCGCATCGACTACATCCTGAGCGGCAATGTCAACAGCCAGTCGATTTCGCTCGATGGCATGAGCCGCATGCCGGGATGGTGGGGAAAACGACAGAATCTCACCCAAATTCCCGTGCATGGCGCAGCCACCATCACCATGCGCGACGCGTCGACCCACAAAGTGATTTACTACCACACCTTCAGCACTCTGTTCCAGGAATGGCTCGACCTCGACGATGCACGCCGCGCCCCCAAGGCCTTTGAGTGCGTGCAACTCGTGCCTATGCCTCGCGACTCGGTAACCATCGAGGTCAACCTGTTCAATAACCGCCAGCAAGTTACCGGCACCATCATCCACAGTGTGTCGCCTCGAGATTGCACCATCCGCCGCATTGGCGAGGGCACAGTGGCGCCACACGTAATCCTTAATCGGCCCGATGACCCATCGCGCGCCATCAACATAGCGTTCGTGGCCGAGGGCTACACACAGGAGCAGATGCAGGACTATCTGGCCGATTGTCGCAAGGCAGTGGAAGGACTGTTCAGTTTCGAGCCATTCAAGTCAATGCGTGGCCGGTTCCGCGTTACGGCCGTGTGCACCCCGTCGCTGCACAGCGGTCCATCCATCCCATCGGAAGGCGTGTGGCACAACACAGCCATCGGCTCGAGTTTCGACACCTTTGGCACTCCGCGCTACCTCACTACCCTGCGCATCAAGCAGATGCACGATGCCATGGCAGGCACCCCCTATGAGCACATCATTGCACTCGTCAACACCGACCGCTATGGCGGTGGAGGCATTTATAACACTCTCAACCTTCTCATGACCAAGCACAAGCTGTTTATCGAGGTGCTGGTTCATGAGTTCGGCCACTCGTTTGCCGCTCTAGCCGACGAGTATGCCTACCCCGGCGAAGAACCACTCAACTACCCACTCGACGTTGAACCCTGGGCACAAAACATTACCACCCTAGCCAACTTCGATTCCAAGTGGAAAAACATGCTGCCCGAGGGCAACACGCCGATTACACGTCACACCGACGGCTCAAACCTCGACACCGGCACGCTTGGCCTCTATGAAGGCGCGGGTTGTGTGCTCAAGGGTGTGTATCGCCCGTGCCCCAACTGCATGATGCGCACGTTGAAGGTGCCCGTCTTCTGCCCGGTGTGCACCCGTGCCATCAGGGAGGTTATCGACTTTTACACCAAGTAGTAAAGAACAAGATTTTGTTGCTTGATTTTTTTAACGCATAAAAATGTTTTATTATGGCACAGCGAATGAACTGGGAACAACTGATTTGTGACACACGACTGGGACTTGAAGATTACAAGGACAAAAAAGACGGCGTGCGCAGCGACTTTGAGCGCGACTATGACCGCCTCATTTTCTCATCACCCTTCCGCCGCCTGCAAAACAAGACACAGGTGTTTCCCCTACCGGGAAGCATCTTTGTGCACAACCGCCTCACCCACAGCCTCGAGGTGTCGTGCGTGGGACGCTCGCTTGCCAATGAGATAGCCATTCGCCTTCACGAGAAGCACCTGAGCGAGCCATGGCGCGACCGCCTGTGGGACATAAGCGAGATTGTGGCTGCCGCATGCCTTGCCCACGACCTGGGAAATCCTCCATTCGGTCACTCGGGAGAGAAGACCATAGGTGAATTTTTCTCAAAGGGGAACGGCAAGGTATTCAAGGACCGCCTCACGCCTCAACAATGGGCCGACCTCACCCACTTTGAGGGCAATGCCAACTCGTTCCGCACCCTGGTTCACCGGTTCAAGGGTCGCCGCCCGGGTGGGTTTGCCATGACCTACTCGATGCTCGCCTCAATCGTGAAATACCCCTACTCCTCGAGCCATGCCGGCACCAAAGGCAAGTTTGGCTTCTTCACCACCGAAAAAGAAACCTTTGAGAAGATTGCCACCCGCCTGGGCATGCTCAAGCTTGAGCATGAGCGTTATTGCCGCCATCCGCTAGTCTACATGGTGGAGGCGGCCGACGACATCTGCTACCAGGTGATGGACATTGAAGACGGACACAAACTCAAAATTATCTCAACCCAGGAGACCATTGAACTGCTCACCGCCTTCTTCACCCAAGAGCGCAAAGAGCACATGCACCAAGTGATGAGCCAAGTCGACGACCCAAACGAGAAGATTGTGTACCTGCGCTCCTGCGTGGTGGGACTGCTCGTGAAAGAGTGCGCCAAGACCTTTGTCGAGCACGAGGACGAGATTATGGAGGGGCGATTTCAAGGCTCGCTCATCGACCACATCTCCCCGCTGCCCAAGGAGGGCTATCAACGCTGCAGTCAATTGGCTTTCAAGAAACTGTATCGTGCCGGCTATGTGGTCGACGTCGACCTTGCCGGCATTCGCATCATCAACCTGCTGCTCGACAAGCTCACTCAGGCTGTCCTCAACCCCGACAGCAACTACTCCCAGTTGCTGCTCAACAAGTTCCCCCAGCAGTATGACGTCCACGCCTCCACACTCTTTGAAAAACTCCAGGGTGTGCTCGACCACATCAGCGCCATGACCGACGTCTACGCCCTCAACCTCTACCGTCAGCTCGACGGCATCAATCTGCCCACAGTGTAGAGAAAAATCAAGCGGTAGGTACGAAGCGGTAGGTACGCTTAAAAAGGAGGGCAAAGCACTCGATAGCATGCTGTAGCGTGCGGCGGGCTTTGCCCTTTTTTTGTCCCCACTTTTTTGCCCATTTCGCTTCACTTTTTTGCGTTGTGCCCTGCCCAGCGTGATGAGATTATAATTTTTTTGCATTTTTTTGGAGAAATATATAAGGAATGTTGCGTATTTTTTATAAATTTGTGAGTTAAATATTTATTCTGCACCTACCAGGAAAGGGAGGGTAAATAGCAATAACCATGTGGCAATCAATATATTAAAACTTAATATTAACCATTTATTAATTCAAGAACTATGGGCATGAAGATTACTCAATCACCATGGTTGCGTGGTGCGATGGCGGCACTGGTGCTGGCCATGACGTGCGGCACGGCTCAAGCCGCAAAATTTGAGGAGCTGGGCTACAACTGGAGTACCAGCGGCACTAAAGCGACCTTAACGAAGTACACGATCAACACAGTCACCGTTGACGGTGAAACAGTCAAGGATTCGTTATTCTACACCGGCGATGAAAACAACATCGTTAACATTCCTGAGACATTTGACCATGAGGGAATCACCTACACTGTTGTGAAAGTCGACGCTAACGCGTTTGTCAACTGCCGCGACATTAAAGAGATTCACCTGCCGGCAACATGCGTGGCAATTGGTAACAACGCCTTTCGCGGTTGCACCAGCCTCACCAACTTCCCCGTTCCCGAGACCGTGACCACACTGGGCAGCGGCATCATTTGGGATTGCGTCAACATCACCGAGGCATTCATCCCCGCCGGCGTGACCGGAGCTCAGATTTCCAACCAGTACACCGGCAGTGGCATCAAGAAACTCACCATCATGGCCAGCGACACCCCCTTGCGTATAAACCGCAAGGCATTTGGCGCTACAGCAGCCGAGTATCCCCCACTCGAGACGCTCATCATTGAGCGCAACATCAACTATGGCAGCGAGAGCGTGACCAACGATGTGTATGGCGACCAACCATTCCACAACTTCACGTCAATCAAGCAGCTGACCATAGGTGGAGAAGTGACCGGCATCCCCAGCGATTTCTTCATTGGCTGTACCGGCCTGCAAGAGGTGACGTTTGCCGAGGGCAACAAGCTCGAGACAATTGGCAGCGGCGCTTTCCAAAGCTGCACCAGCCTCACCAGCATCGAGTTGCCCGCCTGCGTGACATCGGTACCCATGAACCTGTTCTTGAACTGCCGCAGCCTGCAGAATGTTTCATTCCTGGGCGAGGTGACCTCAATCCAGCAAAGTGCTTTTAACGGCACCACCGGTCTGCAGACTTTTGCCTTCCCCACCACGCTGACCTCGATTGGCGCCAGCGCTTTCCTCAACAGCGGCCTAACCGGCATTATTGAGCTTCCCGAGGGAGTCACCACTATAGGCTCAAGCGCCTTTGCCGGCGCCAACGCCATCACTGGCATCAAGTTGCCGTCGACTGTGGCAACTATTGGCAATGCCGCATTTGGCCCCATCTCAGGCCTCGCATCAATAGAGCTTGCCGATGGCAACAGTGCCTTTGCCGTGAACAATGGCGTGCTCACCAATGCCGCCGGCACCCGCTTGCTCGCCACAGCCCATGAGGGCGAAATAGGCACTGAGCTCAACAACGCCACAATCGAGACCATCGACAATTACGGCTTGGCCTATTCACCCTTTGCCGACGTCACTTTGCCCGCTTTGAAAGAGATTGGCAACTATGGTTTCTACCGTGCAGCCATCAAGGAGTTCACCTACAAGGCCGGCATGACTGTTAACCCCAACGCATTCCTCGAGAGCGAGCTGGAAACCCTCAACATTGAGGAAGGCGCCCGTGAGATTCCACAAAACCTGTGCGCTAACTGCACTAAGCTCACCACAGTGAACATCTCGAGCACCGTGACCAATATCTTCCAGGATGCCTTCACCGGCTGCACAGCCCTTGAGCACATGGAACTGGGCTCGCACATCAACTACATGGAGAAGGGCGGCGTTCCTGCCACCATCCAGAGCCTGCGCGTGCTCAACGTCACTCCCCCCGTGCTTGGTGCCGGCGTGTTTGAGCCCAGCCAGAGCAATGTGGAGTGCAAAGTTGCCGCCTCGGCAGTTGAGGCCTACAAGGCAGCCCCACAATGGCAATACCTTAACATCGTGGGTGATCCCACCATCACCGGCGAAGGCACAACACTTGGTTGCCCTCCCGGACTCTACTTCGCAACCAAGGATGGCCGCTTGATGTATAAGAACGAAAATGGCGAGGTTATCGACACCGAGTTCAGCACCGGCGAGCATGCCTTCAACATCCAGCTCTACAAGAACCGCGTCTATGTTGCCAGCGCAGGCCACTACTTCCAGTATCAGGGCGCCGACGCTCAGGCCACAGGCGGCGACGGTGAGTTGTTCTACGTTAACAACACCGATGGCATGTGGTATCGCGTGACCGTATTGAACAACGTGGGTTACAAGGCATTTGAGGACCCATTCTCGATGTACATCTCGTCAATTGATAACAAGATTTACATTGCCGACCGCAACGTGGGAATCCATGAGATGAGCGCCGACACCGTGGGCCTCTATGGCTCGCAGCCATTCTTCATGCAAAACAACTGGCTTCCCTACTATAACGACAAGTTGAGCTATGGTGCCATTGGTGCCGGCATGAGCATGCGCGCCACCGACGTGATTGCCGCCGATGGAACCACCCGCAACAACGTTTACTGGGTAGCCAAGAAATATAATGGCCAGGGCATCTTCCGCTTCGACAAGAGCATGCTCTACACCGATGCCACCGGCGAGCAGCACCCCGACAAGCAATTGCCTGTTTACCTGAACAATGTGCAAATGACCAGCTTCTACCTCGATGAGGAGAACGGTTACCTCTATGTGTTTGTACAGAAGGATAATGTTGACCAGTGCGTGCCCGGTCTATACCGCATTCCACTGGCGACTCTCGAAGCCAAGCAAGAAATGGCGACCATCAAGAACGACGCTGTTCTCGTTGACAACTCACCAATCCTGCAAGAGGGCTCGGGCGACGAGGTTACCGGCATCACTCAAATTACTGGTGACGGCGAACACATCTATTGGGCCTACATCTCAAGCGAGGGTGGCACCGCGTTGCCCGGCATGGTAGACTATGATGCCGCCAATCCATTGCACCGCACCGGAATCAAGATGATTGACGCCGCTCCAGCCGACCCCACTGTTGCTCCAGTTGTCACCTATGCGGTTGAGGATATCGCAGCCTATGGTGTTGCTGCTGCCAAGATGGGAACTCCAGAACCACAGCCCATTCCCGGCGACGTGAACGGCGACGGAGTGTGCAACAGTGCCGACGTCACAGCACTCTATCAGTTCATCCTTAACAACGATTCAAGCAAGATTGTCAACGGTGACCAAAACAACGACGGCACAATCAATAGCGCCGATGTCACTGCAGTCTACAAGCTTATCTTGGGAAGTTGATGAATTCATAATACGACCGAGTCGAATATTAAAAAATGCGGACCTAAAAAATCCGCATTTTTTAATTATTCATTAACAATTTGTTGCATTTATAAATAATATTACTTATATTTGCAACAAAATATTATGCAATCATCCTTTTTATTGTTTAACCCTTTAATCATTATTTAATCTCAAAACACTTATGAAAAAGTTATTCTTACTGATGATGGCAATTGGTGCCATGACTCTAGTTTCGTGCACAGGCAATGGTAACACCAGTGGTAGCGCGGCTGCCAGTGGCGACAAGGAGCAAGCGACCGAGGAAGTAAAGGGTACAGTGTTTGAGGGTGACCACTTCACCTTCACCTATCCCGAAGGTTTCAAGGAGACCTACAAGAGCGGCGACAACATCAATGCTGCAAGCGCAGATGACCAAATCAAAATTGACGCTACCTTCAGCGAGAACCCCTGCAAGCCCGAGGACTTCAAGAAGTTCTATGATGGCATGGTGGGCATGGAAATGTTCAAGGACTACAAGTGGGAAGATGCCAAGATTGACGGCAACATTATGACCTACAAGGGCGTGAATGGCGACAATGTTGAGAACAAGTACGTTGTATTCCTTGACGAGAAGGCAGGTATCGCCGGCACTGTTAAGTATCCTGTTGCAAAAGCCGCCGAAGCTGAGGCTCTTATCATGCCAATGCTCAAGAGCATGAAGAAGAAATAATTTTTTCTCTCTCACCTGAAAATGGCGCGGTCTTCAAGTTTGGTTTAACCAACTACAGACTTCGCCATTTTCTTTAGGCCTACAATGCACGATTTTGCAAGGTTTAGTATTAATATTATGCCTATATTTGTATAAAATTTTCAGGTAGCAGTATGCGCAAGTTTATCATCTTCACCCTTATCACTTTTAGTTTCAGCACGCTAGCAGCAGCCGGCGAGTTACAGTTTGACAAGTTAATGTCGCAGTTTGAGTCGGCACAAGGCCCCCAGCAGGTAGCTGTAGGCAACCAGTTGATGAAGGCACTCAACGATGAGCAGTTCACCGATGAGCTTTACCAGTTCAGCACAACAACCCCAACCGACTCGGTCAAGCAACAGGTGTGGTACTGGGGCTCCGAGTACTATTATGACAAGCAAGACTATAAGAAAGCGATAGACTATGGTAAGAAAGCGCTATCATTGAGCAAAGGAAAAGACATTGAGGCCGACTGCCTGAACCTGCTGGCAATGTCGTGCTTCAGGATGTCGCGGTTTCAGGAAGCCGCTACCTATGCCAAGCAATGCTATGCTCTCGATGAGAAAAGCGGCGACCCCGACGTGATGAGCTCGTCGCTCAACACGCTGGCAGGCATCTATCTGGGTGCCAACCAGCCTCATGAGGCCGAGAAATATATTCTCCGCGCCATTGAGTTGGCCAAGAAGGTTGACAACCCCGCACGAATGTCGGTATTGCAAGGCAAAGCATCGGAGGTGTATCATGCCCTTGTCAACGACAAGAAGGCTCTAGAGCACATCAACATAGCTTGCGACATTGAGCAAAAACTTGGCCGCCACGAAATGCTCATGGTGCGCAATGCCCAAAAGGCATCGGTGCTTATTGGCCTGGAAAAGTATAGCGAAGCCGAGGCTATATTGCGTGATGTGATTCCATTTATGCGCAAAGTGGGCGACAAGCTGTCGCTGGGAATCGCCTGCAACAAGATGGGCAAGGCCTTGCTGGCGCAAAAACGCAACCGTGAAGCCATACCCTACTATCGCGAAGCCGCCGACATTTTCATGAGCAATGGCGACATTTCTAACGAGATGCATTCACGCCGCGGACTTTATGAGAGCCTGTGGAGCATCAACCCCGACAGCGCCAAGCTGGAACTCGACCGCTTCGACCTGCTGAAAGACTCGCTCTACAGCAATGCCAATGCCGAGACGCTGGCACGCTACAACGCCGAGTTTGGCAACGACCAGTTGCTGCAGGAGAACGAACAGCGCAAGCAGTTTACACATTATATCATTATCGGCTCAATAATTATAGCACTGCTGATAGCATTGCTGGTGTGGTGGCTGATGAGTCGCCGCATGCACGTGCGCGAGGAAGCGTTACAGGCCACCATCAATGCACTGCGCAACGAGAAAGAGGACGCTTCACTGAGCCAAGAATCATCGACGCTTAGTGAGCAAGACCAGCAATTGCTGCACCAAGTGGTGGAATGCGTGAAGAAAGGAATAGAGAATGGCAAGCTCAGCATTGAAACCATTGCTAGCGACGTGGGCCTGTCACGCAGCCAGCTCAACCGCCGGGTAAAAGCCATTACCGGTGTCACCACACAACAGTATGTCAATCGTGTGCGCCTGGAGCAAGCCCGCGAGTTGCTTGCCGACCCCACGCTTCAGGTGAGCGAGGTAGCCTATCAGTGTGGTTTTGACGACGTGGCAAGTTTCTCCCGTTCATTCCGCCGCGCCTTTGGCGTTTCACCGTCGCAGCATCGCAACAGCGATAAATAGTTGGCAAAATGGTGCAAATGCACGATTTTGCCAACACAATGCACCATTTTGCATAGTAAAAAAGCCAATAGATTACGAAATTTGCAATATTATTAACCACAATGATATTGCATAGATGATTTCACATTTTCACGACATCTTCCTCAAGAGTTTTGAGCAAGCAGTGCGCCAACACATGACGCAAGGCAAAGTGTCGCTTGAAGATGTGGCAAGTCATTTCCACATCACCCGCGGCCAGCTAAACCGCCGCGTCAAGGCCGAACTTGGCATCACAGCCCAGCAACTGGCACTCAACATCAGGATAGACTATGCACAGCACTTGCTCACAGTTAATCGCGAGCTGCCCATTGGCGACGTGGCATTCCAGTGCGGCTTTGAAGATGCCACGAGCTTCACTCGCGCCTTCCACCGTGCCACAGGCTGCTCTCCATCGCAATACCGAAACAACAACTAAAACAATTATATCCTTATGAA
>DGWL01000032.1:47588-56110 GCA_002396125.1 Porphyromonadaceae bacterium UBA4259
CTAAAACTATTGTTGGCCGTAATCGCATTAGCCACTTTCACTGCACAAGCCGATGTCGTTATCAACGAGACCAACTTTCCTGATGAGGATTTCCGTTACTATGTAAAAAACGAGCACTTCTACTTCATAAATGGAGTGGCTGTGTATCCCGGAGCCGACGATGTACTAACTGCCGCCGAACTTGCCACCTACAAGGACATGAACGTTGCGTATAACCACAACAACATCGCAAGTTTGCAAGGCATTGAATTCTTCACTAATCTCAATGTCCTTAATTGCAATAGAAACAAGTTAACCTCCGTCAATCTCTCCAACAACAAACAGCTCGAGTGGCTCATCATCTATAGCAACCAGTTAACCTCACTCGACATGACGAGTAACACCCGGCTCAAATATTTAAGGTGCTGGCAAAACACAACTATGACCTCACTTAATGTGGCTGGACTCACACAACTCATCGAGCTGGATTGCAACGGCTGCAATTTATCCACGCTCAACATTTCGGGGTGCACCGGGCTACAATTATTAAAGGTATATGGAAACAACTTGCAAGGCACAGGAGCCGCCGATTTCCTGTCAAGCCTGCCAACAGTCACCGATGGCAAACTGTATTATGGCTACGAAAACGCCTCACACGACAATAAGCCGTTGACCAGTGAAGATCTTGCACTCATTCGTGCCAAAGGTTGGACACCTTACTACTACAGCCTAAGCGCCGACGATTTTGTCGAGTACCCAGTTGCTGTTCCTTTAACCGCTACCTACTTCCCCGATGCCAAATTCCGCACTGCCATTACACAATACGACACCGATGGCGACGGCATTCTCTCGCATGAAGAACTCAACGCTGTCACTACGCTTTCTTTGAATCAAAAAAGCATTCAAAACCTGCAGGGTATTGAGTACTTTACAGAACTCAAACAACTCTTTTGCAACGACAACCAGCTCACTTCGCTCGACGTGAGCAAAAACACCAAGCTGCAATTGCTTGATTGCTTCAACAACCGCATTACCACCCTTGATGTGAGCAACCACGAGTCGCTCTTCCGCGTGTTCTGTAACAACAACCGGCTCGAGAACCTTGTCATTAACAACTGCCCCAATCTCAGCCAACTCTACATCTATCGTAATCGTATTCCTTTCAGAAAAATGGTGGATTTATTTGATGCACTGCCTGAGACTTCAGAAACCACCTATTTCCGCATGTACGACAACTCCAACCTCTCTGAGGGCAACAAGATGTATGATTGCCAAGCACTGCGTAATGCCATCGACCGCGGATGGACACCTGAGCAATATCTCAACGGCGATTGGGTTCCCTTCTACGGCATCACCGACTATTCCATCATCGTGGGCGGTGTGCAAATCACCGAAGCCAACATGGACAATATTACCGGTGCCGACATTACAGGCTCTGTAACCTATAACCCCTACGAGAATGTGCTCACACTCACCAATGCCACTATTACCAGCGCCGATTGCATCAGAACAGGCAACACAGTACATGGATTGAAAATTCTTATTTCAGGCGAAGTGAACCTCACTGCGACCCAACATGGCCGCCCCGCCATCATTTTCAACAATTTGGATGGTGACGTCATTCAAGGCATCAGTGACGGCGACCAATATGCAAAGCTCAACATCAATGTGCCTGGCGGCAACTACGTCACACCTGCCATCTACTACATAAGCGGTTATGGAACGCGTTGCTACATCAAGGATATAGACATCCACATGACTGGCAATGCCTACATTGGCTCAGAGAATTGGGACGAAAAACTCACCGTTGAAAATTCAACTATCATATCGGAGGCACCCCATGGCGAATTCTATGTGATTGACGATGTGCAGCTCGACGGCTGCTATGTGGCTCTGCCCGAGGGCGGTTACTTCGACCGTGGGCAGCTGTGCAATGCTCTGGGGCAGACTCATTATGGACCCTATCAAATACTTCGCACCCAAGCCGAGCCAGTTGTCGGCGACGTGAACGGTGACGATGTGTGCAACAGTGCCGACGTGACAGCACTCTACCAGTTCATCCTTAACAACGATGCTAGCAAAGTGGTCAACGGCGACCAAAATGGCGATGGCACCATCAACAGCGCCGACGTGACCGCCGTCTACAAGATTATATTGGGAAGTGAAAATTAATGAATAATTTAGAATTTAGAGATTAGTTAATCTATTTACAATATTAACCTATTAAACAAACAAATTTATGAAAAAGTTATTTTTAATGATTGCAACTGTGGCATTAATGACTGCATGCAATGGTAATGGCAATGGAACAACCAGTGGCAGCACAGCCGCAAGTGGCGACAGCACAGCTCAAGCAATTGAGCAACCTGCAAGTGGCGCAATGGAAGAAGGCTCTAAGGGTCCTGGCACTCTTGAGGCTACCAACTTCACTATCGATGTGCCCGAAGGATGGGAAGTGACCAAGAAATCCGAAGAGGAACTTGGCGTTAAGCCTCCCGAAGGCAAGGTTTTCAGCTTCCAGTATTCCGACCAGGCCAATCATGAGCAAGAGAAGCAAATTATGATGGACCTTAAAGGTATGAAGGACCTGGGAGAGAAACAGTTTGGCGACAACACCTATCACCTCTACATGTGGGAGCAAGAGTTTGAAGGCACATTCAAGGCTCTTCTCAAGATTGGTGACGGTCAATCAGGCTCTCTTGAGGTAACTTGCAGTGGTCTAGAGGATGCCAACAGCGATGTGGTTGGTCAAATCTTAGGCAATGTAAAGATTAAATAACCTTTTTAATAATCACTTTAATTAACTACATTAATTATGAAAAAGTTTTTATTCTTAGTAGCAGCAGTTGCCATGATGAATGCTTGCAATGGTAACAGTAACACAAGTGCTAACGCTAGTGGCGAGAAGACCGACTCGGCTAACGTTGCTCAAAACAACGAGGCCGCCAGCGAGGCTACTACCGGCGAAGCTGTTGAGAACGACTTCTTCAAAATTACCAACATTCCTAATGGCTGGGAGAAGGACGCAGAGCTGGAGAGTGAGCGCAGAATCGACATTAAGCTGAAACCCGGCACCGACCTGGGCGAGTGGCAGTATGTTGAAGTTGAGCATGAGGACTTCCAGGATGTTAAAGAATGGCTCGACCAAGTGCTTGTGGGTAGTGAAGCAACCCGCAAACTTGCCGAGGACGTAACCATTGGCGACAAGACCTACAAGCAGGTGAAGTGGATTAACAGCGCCGACGTGAGCTGCGCTCTCATTGGCAAGACACCCAAGGGCGTGATTCAAATCAAGCTCACCGAGAAACTCACTCTCGACAATCCCGACGTGAAAGCCATCATCGAGGGCATTGAGTACAAGTAAGAAACTAACTTTTATTCATTTGTAACCGGCATGGCAGGCAATAGAGCCCAGCCATGCCGGTTATTCTTTTATAAACATAAATTCAGCGACCTGAATAGACGATACCAAAGCCCACGAAGTGATCGTAGCGCTCACCAAAGGGGCGGTCATAGACCTTGACAAGATACTCGTTGGCCGTCTGGTACTTATCGCCCTCGATTTTAGCCGTCTGCCCTACTCCTGTTCCGTTAGGCACCCACAGGAACTGATAATTATAAGCCCCCTGCTTGAGAAGGATGTCGCAATTGTAGGTCCCGTTATTTGAGTCATAGCGCATGAGGCATTGCTCGGCAGGCATTCCCAGTGTGAACTCACCTTGCACAAAAAGGTTGCCCCCCTCAAGGCGCTCACCCGTGTAGAGCGCGAAGTGAGTCACGATATAGTCGCTCTCTATCATTGAGTCGTGAGCTCCCGAGGTGCGAATGGTGAATCGTCCGAATTGTGTTTTGTCATACAGATACTGCCCGTCGACACGCGGCAGTGCAGTGTAGAGCGTGGCGTGGTAGTAGGGCTCAAAGTACTGAATGCGCTCCACCCCCATGTTCATTGAGTTGACATTCACCATGTCGATGCGCCGGTACTCATTTCCTGCAGGGAAAATAAGGTCGCGGTTGTGCTCAAAGGTAACCTTGCTGCCGCTCACCATCATGGGTTTGGTGACTAGAACCTCGCGGTCGGGCCGAGAGTTTTGGCTCACAATAGCGGTGAGTTCGTTGTAAGGATCACTGATGCGCTCTCCGTTGCGTGTAGTTACCACAAAGTTCACCTGCTGGTTGTGGGCGTTGTAGTCCACATCGGTGTTGGTAGTGACCTCGGCATATACTCCCATCGAATTTTCGCACACCGAGAAGCGCGTCTGAAAAAGGATGTTGTCGGGGTCGTCCTGCCGGTAAACCTTGAGCAGATAGTTCCCGCTCTTGGTTATCACCATGTCGGGGTTAGGTATAACGAAATCGTAGTTGAAATAATGCACAAAGGTTGCCTCACTGGGCTTGAAATCGGTAATGTCGGCCATGTTAAAACCGTCGACATACTCACTCTCGACCAGTTGCGACGGTTGCCAATTGGCATCGCAGTGAACCACGCTATATCGCAAATACTGCGCATCTAGGTCAAGATAGTCGAAGTTGACGTTGAGCACATCATCACTGCCCATCACATAGATGGGTGGGAAATACATGTTGCTCAATGGAGCAATCTTGAGCGATTTCACGTTTGGGTCGAATATATTGACCTCGGTGTTTTGAGCAGCGACATTAGTCACTGCAACAAGGCACATTATTAAATAGATTATTCGTTTCATTTGTCGGGAAATATTTCATTTTGGACAAAGATAATAAAAATTGGTTTAAAAAAGCACTTTTTTAAATCATTATAACTATATTTGCATCAAAACCATTGAGTAATGACCAAGCAAGAGAAATATGAAGAATTGTTGCCTCAAGTGCTGGGGCTGATAGAAGGAGAAACCAATGCCGTGAGCGTGATGGCCAACGTGGCGGCTATGCTGCATGACACCTTTGGCTGGTGGTGGACAGGATTTTACACCGCCAGTGGCGACCAATTGGAGTTAGGACCATTTCAGGGACCAGTGGCATGCTACCGCATCAAGCGAGGCCGAGGAGTGTGTGGCACAGCTTGGGAGCGCAACGAAACAGTTATTGTGCCCGACGTGGAGCAATTTCCCGGCCACATAGCGTGCAGCAGCCTCTCGCGTAGCGAGATTGTGGTTCCGGTGCATGACCCACAAGGCGCAGTTGTGGCAGTGCTCGACATCGACAGCAAGGACCTCGGCACCTTTGACGAAACCGACCGTATATACCTTGAAAAACTTGCCTCAGCCTTATCTAAAACAGTGGTGTGGGGTTGATTTTTTGAGCAAAAACATGTTATAAAACATATTTTTCTTGGTTTTTCCAGGGAAAAGAAATAACTTTGCACCCACAAACAAACAAATAGTGATTTTATTTTTTTCATGAGTAAGCCCCCATTACTCGCCAAGTATTAATCTAAAAATTTAGAGAGTATGAAAAACGAAACAATCAAGAGGGGTGCCAATCGAGTCAATCAACTTCCACCCCACGCCTATCACCCCAACATCTCACTGAGACTGTCAAAACGCACCGGCTACATCGCCCGGCCAGAGTGATATAAGCAGTTGCGAAATATATAGTTCCGAAACAGCCATTTCCCAACGAAACTATTCATTTAGAAATATAAAACAAGATGCGCCGTTCAGTTGAGAACGACGCATCGTATTTATTAATATCAGTAAACTGTCGGCAATTAATTACTCGCCCAGGAGTTGACGTGCCATGTTTTGGGCGGCGCGGCGGCCGTCACCCATGGCGAGGATTACTGTGGCACCGCCACGCACGATGTCGCCACCGGCATAGAGGTCGGCGATGTTGCTCTGCAGACTATATATCTTTCCCATAACGCTCATATTTAGAACATATTGGATTTTCATTCTGTGAATCATTAGATATAATCTCTTATTTTATAATCCGGCATGTCTTCTTCATCCTCTTTGATGTTGCTTACTTTTCAGTTTTTTATAATATAAGAGGACACACGTTAGTCCTTCAAACAGCCAATGGGAACAACCATTACACCGTCGGTTCGCATATACGCATATTGTCCGACTGCAGTTAAAACCATTTTAAATGAAGGTTTCTTCATTTTTGTCGTGTCAATCTTTTTTGCCAAATTGTTTAGATTAGCAGCCCCTTCAGCAATAAGTGTATCACCTCCCAGTTTTATCTCAATGAGACCATAGCTTCCGTTTCTCAAATGCATAACAGTGTCACATTCAAGACCACTCTTGTCTCTGTAGTGGAACACGTTTCCATCGTTAGCTTCAGCATACACACGAAGGTCTCGCACACAGAGCGTTTCAAAAAACAATCCCAAAGTGTTCAGGTCGTTCAGCAAGTCATTAGGTCCTATACCTAAAGCAGCAATAGCCAAAGATGGGTCTACAAAATAGCGTGTATCGCTGGTTCGTATGGAAGTTTTTGAACGCAGATTAGGATTCCAGGCTGGCATGTCCTCTATCACGAAAATCTTTTTCAAAGCCTTGATATATGACGAGACCGTTTCGTCGCTCATGTTTTCTGGCTCATTCGTTTTCATATCCTCTATAATAGTAGGTATGCTCGCCATCGCTCCTTGTAATCGTGCATAAGAGCGCATAAGCCTCTTGGCACGGAACTCATCTCTTTCAACTCCGTCAACTCTTGAAATGTCAGAGCGTGTTATGGCTTCAAAATACTCTGTGACTTGACGAAGTGATGCCTTCGGGCTTTTCTTGGATAGTGATTTAGGCCAACCACCTCGGCAAATAGCAAATGCAATATCTTCCATCTTCAGCACACTTTCTCCATCGACCTTTTCTGGTTCGGTAAAAAGCGACCTGATACTCACATCTCCTGAAGATTCTCCCGATTCCCAGAGCGTCATGGGGCGCATAGTAAGCCATGCGAAACGTCCAGCACCAGTATGGCGAATTTTTGAATTATCTGCAGGAACTGCAGAGCCTGTAAGCATGAACAAACCATCATCCTTACTATGGTCTGCTTCAAAACGTACCGCATCCCATATTTGAGGTGCTATCTGCCATTCGTCAATAAGCCTTGGCTTATCACCTTGAAGCAGTCGTTTGATGTTTGTTTCTGCCAACTGGATGTTTTGCTGTATGTTTTCGGGATCATCCATATAAAGGATGCTTTTAGCTTGCTGTTCTGCTGTTGTTGTTTTGCCACAAGCTTTAGGCCCTTCAATAAGAACTGCTCCCATTGCTTCTAATTTCTCTTCCAAAAGAATATCTGCAATTCTCTTTCGATAATTGAAAGTGCTCTCATCCATAATAATAATTTTATATACTTTTCAATGCAAAGGTAGTATTTATTCTTGAAACAAAAGAATTTATTTTAGATAATTTGGTTATTTGGCATGTTATTGTTTGGCTGTTTGGCACGTTTTCGCTTGGCTATTTGGCATATTTTCGCTTGGTTATTTGGCAAAGTTTTATTCGGTAATTTAGGGCAAATTCATTCGGTTATTTGAGACCTCCAGATTATAGTTTGTTGTTTAAATAATCTATTACATCAAAAATTATGCGTAAACATTTTATTTCAGAACAAGTTCTTTTAGTTTTATTTAGATGACTGCTTAAATCTATATTGTAATTAAACTAATGCGCCACTCTCGGAGTTGAGGGTGGCGCATTGGTTTATTATTATATTCTAGAGATTTACTCGCCCAGGAGTTGACGTGCCATGTTTTGGGCGGCGCGGCGGCCGTCGCCCATGGCGAGGATTACTGTGGCACCGCCACGCACGATGTCGCCACCGGCATAGAGGTCGCCGATGTTGCTCTGCATGGTCTCCTCGTTGACAACGATGGTATTGCGGCGGCTCACGTCAAGACCCTCGATAGAGCGTGGCACGAGCTGGTTGGGTGATACACCCACAGCAACGATGACGATGTCGACAGGAATCTCCTCGATAGCTCCCTCAACGGGCACTGGCGAGCGGCGTCCGCTGGCGTCGGGCTCACCAAGTTCCATGCGCTGCACGCGCATAGCCTTAACATGTCCCTTCTCGTCGCCGATGTACTCGATGGGGTTGTGCAGAGTCATGAACTCAACACCCTCTTCCTTGGCATGGCCAACCTCCTCACGGCGTGCAGGCATCTCGCCTTCGCTGCGGCGATAAACCAGAATCACGCGCTTGGCGCCCATGCGCAATGCGGTGCGGGTAGAGTCCATAGCGGTGTTACCACCACCAATCACAGCGATAGTGTCGCCATGCATCACGGGGGTGTCGCCACCACGGCCGGCACTCATCAGGTTGATGCGAGTGAGGTACTCATTGCTCGACATCACGCCAATCAAGTTCTCGCCTGGAATATCCATGAAACGTGGGAAGCCGGCGCCTGAGCCAACGAACACACCCTTGAAGCCCTGCTCGTGCAGGTCGTCGTAGGTAATAGTTTTGCCCACGAGCACGTCTTTCTCAAATTTCACGCCCATCTTGCGCAGACCCTCAATCTCGTAGTCTACGATTGAGTTGGGCAGACGGAACTCGGGAATACCATACTTGAGCACGCCACCAATCTCGTGAAGTGCCTCAAACAC
>DGWL01000032.1:56190-61770 GCA_002396125.1 Porphyromonadaceae bacterium UBA4259
CCCTGCTTTGCCATGTCGCCGGCAAACGAGAGTCCTGAGGGACCACTACCGATAACGGCAACCTTGATGCCATTGGCAGGCTTCATGGGTGGCACTTCCTGCTCGGTGTTGTTGCGCTGCCAGTCGGCTGCAAAGCGCTCCAGGTAACCGATAGCCACTGCGGGCTGGTTCATCTTGAGGCGGATGCACTTGCTCTCGCACTGCTTCTCCTGCGGGCACACACGGCCACACACTGCAGGCAGTGAACTGGTTTCCTTGAGTGTAGCGGCAGCCTGAGCAAACTCGCCACGCTCAATGTTCTTGATGAACTTAGGGATGTTGATGCCCACGGGGCAACCTGTAACACATTGTGGATTGGGGCAGTCGAGGCAGCGGGTGGCCTCGAGCACAGCCTGCTCGGCATTGATACCCTGGTTCACCTCCTCGTTGCAAGTGATGCGGTAGGCAGGATCGAGCTGTGGCATCTCCACGCGAGCTATATTGTTTCTCTCTTTAGCGGTCTTTGACTTGCGCAGCTCCTCGCGCCAAGCCTCGTTGCGAGATTCGTTATAGTTTTCCATTTCTCTTCTTTTTCTATTTTTTTGTCAGACAATTACTAACAATTAAAAACAATTTCATCGGATGATGACCTGATTTCTTTTTTGCTCGTCTTCTTGTTAGCTATTTTACATTTTCAAGCGCATTAACAACTCGTCGAAGTCAATTTGATGAGCATCAAACTCAGGACCTTCAACACACACGAAGCGAGTCTTACCACCCACGCTCACGCGGCAAGCGCCACACATACCCGTGCCATCAACCATGATAGCATTGAGCGAAGCCTCGGTTGGCACCTCATATTTTTTGGTCAAGAGTGACACGAATTTCATCATGATAGCAGGACCGATAGTTACCACCTTATCGACCTTCTCACGCTTGATAACTTCCTCAACGCCAGCGGTCACAAGACCCTTGTTGCCATAGCTACCATCGTCGGTCATAATAATAACGTCATCGCTCGAAGCACGAACCTCATCCTCAAGGATAATCAAGTCCTTAGTGCGACCAGCAAGCACGCTCACCACGCGATTGCCGGCAGCTTTCATTGCCTTGATGATGGGCAGCAGTGGAGCCACGCCCACGCCACCGCCACAGCACAGCACGGTGCCGTAGTTCTCAATGCGGGTAGCTTGGCCCAGCGGTCCAACCACATCGGTCAAGCAATCACCCGGCTCAAGAGCACAAATCTTGCGGGTAGAGTCACCCACTGCTTGAATTACAAGTGTGATGGTGCCGGCTGCAGGGTCGCTATCGGCAATAGTCAATGGAATTCTTTCACCTTTCTCGCCACAACGCACAATCACAAAGTGACCTGCACGACGAGCTTTCGCAATAAGCGGAGCTTCAACAACGAGTTTAGTGACATTCTCGCTGAAACGCTGTTTTTCTACAATCTTGTTCATTGTTTATAGTTAATGTGAATTAGTTATTCTTTTTGAACGTGCAAAGGTAAATAGAATTTCTGAATTACACACCTTAATTACGCTAAACTTTTCAACATCATTGCAATTGACTGTGCCTGTTGAACGCACTGCCACCAGTGTCACCGAACTAAAAAACCATAAAAAATGCTGATTCTTTTTGCGGTTCATCATAGTTGTTGTAATTTTGCCCGTTAAAAACCGGATAAACCATTGTATATGGACTACAAAGTAGTAGCAACAAATAGCGACAGCAAGGCTCGCGCGGGATTGATAAGCACCGGGCACGGCGACATTGAGACACCCATCTTCATGCCAGTGGGCACGGTGGGTAGCGTTAAGGCTGTGCACATGAGCGAGTTGCGCGACGACATAAAGGCTCAAATAATCTTGGGCAACACCTATCACCTGTACTTGCGCCCCGGCATGGACATCATTGAGCGTGCCGGCGGGCTTCACAAGTTCAACAGCTGGCAGCGCCCCATCCTGACCGACAGCGGCGGTTTTCAAGTGTTCTCACTCAGTGAGAACCGAAAACTCAAAGAAGAGGGTGTGACATTCCGCAGCCACATTGACGGTTCAAAGCATCTGTTCACCCCCGAGAAGGTTGTTGACATTCAGCGCAGTATAGGCAGCGACATCATGATGGCGCTCGACGAGTGTCCTCCCGGCACCAGCGACTACCGCTATGCCGAGAAATCGCTACGGCTCACTCAGCGATGGTTGGAACGTGGCTGGAAGCATTTCAACGCCACCAGTCCCCGCTACGGCCACAGCCAGGCATTTTTTCCCATTGTGCAAGGTTGCACCTATGAGGATTTGCGCCGCGATGCCGCCAAGCACGTAGCCGACCTGGGAGCCGAGGGCAATGCCATTGGCGGGTTGGCTGTGGGTGAGCCCGTTGAAGTTATGTATGACATGATAGAGGTAGTGAATGAAATTCTGCCCGCCGACCGCCCACGTTACCTGATGGGAGTGGGCACACCCGCCAACATCCTTGAGGCCATTGATCGGGGCGTTGACATGATGGACTGCGTGATGCCCACCCGCAACGGCCGCAACGGCATGCTTTTCACCCGCCACGGCATCATGAACATGCGCAACAAAAAATGGGCCGACGACTTCTCGCCACTGCAAGAAGACGGAGCATCGGTAGTTGACCGCGCCTATAGCAAAGCCTACGTGCGTCACCTCTTTATCGCCAATGAGTTGCTGGCCATGCAGATTGCCAGCATCCATAACCTGGCGTTCTATCTATGGCTTGTGGGCGAAGCTCGCAAGCACATCATCGTCGGCGATTTCAAGACGTGGAAAACAGCCATGGTTGAGAACGTTACACGCAGATTATAACCAAATGCCAAGGAGAGAGAGCGAGTAAGAGAGATTTATGGGATTGATTAGGAAATTCAAGCGAGGCACTGATTCCATTGTGCAGAACAGCGACCGGTGGGAGATGGTGAACGAGAGCACGCAAGCCGCGCGCTCCGACATTGATTTCACCAAAATCGACATCCCGAAGATTGACGCCGAGAATCTGCAGGAAGAAGCCACCCTGGCGTCAGCCCCCGCCGGCGATGAGCCAAAGAGCAAACCCTCAAAGGAGCAGCAAACCGAGAAGCCGCTGAAGAAGCCATGGATGAAGCGCTTCGACGCCTACATCATGAAGAAATTCCTGGGCACATTCTTCTTTGCCATCTTGTTACTGCTGGCAGTAGTAATCATGTTTGACATCAACGAGAAGCTTGATGCCATGCTCACCGCTCCGCTCAAGGAAACGGTGTTCAAGTATTTCTTGAACTTCCTTCCCTACTTCGCCAACCAGTTTTCGCCCCTCTTTGTGTTCATCTCGGTTATCTTCTTCACATCAAAACTAGCCGACCACAGCGAGATAATAGCTATGATGTCGAGTGGTATCAGCTTCAAGCGCCTCATGATTCCCTACTTGTTGAGCGCCACAATCATTGCCGCCGGCACTCTGTTGCTGGCACTTTATGTAATACCACCGGCCAACATCAAGCGCATCGAGTACACCAACCAGTGGGTGAAGAACAAGCGAGTGGACTTTGGCGACAACATCCAGCTGCAGGTGCGACCGGGTGTGATGGCCTACATGTCGCGTTATGACAACACCACCAAGCGCGGCTACCGCTTCACGATGGAGCAATTTGAGGGCAACAAGCTGGTGTCGCGCATCACGGCCCACGATGTGCGCTATGACACGCTTGGCCGCTGGGAACTCAACAACTATGGCGTGAGGAAATTTGAAAATCTCAAGGAGACCTACACTAAAGGCAGTCAAAAGGACACCTTGCTCGGCATTGAGCCACGCGACTTCCTGATTTCTCAAAACGACCAGGAGATGCTCACATCGCCTGAGCTGAGGCACTACATCAACAAGCAGAAGGCGCGCGGCGTGGCCAATCTTCAGCAGTTTGAGCTTGAGTACGAGAAACGTTTTGCCATGACTGCGGCGGCATTTATCCTGACGGTGATAGGCCTGTCGCTCTCGTCGCGCAAGGTGCGTGGCGGCATGGGGTTGAACATTGGCATAGGCTTGTTGCTCAGCTTCTCCTACATCCTGTTCATGACAGTGACACAGACGTTTGCCATCAGCGGCTACACATCGCCACGACTGGCTATGTGGATTCCCAATATCATCTACACCATCATCGCAATCTTCCTCTATCGTCACGCCTCAAGATGATAGAAAGATATTAACGGATTTAATACACATCAATAAAGGACCATAACCTGTGAATGGCTACGGTCCTTTGTTGTGTTTTACTGTGATAACTCGTTAGCGATGCGGTCTACAGCTCAATCGCCGCTTCAAGAGCGAGATGCATCATGGTGCGGAACGAAGTTTGGCGCTCCTCGGCAGTTGTTTCTTGAGCTGTAACTAGAGAGTCGCTGATGGTGAGCAGGCATGCTGCGCGCTTGCCCAGCACCTGCGCGTTGTGGAACAGTGCAAAACTCTCCATTTCCACGCAGTCAACTCCTGTTTTCTCGCGCATCTCTTGCCATGTGACGGCACTAGGTCCACCATAGAATACATCGCTCGAATACACCTTGACCGGCGTGCACTTGATGTTGAGTTGGGCAGCTTTTCTCATGATGGTGTCGTTAATCTCAGGGCTTGGAAGCAGCTCGTTGCTGGTGTTGTGGTCGTGAACCAGGGCATAACTCGAGAGGCTGTAGGCACTTGCGGCGAGCACCACGTCGTGCAAGTTAAGATTAGGGTTGTAGCTTCCGGCCGAACCAATGCGGATGATGTTCTCAACGCCATAGAACTTGTAGAGTTCATGAGAATAGATACCAATGCTGGGCATGCCCATTCCACTAGCCATAACCGAAACCGGCTTGCCCATGTAGGTGCCGGTAAAACCCAGCATGTTGCGCACGGTGTTGACTAAAGTGGGGTTATCGAGGAAATTCTCGGCAATAAACTGTGCCCTCAAAGGATCGCCGGGCATGAGAACCGTTTTGGCAAAAGCGCCCTCGGGGGCATTAATGTGTGGAGTCGACATAATGATTGATTTTAAAAGTTATAATTAAATTGTTTTAGGAAAAAGCTACAGAGATGGAGCGGGAAGTCACTTCTTGCGCCGCACCTTGTCCTTGATGGCATGCTGCTTGGCATCGTAGGAGCGGAACACACGATAGGCATTCTCGACCTGGCGCACGTAGTTAAGTGTCTCGGTACCGCGGCAATAGCCATAGCTACACACGGCATCGTTATAGAACTCGGGGCGCATCTTCCACAAGATGGCTTCTTCAACATTGGAATACCACACTTGTGGCTTCTTGCCATACTTGCGCGCCAGCTTCATGGCATCGGTCACATGGCCCACTCCGGCATTATAGGCAGCGAGCGTGAACCGCAACCGCTCGGCTCCATTAGAGATATAGCTCTGGAAAAACTTGTCGGTCTTGGAAATCACAAGGCTTGCGACATAGACACTCTTCTCGGGGTCGCTGAGAGCCTCCTCGCCGAAGCCATAGCCACGAGCGGTGCCGGGCATAATTTGCATGAGGCCCCGCGCCCCTGCCCACGACACCGCATTGGGGTTGAAATTAGACTCCACATAGGCCACTGCGGCCAGCACAGTCCATTCCACGC
>DGWL01000034.1 GCA_002396125.1 Porphyromonadaceae bacterium UBA4259
GAATTGCAGCCCACACTCTTCACAATGAGTGAGCTACTCAATGACGCCAACTTCTCGCGACTGGTTGCTCTCAACAATGTCACTATTACAAAGAGTGGGCGTTTCTATGTTGCACAGGCCGATGATGAGCAGGTGCGTGTTAATGACATGCTGGGCTATCTGCCTCAGGACTTCGTGATGCCCGAGAATGGCGAAACTTGCAACATTGCCGGCATCTTCTCGTGGAACGGCTTGGCCTACCAGATTTATCTCACCAGCGTTGAAGTGCGCCCCACCGCTATTTCCACTGTCAATGTTGACACTACCCGTGAGAATGATGGTGATGTTTATAACCTAATGGGTCGCAAGATGCAAGGCACTCTCCCCGCAGGCATCTACATCCAGGGTGGTCGCAAGTTTATTGTCAGATAATCACAATGAAGAAGCTCTTTTTATCAATCATGGCCGTGGCAATGGGGCTGGCTGTCGCTAAAGCCGAGGTGAAAGGCGATGTCAACTGCGACGGCGTGACCAACAGTGCCGATGTCACAGCTCTTTACAACTACATCCTCAAGGGTGTAGACACTTATGTTGCAACCGGTGATGTGAATGGCGATGGGGTCATCAACAGCAGTGATGTGACTATGGTTTACAACATTTTGCTGAACGGCATCAAACCGCAGCCCGAGTTTATTGATTTTGAGGTGAACGGAGCTGCGTTTCGCATGATTCTTGTGGAGGGTGGCACAATGATGATGGGCAGCGATGCCAATGCCTCGGAGCAACCTGTTCACCAGGTGACGCTCACCACCTTCTATATTGCCGAGACCGAGTGCACGCAAGCATTGTGGAAAGCATTGTTCCCGTCCTATTCCAATTTTGCCACTCAGGGCGACCTTAAGCCGTGCAACGGGCAGCAATATGGCGAGGTTCTTGAGTTTGTCGATGCTCTCAACAGCCATCTGCATGCCACAGGCGCTCTTGACGCCGACATGAATTTCATGCTTCCCACCGAGGCTCAGTGGGAATGGGCGGCGCGCGGTGGCGTGAAGAGCCTGGGCTATACCTATGCCGGCAGCAACAACATCAATGATGTGGCATGGTATTGGAACAATAGCGACAACCTCGTGCATGACGTCAAGCTCAAGGCTCCCAATGAGCTGGGGCTCTATGACATGAGCGGCAACGCGCATGAGGTCACGACCGACAATTTCTCGATGGACTACAGTTGGGCAGCCGATGGCGAGGTGGATCCCTCGGGCTCGCCCACGGTCAGTGCCTATGGCCTCACTCGCCGTGGTGGAAGTTGCTCGTCGAGCGCCGCACGCTGCACTGTGACAAAGCGCGACTTCAACGACATTGAGGTTAATGGAGGCGCAAGCGAGGATGTGTCGTTCCGTCTCATTCTCAAATAAAATCCTGCTGCCGCGGCAGCAACAACAATCAGGGCGCATCGCTTTTTAGGTGATGCGCCCTAATTTTTATCTAGTCGTGTGAAAAAGAAACTGTTTATATATTTTCCTATATGTGTTTCTAAATCATCTTGTCAAGCTCGTTGTAGAGGCGGTGCAGTGGCAGTCCCATCACGTTGTAGAAGCTGCCGTTGATGTGCCGCACGCCCATGCAGCCTATCCACTCCTGGATGCCATAGGCTCCGGCCTTGTCGATGGGGTTGTAGCGGTTCACGTAGTGAGAGATGTCGTCATCGTTGAGTGTGGCAAACTCTACGTCGGTTGTCACGCTGAAAGAACGCTGGCGGTCTTTCATGGTGATGGTGACGCCGGTGACAACCTTGTGTACCTTGCCCGAGAGCTCACGCAGCATGTCGCAGGCGTGGGCGGCACTGGTGGGCTTGCCCAGCACGTGGTCGTTGAGGACGACAACGGTGTCGGCAGTGATGACGATGTCGCTCGGGAGCAAGTGTTGCCTGTAGGCTTGTGCTTTCTTGCGCGAAATGTACTCGGCGATTTCTAGCGCCGGCAAGTCGGGGGGATAGCTCTCGTCGATATCGTTCTTTACTCTCACCTGGAAGTTAATGCCCAGGTCGGCAAGCAGCTGCTTGCGTCGTGGCGAGTTGCTCGCCAGTGTAACGTTATATTTTTTGAGCCGGTCAAGTAGCATAGTGAGAAGTCATGATGTGAGAAATGAGATATGAAAGGTGAGATGTGGTTACCAGCCGAAGGCGTGCTCGTCGTCCATCCACTGTCCTCGGGCGGCAAGCACTCGCTCGATTATGTCGCGTGCCACGCCATGGCCGCCGTCGCAGGGAGAGATGATGGTGGCGGCTTCTTTCACTTGACGGGCAGCGTCGGCAGGAGCCACGCTGATGCCTGCCGCAGCCATCGCGTGGAGGTCGGGGATGTCGTCACCCACAAATATGGCTTCGCCGGCATCGAGCCCGGCATCTTCGAGCCACTGCTCAAAGACCGGCAATTTGAAAGCTGCACCCATGTAGACGTCTTCCACTCCCAGGCCTCGATAGCGTAGTGCCACGGCCTTTGATCGCCCGCCGCTGATGATGGCAATCTTGATACCCTTTTTCACCGCCAGCTGTATGGCATAGCCGTCTTTCACGTTCACCATGCGCATGGGTTGACCGTCTTCGCCCATCGCTATTGTCGATGGCGAGAGCACTCCGTCGACGTCGAAGGCTATTGCGCGAATCTTGCTAAAGTCCATAGTTTTGAAAAATGTTGTTATAGAAAAAGCAATGGCAAAGGTAAAAAAAATTGTGCAAGTTTAGAGTGAATAGCCAAGTTTTTACCTGAGTTTCCACAAAAAAAGATGCTACACATCTTGCCAGCCACATAAATTTTCTAGGGGTTGACACTCACAATGGCGCGATAGAGGGCTTGATTGCTAGCGGTGGTGAGGCACAATGTGCCGCCGGTGAGATGACCGCCTTCTATCACAGGCTGGGGATGTCGGGGCCATGGCTCCGTGTTGCTTGAGCGTTGTTCAATGCTGAAGGTGGCTGTGATGCCTGGGGCCAGCAGCATGTCGCCCAGGCGACTGGTCACAGCTCCCATTGTGGGGCGCAGGTTCAATTCCACGCAGGGGTTGAGCCTGAGGGCTGTGTCTTGTTGCTTACTGCCTCCCTTTTCTCCTCTGACCTCTTCTTTATAAATCATCATGTCCACTCCCAGCCAGCCGGTGTAGTGGGGCGCCACCATCTCATCAATAACTTGAGAGAGGGCGGCCACCACCTTGTCGAGCCCGAGATATAGAGCCGTGATGCGGCCATGGAGCTCAGTGGCAGGTGCCACTAGCCCGTGGCAATACTGGCTGTGGGCATCGGTGTTGAAAATCGAGTAGCCGCTCGCGCGGCACTTGCCTCCCATGACATGGAACTCAACGGCAAAGTCTATCACCTTGTTGAGAGCTACCTCACACAGCACCGACCCTTGCTTCTTCAGAGCGCCACGGCACCATTGCTCCATTTCGGCAGTCCAGCCACCGGTGGCATGATAAATGCCTCGGCCGCTACTCGACCACGGCGACTTGATGTAGCAATGAGGATGGTTGTTTACCCATGCCTCAACTTCCTCGGGCACTGCCAGCTCTACAGGCAATGGGCAATCGCTAAGGCTACAGCTTCCCTGGAGCAGTTCACGCAGCCGCAAGTGGATGTTGATGCTAAGGCGTCGGTGAGAGAGCCCGCGCAGGTGGTAAATTAGGTCCTTCGATGGCAAGCAATCGCGGCGAGCGCCCCATTTCACCAGTCGACGCCTCAGGTCGAGGCACCATCCCCATGGCATCACGCGATAATCGCCTTCAAGCCGTCGCAGGTCGTTGCGCTTGATGGCTCTCACTGCGATGCCAAGGGTGCTGTTGAGCCATTGCAGCCATTGAGCGTCTTCATCGCTGTCGGTGATGAGCAACGACCCTGGCTCGGCAATGAAAGCCGGCAAAACAGCAAGGTCTTGAGCCATTTGCAGGGCAAAGGGTGGAGCTACATAGTTGATGCCCCCGGTTGCTAGCGCAAGATCGTTCTGTGGATTAAAGAGATAAATGTTCTGCATGGATGCCTTAGCTCAATTAATGACAGTTGTTAATGATAAAGTGATAGGGCAAAGGTACAAAACAATTAATTCACATGCAAGAGAACTTATCAAGACTATGTGCCTATTATATGATGGCCATGCCCCGAAGGCAGTGCCGCACGCAAAGAGATTGCAAAAATTATTGTAAATCTTAAAATCTGAATTTGTGACCTTGAGGTGCTCATAGGCAATGTCCAACGAAGACCTATCTGAATAGGCCGTGCCACAACTTCTCGTGCAAGCTGAGTGCGAAGTTAAACGCGTTTGAACTTTGTTATGACGCATGCTCGTTAATGGGCACTCTATGTTCAGCATTATCAAAAGATTATGGCCACAATCACTGATTGTTCAGTAATTGGCGATGAGTCTTGGTATCTTTCACATAATGTTCTTGATACCATCGAATAAAACTCTCGGCTGTTACTGCCTCATATCCCGACCAGTGATCACATCTATTCCAGAGAATAGCCTTTATCCCTAAAGGCGTGCCATCTTTTTCGTAAGGCAAAATGGACGGCAAATCTTACCCTCTTGTGTAATAGTCTATACATTTCTGGGGAGTAGGGCTGTTTTCCAAGACCATTCTCACCCATGCTTCTTCATATCCCCACATAAGTTCATCTGTCCCTATGGGCGGTTCATCCTCGCCGTTATAATAACGACAGTCCAATATCAGTTCTTCTCGTGTCATAGTAGCTACAAAGTTACAATTTATTTGCTAAATATGGTGTTTTTTGGCACACAACTCTTTCATGAAACTTTTGTCTCAAATCTAAATCAAAACAAGTGTGATTGACACACACAATTGCCCCAACTTATTTCCGCGTTCCGTGTGGAGACTGAGAAGGAGTCGATTCCGCCTGAGACAGTCGGCTCACTCCTTCTGAACATCACTGACTTGCTCGCTAATGCGTCAAGCACCACCGAGCAGCAGATTTTTGAAAACAGGAAGGCAATCCTCTTGCAACTGCGTCTGGTGGAGAGCGTGGTGCATGGAACGGACAACGTGGAGCACGTGAATATCGCCATGACCCTGCGCGCTTGCAAAGAGGAAAACAGGCATAGAATGACTACCAAAGGGTCATGAAAAATAAATCCCCGGAAAAACAGACATAAGTAGAGATAAAATGCCTACCTTTGCGGTGCAATTAGAACGACAAATCGGGTTTTATTGGACTCACTACATCTTCGATTCGAAAATGGGTGATTGGAGAAATGCAATCAACATGATGCATCCCAGAACTTAATGCTAAGCAGTAACGATTACTTTGTATGGATATAACACAAAAAAATAAGCCCATGGTGTCAGTGCTGTTCATGCAGCTGAGCATCGTCTTTACGGTGTGCTTGATAGCATCCAACATACTCGAAACGAAGCAAATGGTTTTGGGATCGTTGCATCTGACCGGGGGGCTGCTGATTTTCCCCATTTCTTACATTGTCAACGATGTGGTGTGCGAGATTTGGGGCTATCGGCGTGTAAGTATTTTGATATGGACGGGATTTATCACCAACTTCTGCTTCATGGCCGTTGCCTCGCTGGCCGATGCCATTCCCGGTGCGCCTTACTGGGGGAATGACGAGGGGTTCCATGCCATCTTTGGACTGACGC
>DGWL01000059.1:0-26213 GCA_002396125.1 Porphyromonadaceae bacterium UBA4259
GGTGGCATATTCCTGCGCCTGTGGCACCACAAAGTAGTAGGCGCGGTTGGCGTTGTCACCGGTGTTAAAGTTGGCGGTGACATACTTGTTGGGCTCGTAGGCAGCTGCGTTGCTTACCGGCAGCGGGTTGGCATCGAGCCGGATGGTGGGGTTGATGACATCGGTCACGGTGCCCACGATGGTTTGCGCCAGCAATGTCTTGTTGTTGAAAGCTGTGATGTTGTCGCCAGTGGTCACCTGCTGTGGCAATTTAAACTCAATCCAGTTGCTTTGGTTGTATTTCCAGTCGGCGATGGTGTGGTGCACTGGCTTGCCCTCGGTGTTGCGCGACATGTTGATGGCCTCGCCGTCGCCGTCCTTGACAATGATGCTCTTGCCATCGGCCGAGAGAAGAACCGAGGTGAGGTCGTTGCTCAAGGTGAACTTTTGACCGGTGATAGCAGCGCCCTTCTTGAGCATCTCCTTGAGGCTCATTAGGTTGCCTGTCACTGTGCCCTGGTAGCCGGCAGTAGTGTAGTAGCCGCCGTTCTTGAATTCGAAAGTGCCGGTCTGAGACGCGCCCTTGTTGCTGAAGATGATATTGCTTGGAGCGACGCCGGCGGGATAGGTCCAGCGATAAACGGTGTTGCCGTTGGCAGCTGTACCCACCACTTCAACCAGTGCCTCGCCTGGCCAGCCATGCTCGCCATAGGTCTTTGTGCTGCTGTAAACCCAAGCATAGGGTGAGCCGTAGCTGCTGTTCTCGAAGTAGAAGTACAGTTCCTCGCTCACAGGCGTTGCCATCGAAGTGATGGGGGCTTCCTCAACGGGAGTGACGGTGCCTTCCTCGGGAGTCTCCACTGCGGGCAGATACTGTGCATAGGTCTCAGTCTCGTTGGTGCCAGTTGACCAGTTGTCGCTGGCTGCTGGGAACTTGATGAAGACGTCGCTGGTGACACCTTGCACCTCGAAGCGCTCGCTGCTGTTGTTGCTGTTGAACAGGATGGCATTGATGCTCTCCTTGCCCAGGAAGGTGCAGTAGTACCAGCTCTGGCCACCCACGGTGGTGGTGGGGAAGCCTGCCTCGGCCCACGAGCCAGCCCAGTTCCAGAAGATGTCGCCTGTGCTGGTGTAAGGATATAGCTTGAGGCCGTTAGCCCAGTCGGCATTGCCGTTGTCGTACATAAACACGGTGATGGCCTTCACGTCGGTAGTGTGCTTGGCGTCGGCAGTCACATTGATGTAGCCGGGCTGGTAGCCTTGGTTGCCAAAGTGTGCGCCAGGATAGTAGTAGAAGTAGTAGTCGTGACCGTCTTGCAGGCCGCTGATGTTGGCGCACTGGTCCTTAGCGCCAGTGATGAGGAACAGCAGGCCGGCAGGCACCTCGTCGAAGTGACGCTTGTACCAGGTCTGGCCGCAGTTAGTAGCGGTCTCGGTGAGAGTCTCGCCACCTTGTTCAAAGGTGGTGGTGACAGCCTCTTCGCTAGCATTCCATGCGTAGATGTGAGGTGCGTCGCCAGTGGTCATGTTCTTGACGTAGATGTCCACGCCGCTGCCGTGGCCGTTCTCCACATAGTAGCTGCGAGCCACTTGCTTGATTACCTCGCCGTCCTTGAGGATGCCGGCACGCAGGTAGTGGTTGCCGGTGGTGTTGAAGGTGACGGTGTTGCCGCTGGCGATGGTGGAACTGCTGGCGGTGGGCTCGGTGCCGTCGGTGGTGTAGACGATAGTCGCCGCGCCATAGGATGAAGTGATGGTTGCCGTCACGCCTCCCTGGTAGGTTCCGGTGCCCTTGTCGATTGAGAGCGAGGGGTTCTCGACCATTGGCATGTAGGTGTTGGTTACATCGTTGGGCTGACCATTTTGCACGGTGTAGAACACATCGCTGGTGATACCGGTGATGTCGGGAGTTTGGCTGCCGTCCCAGTTGATGATGAGGTTAACGGGCACGGCCGGTTTGTTCATCTGCACGTGCCACCAGTCAATGCCACCCACTTTCACTTGCTCGGTGGCGAGATAACCCGGCCACTTGCCCAGAGGCTTGTGGGTGCCGTTCTCGTCGTCATAATATACGTAGAATTTGGGCGCATTGTCGTCCTTGACATAGAAGTTAATCTTGTTGCTTGTGGTGGCAGTCTTCACATACTGGCGAGTGACGATAGAACTTGTAGGAACAGCGCCATCCACCAGCACGCCCACCTTGAGGGTGGTGTTGTCGGTGAAGTTGAGAGGGGTATTCTCGGTGATGGTAGCGTCGCCGGCCTGTGGGTCTTGACCGTTGGTGGTGTAAACCAGTGTGCATCCTTCGCTCGAGGGGTAAACGTTCACAGTCATCGAGCCGCTAAAGGTGCAACTGTTGCGGTCGATAACGGGGTAACCGTTGATGAGGCTCTTCTTGGTGTTGCCCTCAACTTGGTCGGCAAGGCTGCTGGTGATGCTGTAGCGTGCCACACGCTTGCCGTTGCTATCGGGTGTGCTCTCCCACACTGTGGTGAATCCACTGGGAACATCTTTATCGGCTGCGTCGCCCAACTGGAAGCACACTTGACCGTGAGTTCCGGTGACTACCCACTGAATGCCATTATCGTCAATCAGTTCAGCAGCCGAGCGCTCACTCTCGTTGGTGATGCCTGCAGTGCGGCGAGCCTTGATGAGCTTGCACAGGATGTCGTGCCACTGTGGGTGCATGAAGTGTGGATAGAACAAGCAAGGGGTGCCAGGCATTGCCAGGATGAAGGCGTTGGCCTCAACGATATTCTTTTCCACACGATGGTTATAGGCCTTGCCACTACTCCAATTGTAGTTGGAGCCGTCGGTGGGCAGGTCCTTGAAGGTGTCGTGGTTGTCGAGGAAGGTCACGGCATAGCGCTTAAGCACCGGGTCGCTGATGAGACCCGAGTTGTTCAGGTAGCGGTAGTTGCCGTAGTTGAACGCCTCGCGGATGTCGCTCTGCAGCGGGAAGTCGAAGGCTGCGCTCTGGTAGGTGCCCTCCATGTAGGTCTTGTGAATCCAACTGGATATATTATCTTTTGAGCCCCAGTACTCGCCCACACTGAAGGTGGGGCGCAGGGTGGTGTTGTACTCGGCAAAGTGCTTCTCCTCGAAGCCCATGGCATAGTCGTAGCGGAAGCCCACGTAGCCCAGGTCGTTCTTCAGGTAGT
This sequence comes from Porphyromonadaceae bacterium UBA4259, assembly GCA_002396125.1. Lineage (GTDB taxonomy): Bacteria > Bacteroidota > Bacteroidia > Bacteroidales > Muribaculaceae > Sodaliphilus. The sequence goes on from DGWL01000059.1 coordinate 3,141, forward strand.
CGAGGAACTTGATGACCTTCTGCTGAGTGGCGGGCGCGTGGTGGTCGATGTCGCGTGCCCATTCACCCCGGCCACCGCAGTCTTCGTTGCCGGTGCCGCGACCGCTCTCGTCGTCGCTGCACACGTCGTCGCTGCTCCACTCGATGTACTCACCCTCGGGGCAGAAGGTGCCCTTGTAGTACTCGGTTGGGAACTCGATGGAGTTCTTGTCGCCACTCCAGGTGCCCAGGCCACCGCGGTGGTTGGCAACTACGTCCTCGATGGCTCCGGTGCCCTCGGCCTTGAAGGTGGAGATTAGTTCACGCAGCTGGGCCTCGGTGCCAAAGTAGGACATGGGCGTCCACACCTTGCCCTGGCTGTCGGTGTAGGTCCAGGGTGTGCCGTCGGGGTTGTAGCTCTTCCCGTGGTGGAAGTAGAACACCGGCACAAAGCCCATGCAGTCGGGGTTGGTGATGGTGGAGCCATCGCTGTAACCCCACGTCTGGCCGTTGCGCCAGGGGCGCACGCCGCCACGACCGCTGTTGTCGTTGCTGGTGTAGTAGGTCATGGTGGAGTCGGCCACTGTGGAGCCGCTCTGTGGCAGCCACAGCAGGTCGATGTAGGGGGTGATCTCATTCTTGTGAGCCAGCAGGTTGCTCCACGTGGTCACGGGCACTTGCCATTCCTCGCCGGTGCTCCAACCAGCACCATACATGGTTGCCCATGTGTAGCCAGGATGATGGTTGTCAGTGGCTTCGTTGCTCTGGTGATATTGCCATGGTCCGAATGGGCTGCAGTCCGGGGCCTCCTTATAGCTGTCCCAGAAGAAGCCTTGGAGCATGACTCCGCCGTAGTTGGCGGGCCATCCTTGAGCCAGGGTGTTGACGCTGAAGCTGAAGATGAGCGTCATGATAATAGTTAAGTAGATTTTTTTCATTGTTGATATGTTTTTATGTATTATTTTATGGTTGTTAACACAGTCTCCTGCGCTATGGTTTTAATTAAACTACAAAAATAGAGATTAGGCTTTGGAAATGCAACTTTTTTGTGTAAATAATTAAAAAAAGGTTTTTTGCAAACGATTGCGCGATGTTGCGAGGCGGTGCCTCACAATTCTCCACCTGACTGCTGGGGGGTGCTGCGGGGTGCTGCTTGGGGAGTGCTTGGGGTGGCTCGCAATATATCACCTGGCTGCGGGGCTGTGATGCTGGGCTTTGTCTTGAAAAAAAATCTCATTTTTCTTTCCTTGAATTTTCTTTTTTTCTATTTTTGCGATATGGAAGATAAAAGAAATGAACAACGCAAGCAGTGGTGGGCTTCTCACAAGGGGGAGTGTGAGGTGACACCGTCGATGAAGCGCCGCAAGGCAGGTCATGACTATAGCGCGCCTTGCATCTACATGCTCACTCTTGTGGTGAAAGAACGGCGTAAAATTCTGGGCACCTTGCATGATGCCGACAACAACCATTCTCTTCCATGGGTTGAGCCAAGTGTACTAGGGCACAAAGTGCTGGCTTGTTGGCGAGAAATAACGACTTATTATCCTGAGGTTGAATTATATAATGTGCAACTAATGCCCGATCACTTGCATGGAATAATCCATGTGAGAAGAAAGTTGCCGAAGCATTTGGGCGTTTTGGTTAATGGTTTCAAAAAGGGGTGTAATGATGTGTCGCGTGAGATGGGCCTAGGCACTCTGTGGGAAGATGGCTATCAAGACAGTATTTTGACTCATGACGGGCAGTTGAAAAACATGAAGAACTATATTAACAACAACCCGTTGCGCTTGTGGACAAAGTTGCATAACCGTGAGTTCTTTGTGGTGCGGCGGGATGTGAGAATAGGTAAAGAAAAGGTTGCAGTAGCAGGCAATCAATACTTGCTCGAGCATCCCGACAAGGAGGTGGTGCGTTGTTCTCGTAGCTTGACCGAGAAGGAAATAGAAGAGCGTGTTAATGCTTTGATTAAGCGTGCAATGGAGGGGGCTGTGCTGGTGTCGCCTTGCATAAGCCCGGGCGAGAAAGCCGTGATGCGTGCCGCCTATGAGATAGGCGCTAGAATGATAGTGCTGCTGGAGAATGGATTCTCGCCGATGTGGAAACCCAGCGGGAAACAGTTTGACGCCTGCCTGGCTGGAAACTTGCTGCTTGTGGCGCCATGGCCGCACCACAACGACCGGCGTGCTATAACCCGTGAGCAATGCATGCAGCTCAACGACTTGGCAAGGAGAATTGTGGAGGGTGAAGGTTGAGCTTGATTTTCCCATGCTGCGAGGCGGTGCCTCGCAATACTCCACCTGACTGCAGGGGGGCTGCAGGGGGGCTGCGGGGCGGGGTGCTTGTTGCCGTGGTGCTTGCCGGGCTTTTTGTTGCGGGGAGTGGTGCTGGTGGGCTTTTTGTTGCGGGGAGTGGTGCTTGTGGGGCTTTTTGTTGCGGGGTGGAGGGCAATAAAATGGCATGGTTTTGAGTTAATAAATTAGATTTAGAATTGCTATGAAACGATATTTTGTAATGTTAATGGTGGTGGCTACTGTGGCAATGGGTGCCATGGGAGCAGCAGTGGAGAATGAATATTTTTCAATCACCACGCCCGACGATAGCTGGTTCTTGACCAACGATGACGCCCTGCGGCCCTATGGAGCACGTGTCGACATATCGCGCCTCGACGCTCAGGGTGCCACACTAGAGCTGGCCCGAGTCGACTACCTGGAGGGTGCTTTCGACCCACAACTCTATCTCACACGCCAAGTGGTGGAGAAGAAAGATGTCTTCTGCCGCTCGGCGCAGGAGTTTTCAAGCATCTTTGACTACAGCCTGGCAGGTTTTGTGGGGAAGTGTGTGGAGTTCAAGAAACGCAGCAATAATCATGATTACCAGTGTGAGGCGGTGACATTCAACGCCGGCTTTGGCACCTTTATGGTAATCATGGCCCATCGTGCCGACCAACCCTCGCTCATAGCCCGCATCGTGGGCTCGCTCAAGTGCAAGGTCGACACCACCCGGCTTGTGAGCGCCGCCAGCTATGCCGCGGCCGCCGGTGCCGTGGTGAAACGCCATCACCTGCCCATAGGAAACAACGAGCACTTGAGCGCAGTGGCTATGAGCGCCGACTCAAGCACTGTGTCGCTCACGGTGACAGTGCCTTACATCACTCGTGAGAACGTGAATGTGCCCGCTTTTGTGATGACCAAGCGCGATGCATGGCTCAAACAGGCTCCCGAGGCTCTTGACTTTAATCTGTTGCTTGCCAGTGCCGCCCGCGAACGCAAGAATCTGCGTTATTTCTATGCCGACACTAAAGGCAACGAGATAGGCACGCTGCTAATCTTGCCCGAGGAATATGAGCAGGTGAAGGCGATGAAAGCTGCTCGCGAGCAGGAAGAGCAGGCGCGCAAGCTAGCCCAAGCTCAGAAAGCTGAGCGAGTGGCTCAAGAGAAAGCAAAACTCGCCGAGCAAGAGGCAGCTCGCCAGGCAGTAGCCCGCGCCGCCGAGGCCGCCGCAGCTCCCGTTTACCACGAAGTGAAGCGCGGTGAGAGCATTACCCGCATCGCTAAGCATTATGGCGTGAGCATCAATGACTTGCGCAAGGTTAATCCCGGCATAAACATTGACAAGATTAATATAGGACAAAAAATCAGAATTAAATAAACAAGACAAAAAAACACATACTATGGAACTAGATTGGGCCGAAGGACTGCATTGCGCAGTGACGGTGTGCGACACCGAGGGCACTGTGCTCTACATGAATGAGAAATCGCGCGAGACGTTTAACCGTGACGGCAAGTCGATGGTGGGGCAGAACCTCTTCCCCTGCCACAAAGAGCGCTCGCAGCAGATGATTAGGCACATGATGGAAACCGACACCATCAATGCCTATACAATCACCAAGAACGGGCAGCGCAAAATGATTTACCAATCGCCGTGGAAAGTTGACGGCAAGGTGGCGGGAATGGTTGAGATATCAATGGTGATTCCCGAGGAAATGCCCCATTATCAGCGATAGACAGCTCGGCTCTTCCTTTTCTCGTTATTCGTACTGCTCAGTTACATCTTCGTAGGTCTTGTTGCCATCGTAGATGAAGTAGTGGCGACCGCGATGCAAGTTGTTAATGTCGCTTGTCTGGTTGCGGCTGCTACCGGCGTTGAAGATGATGTTGATTGCATCGAGGTCGGTAGTGATGCGCTGTGTCCACCAGGTGACACCATCGGGTGTAGTGGTGGTTTCGGTCATCAGTTCACCAGGCCAGTCACCGTTGAGAATGTAGTTGTCGCCGTTGAAGTACATCCATGAGTAAAGATGCGGTGCCACATAGGCCTTGACATTGATGACAAAGTCGGTTTCGGGCTCATCGTTATGTCCGTTGCCCAGAATTATGTTATAGACGGCTGTGACATCGGCAGCGTTAACAGCACCATCGTTGTTGACATCGGCTTGTTCGCGTTTTTCATGGCCGGTGTCGCCATTGCCCATGATGATGTTGTAAATCATCGTCACATCGGCTGCATTGACCACGCCGTCGAGATTGGCATCGCCCTTGATGATGGTGGGTGCTCCCCACTGGTCAAGGAGCCAGTTGAACTTTTGGAAAAAATAATCCTTAAACACATCGCGGTCGTTGATGATGTCGGCATTGCCGTATTGCGGCCATCGACCGGCATCGGCAAGAGTAGCATAGTAGATTTGGTCGATATAGTCATTGATGAAACCGTCAATCTTGCTGTAGTGGTAACGAACAAAGCGATCCCAATGTTTCTTTACAATCTCTTGGAAATGAGGGTACTTGGCAATCTCGCCAATCCACGTCTGCGTGAATGCAGGGCGGTCGTAGATGAAACGCCCTATGCCACGATGATAGGCATTGCCAAAGTCCCACACAGGTCCGAACATGATGCGCGCGTCGTTGCCGCGGTCCTTGTGCCAGTAGCAACTGCCATGAAACGACTCGGTGTCGTCGAGCAACTCTTGCACCAGGTAGAAGCATGCCAGCGTGTCGGGGTCGATGTATTGCTCCCATGAGTTGTTGGTCTTGTCGCTCACATAGATAGCCGCATTGGTAGCGTTGATAAGCCCGGTGAGATAGGTGCGCTGCTGGTCGCTCAACAGTTCGGGCGACTTGTAGGTGGAGAAGATGTTCACCCCGTTGCCCTCGATGGTTCGCACCTGCTCATCTTCCATGTAGTTGTCGATTTCCACGAGCCATCCGCCACTCACGTTGAACGGGCTGGTTTCATAGTCGATTTGTTCGGTGATGTTCACTCTGCCGGGCTCCACGCGAATGGTCTCGGTGAGCATGTAAAGCCCAATATAGTCGCCGTTGAGCACTACTTCCACAGGTCGCTGGCTTGGTGTCCATGCCAGGCCCATCATGCGGCTTAGTTCATAGCCCACGGTGTTGCGCAGTCCACTCAAGTTATCATCGGCATTAGACATGAGTGCCCAGTGCTTGTTGCTCTTCATCCCCAGCAATGGCTGCTTGGAGTCGAGCTTGAGGCGGTAGGGCTTCTTGTCGAACGATGACCACGTGTAGTTGCCGCGACCGCGGATTTGCATGAGCTCGGGCGCATCCTTCGACCCAACGCTGTTGATATCCTCAATGCCCATGTTGTCGATGTAGTATTCGGCGGTGATGTAGTCGTCTTTGGACGTGATGGGCTGGGAATTTTCGGTGTTAATGAAGAGCACCGGCAACGTGCCCGAGTAGGCTGCTTCGCCATCGGGCCGTTTCCACGAGCCTGACGCCCAGTTGTCGCCGCTAGTGGGCGTGAACACCCATCCCACAGGAATGGTGAGTTCGCATGTGGTGGTGCGCATCTCGCCCAGAGTGTTGCTGATGTAGTCCTTCAGGTCGGGGAACGTGGAGTCGTGCCTGCCGTCTTGGAGCGAGGTCTCGGCAAAGACATAGCGGTACATCCCGGTCACTGTCTCGGGTATTGTGATGCTCCACAGGTCGTCACCTTCATTGGTCATGGTGAGGACGTAGCTCTCGGCTTGCGAATAGCTGCCGAAGACAAATTTTACCACTGAATACTGCGTGAGTGAGTTGTCGAAGTAAAAAGTCCCTTTGGGTATGTCGAGCGCGGTGACACTCAAGGCTGTGAGTGCTGTCAGCATCACTGCCAGCAATGTGTTTTTCCTGATCATTGGAGGTGGTAAGAATTACGTGATTTTAAGACGGAATAATGTGATAGAGTTATTGTCGGTAGCGGTCGACACTTCATCGAAATCCTTTCCCAGTTGTTGCGCCACGAATCGGGCGATGTGGGGAATGTTGGCGCTCTCGTTGCGCTTGCCGCGATTAGGCACGGGTGCCAAGTAGGGCGAGTCGGTCTCGAGCAGCAGTCTGTCAAGCCCCACCACAGGCAAGATTTCCTTGACGTTGCTCTTCTTGAAAGTGACGATGCCATTCACGCCAAAGTAGAAGTCGCCACGTTTCCTCACTGCTTCAACTTCTTGCACGGTGCCGGTGAAGCTGTGGAACACGCCTTGTGGCAGCGTTTCGCCAAAGTTGTCCATCACGCTCAGTATTTCATCGAGAGCGTTGCGGCAGTGCATGATGAATGGCAGTTGCAGCTCCTTGCACCAGTGTAGTTGGATGTCGAGAGCCTGCATTTGTTGCTCCCGCCAAGTGGTGTCCCAGTAGAGATCAATTCCTATCTCGCCCACAGCCACAGGATTGTGCTCGTTGAGCAACGGCCGCATGGCGGTGAGTTGCTGCATGAAATCGCCGTCAACATCCTCGGGGTGCAGCCCCAGAGCCACCGAGGTGTAGGTGGGGTGGGCGCGGTGCAGTGCCATCACCTGAGTGATGCTTTCAAGATTCTCGTTGGGCAACACGATGTGACGCACTGCGGCTTGCTTGGCGCGCTCAATCACGAGGTCGCGGTCGTTGTCGAAGTCGCTGCAATAAATGTGGCTGTGCGAGTCAATCATGTTATTTTTCTCGGTTAATGAGTTTGGCGATAAGCGCTTGGAAAGCTTGACGAGCATCGTCGCTCATGTCAACCTGTGCCAGCAGATTGATGGCACGCTGCGAGTAATCTTCGATAGCTTGACGCGACAGCTCTTTCAGCCCCAGTCGCTCATAGATTGCTGTGACAGCGGCAATCTTTTGCTCATGGAACGACTCGTCGATATTGAGCCATTGCTCAAGTTCGGTAGCATCGTCACCGGTGGCGCGGTTCATGGCGTTAATCAGCAAGAACGTCTTCTTGTTATTACTGATGTCGCCGCCCGTTTCCTTGCCGAAGGTGGCAGGGTCGCCCCACACGTCGAGGTAGTCGTCCTGTAGCTGGAAGGCAAGACCCAGGTTCACCGCCATGTTGTAGATGAGACTGGCGTTGCGCTCGTCGGCGTGTGCTACGATAGCACCGGCCTTGCATGCACATCCAAGCAGTACCGAGGTCTTGAGGCGAATCATGTTGATATACTCATCGACGGTTACGTCGGAGCGTTGTTCGAAATCCATGTCCCACTGCTGTCCCTCATAGATTTCCATCGCTGTGGTGTTGAACAGGTCGAGAATAGGTCTCAATAGGTCGTCATCAACACGCGATACGATTTGAGTGGCCATCGTGAGCATGGCGTCGCCGCTCAAGATTGCCACATTGTCGTTCCACTTGACGTGAACTGTGGGCTTGCCACGACGCACGAGGGCGCGGTCCATTACGTCGTCGTGCAAGAGTGTGAAGTTGTGGAAAAGCTCGATGCCCAGCGCGGCATTAATAGCGTGGCTGGGGTCTCCACCCATGGCTTCGCATGTCATGAGCGTGAGCACCGGTCGAATGCGCTTGCCGCCAAGTGACATGGTGTAGGCGATGGGGGCATAAAGCTGTGCAGGTTGCTCGGGATACTTGATGTTGCCTATAGCCTCGTTGATGAGGTTGAGATAGTGGTTATAGTTTTGCATTGGTTAAGTGTAGGGAGATTGATGTCGGGGTTAGTTATGACTCTTGACCTCAACCAGTTGTTCAAACTCATCCCATGGCTCACCTTCGGGCAAGTTGTCGGGGCGGGCAATGAATATCTCCTTTGCCAAGTCGGGGTCGTGCTGTTGCAGATATTTCTTGAATGCGCGGTTGTAATTGTTGATGGCGGCTGTGTCGTCGGCCACTTGGAACTGTGCTTGCTCAGCCTTGGCCTCAAGGATGGCGTTTTGCATCGCCAGCGTGTCGGCATGGTCACTTTCCACCACTTTTTTAGCCATTGCGGTGGCGACTTCGGCCGCTTTGAGAGCCAGTTCCGATGTCTCTTGAGTTTTCTTGTGTCCACAAGCTCCCATCGTCACAATGGCAATGAGCATGATTATAACGCCGCTGAAATATTTCTTGGTCATGGTTTTTTGGTTTGTTTCGATAGTTGCAAAGGTAGATATTTTTTTCTAAATGACTAGAAATTTAGTATTAAAATGTGAAAAGCTCCCGGCCGGGTGGTCGGGAGCTTTGATAGTGAGCTATTTAGCAATAGCTAGTTAAGCTTCTTCTTTGGGCTCAACGATTTTCCAGATGATGGCGGCGAGGATTGCGCCAACAAATGGACCAACGATGAATATCCACAAGTTGGTCAACGCTGTACCGCACTGGAACACGGCGGGAGCGATTGAACGGGCGGGGTTAACACTGGTGCCGGTGTAGCGGATGCACACCAGGTGAACGAGAACGAGCGACAGACCGATGGCCAGGCCGGCGAAGTTGTTGGTAGCGCCGTTAGTCTTGGCGGTAGCACCAAGCACAACGAGCACAAACACGCAAGTGAAGAAGATTTCGGCCAGCAAGCCGCCAAGCACGCTCACGCCCTCCTGCAGGTCGTTGGCTCCAGTGCCTTCCATACCCTCAACATTGCCTACGAGCAGGTAGAGAATTGCCGAGCCAATGAAAGCTCCGATAACTTGGAAAATCATGTACATGGCGCAGTCCTTGGCACTAATGCGCTTGGTAAGGAAGCATCCCAGTGTGATTGCTGGATTGATGTGGCAACCACTGATGCCACCAATGGTGTAGGCCATTGCCACTACAGCGAGGCCAAATGCCAGCGCGGTGCCCACCACAGCTGGAATGTTGTTAACGGGGTCACAACCCAGGCTAACGGCAACACCGCAGCCCATGAGAACGAGCACCATAGTGCCCACCATTTCGGCTAAATACTTTTTCATAATTAGAATCGATTTTAAAAAAGTTAGTAATTATGGTAAATTATTATTGACGAGTAGTGATGTGGAAACAGGGCTGGCCACGTTCAAACTTGACATAGCAGCGGTTGCTGTCGCGCAGCTCTTTCAAGGTTTCGCCCAGTGTGTTGACAAGGATGCGATGATTGGCATCGGCGCCTTCGAAGTCGGGCATACTATCCACTTTCTCAAAGCAATTATAGGCTATGTCGAATGTGGTGGCATACATGTGGCAACTCTTCCTCACGGCATTGCGGTTCACGCGCACAAGGCGGCGCACGTCGTCCTCGGTGCGCAGCAGTGATGTCACTATAAACTGATATTGCGCCAACCCTTGATTACGCAGTTTGTCCTGGAAGTTGCCGGCAATAGTGTGCAGCAGCTGTGCGGCACCGGGAGTGAGGTAGGGCACCGAGTGAGTGAGTTTATCAATCTTGAAAGCGTTGCTGGTTTCCACCATCTGCAGTTGGCTCGTGAGCGCGCTGTCGATATTGATGCGCGCCTTAAGCGGTTCAATGCCAAAGTTTTGTGCTGCAACAATCTGGGTGTCGTTAATGTCGTGAAAGCGATACATCGCCTTGATGTTGGCACTGCCTCCCATCACCTTGATGGGCTTGCGCACAGTGGCATTCTCGCTGGGATGAGCATAACTGAAGACCATCACTACGGCTACCGCCATTGCCACTACTGTGAGCAGCAAGCGAGCCATGGTGATGTTATAGTTGGATTTCTTCATAGTGCAAAAGTATAAAAAAATGACTAAAAACATATAATTTGTGAGCAAGATTTTTATGCATTAAGCCATTTTTATTGTAATTTTGTCGCCAAATTAATCAAATCTTAATCCCAAACACCCAACACTTATATAAATGGAGAAACTCGACATTACATTGGCTAAACGCCTGCTTAAAATAAATGCGATTATGTTTCAGCCCGAGAGACCTTTCCTGTGGGGCAACGGCTGGAACGCACCCATCTACAACGACAACAAGATAACTCTTTCCTATCCCGACGTGCGCCGATTCCTTAAAGTGGAGCTCTCACGGCTCATATTGGAGAACTTCCCTGATGCCGAGGTCGTGGCTAGTGTTGCGATGGGATCGATTGCTATGGGGGCTCTTGTCGCCGACACGCTGGGGTTGCCATTTGTGTATTTACGCAACGTACCCAAGGACCATGGCTTGGAGAACATGATTGAAGGAAACTTCAAGCCGGGGCAGAAAGTGGTGCTTATCGAAGACTTGGTTTCTACCGGTCACAACGCTATCAAGGCGATGCACGAGATGCAACTGGCCGGTGGCGAGGTGCTTGGCATGGTGGCAATGTTTACCTACGAGTTTGAAGAAGCTATAAGTTCTTTCAATGAGGAAGGCTTGCAATTACTCACACTCACCACTTTCAACGCTATGCTTGAGGCTGCTGTCGAGACCGGTTGTATCAAGCCTGGTGATGCCCAGGTGTTTGAGTTGTGGCATGACGACCCCGAGAACTGGACTCCCGAGGCGCTAAAGGTTGACTGAGGGACAATAGTTGCGAAAATTCAGGAATAATAAGATCAATAAAATATAGAAAATGGAAAGTTACAAGAGTGATAAGGTTGTTATTGATTATAATATCAATGTGATATATAATAAGTTGAGCGACCCGCGGGTGTTTAAGGCTCATCTTGATGAAAACATCGACCGCTTGCCACAGGATGCTCGTGAACACTTGGATAAGGTGAAGTTTGAGGACGACGGTATCAGCATCGAGTCGCCTATGGGAGCTCTTAAGCTCAGCGTTGCCGAGAGCGTGGAACCAAGCCTGGTTAAATATACAGCCTTGCAATCACCGGTACCCTTTGGCCTCACGGTGAACCTTGAGCCCATCGACGATAGCCACACCGGCAGCGTTACCGAGATTAATATTGAGCTCCCCATGATGCTACGCGCCATGGTGGGCGGAAAACTCAAGGACGGAGCCAAGCAACTGGGTGAAGTCATTGCCAAGCTTCCATTTGGTGACCTGTAAATAATGTTCTCAAGAGTGCATTACTTGTGAGAACAGTTATCACAAAGTATACTTAAGGTGAATCCACATTAGGGTTCGCCTTTATTTTTATTCCAGTTGAGCGGCGGCAAGTGTAAATAATGAGATGCGGGCTTCGGGAATTGCATTGTGAAGAACGGTGGCACAGGCTAGCAGGGTGGCACCGGTGGTCACGACGTCGTCAACAATGAGCACGTGCTTACCTTGCAGGCCCGCAATGTGCCGCTTGCTCACGGCAAAGGCTCCTTCAATGTTCTTTTGTCGCTCCACAGCGTCTTTGTGGGTTTGAGTAGAATGTTCTTTAACGGCCTTGATGGCCTTGATGACGGGGATTCCTGTGGCCCTTGACACCCCTTTTGCCAAGTATTCACTCTGGTTGTAGCCGCGGCTTGCGAGTTTGGTGTAGTGCAATGGCACAGGCACTATTGCCTCAATGCTGTCGAAGAAGTGGCTGCCGCTCATCTGCTTGGCTGCGCGCTCAGTGAGCCATCGGCCCATAGTGGGCATGTTGCGATACTTGATGTCGTGCAGGATTGAGGCGTAGGGGTCGCCCTTTTGATAAAAGAAGTAGCTGGCGCATCGCTCCACAGGAATCTTGCCGGCCATTAACTGTTCAAAGGGGTTGAAATTGATTTCCTCATAGTGAGTGCGAGGCAGCTCGAGCAGGCACTTGCGGCACAGGAACTTCTCGCCTGTGCCTAGTGGCTTGCCGCACACCGAGCAAGAGGCCGGCATCACCACGTCGATAGCGCTGCTTATGAGGTCTTTAATATTCATTATCGCTACTGTTAATTAAACGTGACACGACAGGGTAGAATTCGCTTGGCTCAAAGCCTCGCGAGGCGGCAAATCGCAACAAGGCGGCGCGTGCCTGTTGTGGATCTTTGTTTTTTAGAGTCGCTGCCTTTGCGGTGAGTGTGTCGAGTATCTCTTGTTTATAATGCTCGTCATCAATTTCGCTGAGCGCATTGTCGATGATGTCTTGCTCAATGCCTTTGCTCTTGAGCATGTACGCTATTTTGGTGCGGCCCCAGTGGTTGAAGCGCAACTTGTCGCGACAGTAGGCGCGTGCGAATCGCTCGTTATCAAGATAGCGTTCTTGCTTGAGCCTATCGATTAGGGCATTGGCATCGGCAGGCGCAATACCCCAGTCGTGTAACTTGCGTCGCAGGTCGCCCTCGGCCTGTTCGCAGCGTGCACACAGTGCTGTGAGCCTCAGGTAGGCATTTTGGGGCGTTAAGGGTCGGCTTGATTTCATGACTTGTTTTTAATCAGGTTAAACACAGTGTTGCAGCAATCGCCCGGTTTGCACCACATGATGTTGGGGTCGCGTTTGAACCAAGTGAGTTGTTTCTTGGCGTAGACGCGGGTATTCTTCTTGATGCGCTCGCGGGCGGTAGTGAAATCCATTGTGCCATCGAAGTAGGCAAACATTTCCTTGTAGCCCACGGTGTTGAGCGAGTTGAGGTGCCGCAGGTGATACACGCTGCGCGCCTCTTGTTCTAGCCCGGCCTCAAGCATTAGGTCCACACGACGGTTTATGCGGTCGAATAGGGTGGGACGCTCCAAGTTCAGGCCCACCTTAATTATATTGAAAGGACGCTCCTTGGCACTGCCTGTGCGCAACGAGGTGTAAGTGACGCCCGTCTGCCGGCAAACCTCGATGGCATGCACCACACGCTTAGGGTTCTTCTTGTCGACTATGGCATAGTATTCAGGGTCGAGGCGCTCAAGCTCGGCGAGCAATGGCTCCAGGCCTTGTTCTTGCCACTGTTGTTTCACCGCCTGACGCACCAGTGGTGAGATGTCGGGGATGTTGTCGATGCCGCGGCACACCGCGTCGACATACATCATCGAGCCGCCGCACATAACTGCCCACTTGCCCTGCGTCCACAACTGTGGCAGTAGTGCCATCACATCGCTCTCAAATTGCGCAGCACTATAGTATTCGTCAAGCTCCTTGAATTGTACAAAATGGTGTCGCACAAGAGCTTGTTCCTGTGGCGTGGGTGCCGCGGTGCCAATGGGGATACCCTTGAACACCTGCCGCGAGTCGGCATTGATGATGTCGCAGCCCAAATGCTGCGCCAGCTCAATCGCCGCCGCAGTTTTTCCCACCCCAGTGGGACCGGTTATGACAATGAGAGTGGGCATTTGCGAAAGATTAACTTATAAAGCGTTTAGTAAAGTTTTTCACTCGCTGGGTGTACTGCTCGGGGTGGTTGGTGAAGGAGCGGGCATGCTCTGAGCCTGGTGCAATGTATTTCTCCTTGTAGCCATGTTGCTTGGCTTGGTAAAGCTTGTCAAGCATAGGGAATGGCACAAAGGTGTCGGCATCGCCGTGAATGAAGAGCATGGGTAAGGTTGATTTCTTGACCTGTTCCAGTGGTGAGCACTCGCCGAAACTCCAGCCGTAACGCAGTTTGCACAGCGCACTGCAGGTGTAGAGCAATGGAAACTCGGGTAAATCGAACTGGTTGCGAAGCTCGCTTGCAAACTCGTCCCAGGCACTGGTGTAGCCACAATCCTCAACGATGCATTTTACATATTCGGGGCACTTCTCGCCACTGATGCACATCACCGTGGCGGCACCCATCGAGATGCCATGGAGAACCATCTGTGTCGATGCCGAGGTGCCACGCCACTTGGCATTGGCAATTTCCATCCATCGCATTACATCTTGGGCATCGTCCCATCCCATGCCAATGTAGTCGCCCTCGCTCTCGCCATGGCTGTAGAGATAGGGTAGCAGCACGTTGTAGCCCATCTTGTGGTAGATGTCGGCGATGTGGAGCATCGACTCGGCACGGTCTTTATAGCCATGCACAGCGATTGCAACCTTGTTGCTTGGCTCGGTGGCGTTGAGCATGAGGGCATGCATGGTGCCGCGTCCATCGAAGTTCACTGCCGTGTCGCGCAAGCAATGATTGCGCTCGAGTGAGTCGACCCAGCTCTTCATGCTCGCCGGTTCACGCTTGAAGAAGCGCTCCATTGCCTCTTGCTTGGGGCGATGATAGGGCGCGATGGCATAGTCAAGCATATAGAAACTGGCACCTATTACCATAATGCAGGCAAGAATGCCTATTGTGGCAATGGACCATAAAATTATTTTTCTTGAAAATATATTATGCATGATGGTGCAAAGGTAGCAAATTATTATGTAACTTTGCAGTATCATGAAAAAAATCACACTACTACTAGCCGCTGCGATGCTTGCCCTTGCACCGGCGGCTGCCAAGGGACTAAAGGGTAAGGTAATCTATGTGAATCCCGGTCATGGCGGTTGGACTATCAACGACAGGCCACATGCCACCATGAACTATCAGGAGATGGACACCATGAGCTTCTTTGAATCGAAGACTTGCTTGTGGAAGGGACTTGAGTTACGCGACCGCTTGCAAGCCGCGGGAGCGAAGGTGATAATGTCGCGCACACGCAACGGATGGGTTGCCGAGGGTGATAAGAACGCCACGGTTAATGACCGCTTTGAGACCTATGCCGACGAGAATGGTCAACAGCAGCTCATCGACTTGTTTAAGATTGCCAGTCAGGTAGATTCGATAAATCCCGATTATTTTATCGCTTTGCACAGCAATGCCACCGGCGGTGGTGATGGCAAGAAGGTAAACTACTTGCTCTACATGTATCGTGGTGAGACTGGCAATGATTATGCCAAGGGTAGCATCGATCGTGCCACAGTGGCCTATCCCTACATGTGGAACAATCCGCTCACGGTGTGGACAAGCTCGTCGATGGAAGACCGCTACATTGCCGGCGACCTCTCTTGGATGGGTGGAACACCTCCGGGTAAGCCCAATGCGCTTGGTTATACCGGCTGGCTGGCAGTGCTCAAGCACCGCGTGCCCAGCTTCCTGGTTGAGGGCTCTTTCCACAGTTACCAGCCTGAGCGTCAGCGCTTGATGAACCGCGACTACTGCCGCATGGAGGGCATTCGCCACTTCCGTGGCATCAACGCATGGTTCAAGGGCAAGCCCGAGAAGCATGGCTACATAGCCGGCACCCTTAAGAGTGCCGATGAGCGCGTCGACGATCCTTGCTTTAACTATGTTGACGGCAGCGACGACCAGTGGAAGCCTCTCAACGGTGCTGTGGTGTATTTGCTTAACGAGCGCAACGTGAGAATCAGGCACTACAAGGTCGACAACGAGTGGAACGGCTTCTTTGGGTTCTTCTACCTCAAGCCGGGCAAGTATTCACTCATCTATGACGCACCAGGCTATGAGAGTATTATCGAGAAGGTGGAAGTAAAGAAGAATGAGACCACCTATTGCAAGCCCCGCCTGCACCGCACAAAAATAGACATCAAATAAAAACTGTTGCACCATAATAAAAATGAGCCGCACATGCAATGTTGATGCTGTGCGGCTCATTTTGGATAGGCTAAGGAGAAATAATTATTTCTTCTTGCTGGATTTCTTTGATGATTTCTTGGTTGAAGTGGTCTTGGTGGTTGAGGCGGCAGGAGTTGAGGCCTTGATGTAGGCGCCAAATTGCTGTTTAACCTTTGGAATTTGATTCTGAAGGTTGGCGATACGTGTGGCGTCGCTTGGGTGAGTGCTCAAGATCTCAAGTTTGTTAGAGCCATTGGCGCTCATCTTCTGCCAGAAGGTGAGTGCGCAGTCGGGGTTATAACCTGCCATGGTCATCAGCACAAGGCCAATGTTGTCGGCCTCGGTTTCGTGCTTGCGTGAGAATGGGAGCATAACACCATAATTTGCGCCAAGACCGAACACCTGGCTGGCGATGGTTTGAGTGGTTTGGCTCGAGCCTTGAGTTATAGCACCAAGAATAGCGCCGCCATATTGCAGAGCCTTCTGTTGGCTCAAGCGCTCATTGCTGTGCTTTGCCACAGCGTGAGCAACCTCGTGGCCGAGAACAACAGCGAGCTCGTCATCGCTCGAAACCAGATTCATAATTCCTTCATACACCACAATCTTGCCACCAGGCATGCAGAAGGCGTTAATCTCGCTATCCTTCACCAGGTTGAATTCCCATGCGAAGTTTTGTACTTGGTCGGCCATGCCGTTGGATTTGAGGTAGTTCTCGGTTGCTGCGGCAATCTTCTTGCCCACGCGAGTAACCTGCTCGCTCTTGACGGTTTGGGTCGACTTTGAGGCTTTTGACATGTACTCCTTGTAGGAAGCAAGGCTTGATTGCAGTACCTCGCTGTCCGACACAAGGTTCAGTTGATTACGTCCCGAGATGGGCACCTTGTTACAGCCGCTAAGTGCCACGGCTACAACTGCTAAAAGTAAAAAAATCTTTTTCATGATTTTGATGGTATAAAACGTTGTAGATTAGTAAAATGTCAATGAGTTATAACGCGCTTGGTGGGAGGAAGGGTGGCGTTGCGATGGTCGATGGCATCGCACACGGCATTGGCCAACTTCAGGAACGACACGCCCGACACACTGTTTTGCAGGATGACGGGCACACCGTCGTCTCCGCCCTTGCAAATGCTGGCTACAAGCGGAATTTGGCCCAGCAGTTGCACGTTGAGTTTCTCGGCAAGAACCTTGCCGCCGTCGCGGCCGAAGATATAGTATTTCTCGTCGGGGTGAGAAGCCGGTGTGAACCACGACATATTCTCAACAATGCCAAGCACAGGGACTCCCACATGCTCGCCCATGAACATTGAGATTCCCTTGCGGGCATCGGCCAGTGCCACCTCTTGTGGTGTGGTGACAACTATTGCGCCGGTAATGGCCAGGGTTTGAACAAGTGTCAGGTGTATGTCGCTAGTGCCGGGGGGCATGTCGATGACGAAGTAGTCAAGCTCGCCCCAGTTGGCTTCGGTGATGAGTTGCTTGAGGGCATTGCTGGCCATGGCTCCGCGCCACAGCACGGCCTGCTCTTTGTTCACAACAAAGCCTATAGATAGAACTTTAACTCCAAATTTCTCGGCAGGCACGATGAGTTTCTTGCCATCAATCTCCTCCATGTAGAGTTGCTCGTCCTCTATCCCCAGCATCTTGGGAATGCTTGGGCCAAAGATGTCGGCATCGAGCAAGCCCACGCGGTAGCCCTGCTGCGCTAGTGCCACGGCAAGATTGCATGCCACAGTCGACTTGCCCACTCCGCCCTTGCCACTCGACACGCCAATGATGTTTTTCACGCCGGGAAGAGGATTATTGTCCTTGGCTTTAGCTTCGGGACTTGGTGTCTTGATGGCGATGTTGCCCTTGATGTCAACCTCAGGACTGATGAATGTGGTGATTGCGGCTTCACAGGCTTTCACTATCGACTTCAGGAATGGGTCGGTTGCTTTTTCGAATATGAGTGAGAACGACACGCGGTTGCCGTCGATGCGAATATCGTCTTCCACCATACCCATTGTCACGATGTCCTTGCCGGTGCCTGGGTAGCGCACGGTGCGCAATGCGTCGAGAATCAGGTTAGGATATAATTCCATTGTTATGTTTCGTTTTTTAGGGTTGTTTATATTATTGTTGATTGTTATTGTCAAAAATCTGTGGCATCTGTATTTCGCCTCTTCCATAGCTGCGGTAGGTGTCACGCTCAATATCAATGTCGGGTTCTTGGAGCTCACCCTCTTGCGGTAGCACAAAGCTGATGTACTTGATTGTGAGACCGCGTTGCAGCCATTGGTTCTCGTAGTGGGTCTTGATTTCGAGGATGTCGTTGGCAAGACCGCTACTATACAGGTCGCTTGTGTCGACTAGCGTTTCTAACCCGTTTAGCTTGACGAGCTCATGAGTATAGGTGTAGAGGAATGGACTGTCGGTCTTGAGGTGCACGATGCCGCCCGGTGCCAAAATCTTGCGGTAATTGTTTAAGAACCGAGTGCCGGTAAGACGCTTGTTGGCATTCTTCATCTGCGGGTCGGGGAAGGTAATCCACACCTCGGCAACCTCGCCCGGAGCGAAAAACCGGTCAATAAGTTCAATACTGGTGCGCAAGAAGGCTATGTTGGTCAACTGCTCCTGTTCCACCACCTTGGCGCCGGTCCACATGCGCGCCCCCTTGATGTCTACGCCTATGTAGTTCTTCGTGGGGAACTTTTTGCCTAGGCCCACGGCATATTCACCCTTGCCGCAACCCAGCTCAAGAACGATGGGATTGTTATTGTGAAAATACATCTCATTCCACTTGCCTTTCATGGGGAATCCTTGCTCCTCGAGAACTGCAAATGGATACTGGAAGACGCATGAGAACGTCTCCATGTCGGCAAACTTCTTTAGTTTATTTTTGCCCATATTAATTATAGGTGAATCTTTTGAGCTATAAATATTATCGCACGAGCTTGAATGTGTGCTTGGTTCCGTCGGAGAGTATCACGTTAACGATATAGAACTTTCCGGTGAAATTAGCTGTTTCCACTTGAGCCTGCTCGGTGGCAGGAGTGGTTGCGCTGAGCAGAACACCACGGGTGTCGAAGACCGAAATCTTGGCAATCGCTGCTGTGGCGTTGACCACAAGCACGGTGCCGCTAAAGTGGGCTCGCACACTTGAAGTGGCGTCGGCCACGTTATCGTTGATAGTTGTGGGGATGTCTTCTATCTTGAATTCCATCCACTGCTCGGCGCTGCGGTAGTCGTCCTTTACACTGGCATCGACCTTGAGGGGAATGCGGTGCTGAGGCACTCCGGCCCACACTTCGTCGCCAAGTTCGGGAACGGTGGTGGGCTCGGCAACCACTTGATTCAGGTTCACTTGTCCGGCCATTGCTTTAGTGCCGATGTGCTGCACGCTTGCTGGAAAGATGAATTCTTGAATCTCATCCCAGTTATAAAACGCATAGTCTCCAATGCTTGTCACGCCGTTTTTCACTGGCTGGTCGGTAATCACGTTGTTGTTACCGGCAAGCAAGTAGTCGCTAAGACTGTTGATGCCTGCAGGCAGGTCGATGGTTTCCATGTCGAGGTTGTAGTAGAATGCACCGTCGCCAAGCGATTCGAGTGACTGCGGCAGTGCCACATTCTTGAGCGGGGTGTTGGCAAAGGCCCACATGCCCACGCTGACGAGATTGTTACATTGGTCAAGAGCGATTGTCTCCAGGCCCGACCCGGCAAATGCCGCCTCGGCAATACTGCCGAGCTTGCTACTTTGCTCAATCACGGGCGCACTCAATGAGGAGCATCCCGCAAAGGCTCCAGCCTTAATCTCAGTAACGTTTTGACCCAGAGTGAGGCTTGAGAGCGACTTGCAGTCCTGAAAAGCATCCTTGCCAACGGCAAAATCAATAGCCGGTTTTATTGTGGCCGACTTGAGACCGTCGCAACGCGAGAAAGCACCGTCGCCCAAGTATTTCAAGTTTTGTGGAATGGCGATTGTGCGCAGCTTGTTGCATGCGCTGAAAGCGTAAGCGCCAATTGTGTCGAGACTTTGTGGAAACGTGATGACCTCCAAGTCGCCACAACCGGCAAATGCGGCAAGCTCAATGCTCTTGAGCGATGAGGGAAGCAGCACGTTGCGCAACTTCTTGCCCATGAACGCCCCGGCAGGGATTGTGCCGGCCTCGTAGTTGGTGACGTTGAAGAACAGTGGCGATTGCTTGTCGTTGTAGGCAACTATCTCAGCGTTGGTCAAGTTTAGCGATACTAAGTTGCTGAGTTCACTTGCCATGAACTTGAAGTCGCGAGCATCGATGGTGCCGGTGATTGAGAGTTGGTTGATGCTGTTGTCGGTCACTACTTGCGACAAGTTGCCAGCGGTAGTGTTGACTTGAACAGCCCAAGTCGCAAGGGCAACTGCACAAGCCAGCGACAAGGTGAGAAAACGTTTCATTATCATTGTTTTAAAAAATATTATTGTGAAAAGTTACTTCAACTTGCAAAAGTAATAAATTAACTTTATATAATGAAAAAAATAGCTTAAAAACCCCGAAAACTCCTTTTGCCCTTTATTCAAAGTGCCTGTTATCAACCACTTGAGAACTTTTAGACTTGGTTCTGGAAATAAAAAATTAAAGAGGCGTGTCGCATTATTTTCGACACGCCTCAATGTGTAGTTTTTTTAGTAGAGAGCTTAAATGTTACGCCAACATTTAAAATCTTCCACCTCTAAAAGTTCTATTTAATCACCACTTTCTTACCCTTGTGGATGTATATGCCTGCCGGCAGGCCCGAAGCATTGCTGAAGCGCTGTCCTATCAGGTTGTAATAAGCATTGTCACCACTGGTGGTTGCAGGCTCGGTCTTGACATCGGTGATTGCCGAGGGTTGCAGATACCAGTAAACGATATTGGATGAGTTGCGAACTACAGTAGTTGAACCGTCATCGCCTGTAACAGGCACGTCGTAGTGCACCTGAATGCCAATGCGCTGGGTGAACATGGGGTTGTCGTCGGCGTTAGTGCGATAGAAGTAGATGCGGGTTGTGTTAAAGTCGTAACCGTTGCCGTATATTTCATATGGAAGCTCGGTTAAATCGTCGGTGAGGTCATTGATGTAGGTATCGGCAAGGAATACGAATGGTTGGTCATCGTCGGTAAAGATGCTATAAACCAGGTGGGTTGGGTCGATGTAGTTGCCATCAACATCTTCAGACTTCACGTTGAAGTCGAAGCAGCTGTAGCCATCTTCCTCATCACTGTCGAACCAAGAATCCTCATAGAGCAACGGATCGGCCGGAACAGCAGGCTTGAGTTTGAACTCATTATAAACTGTGCCGAAGTCGATGGCGCATAGTTTGAAGTTGTTGTCATAAACAACGCCCAGGCCGGTTGCTACTAAATTACTTGGATACTCGGCATTAATGTCACCATTGGAGTTGTCGAGTGTAATGGTGCCTGCAATAATGTGGTTTATATGTTAATAAAAAATGGTTTACCGTTTGTCGCGTCAGGAAAAGAAGGTCAAGACTAATCTCTTTCCTTTTCACTTTAAATATCTATCTGACCACCACTTTCTTGCCGCCCACGATGTAGATGCCGGCTGGCAAGCCTTGAGTGGCTTGGTCACGCTCCACATTGCTACGTAGCAACTGACCTTGAATGTTATAAACGTTCACTGGGCC
Source organism: Porphyromonadaceae bacterium UBA4259 (assembly GCA_002396125.1). Classification (GTDB taxonomy): domain Bacteria; phylum Bacteroidota; class Bacteroidia; order Bacteroidales; family Muribaculaceae; genus Sodaliphilus. The sequence goes on from DGWL01000059.1 coordinate 24,310, forward strand.
GCTTGACTCGTCAACATTAATATTGTCGATGGACGATACTCCAATCAAGTTTAGGTGTTCCGGGTCAAGAATATAGGCATTCTCATGACTGTCGGCAAAGATGATACTTGGCAGGTCGATACTATCGTCATTGCCTAGGTTTTTAGTACTTTCAATTTCAAGAGTGATGATAATACCGTCGTTGCTCTCAATGTCGTCATTGGCAGGAGAATAGCCCATGAGTTTGTAGGAGTTGTTGCCTTGTTTTGAAAGATGCAACTCGTGTCCCAGGCAGCGATGAGTGGCAGTGGCTTTGGTAATGGTCAAGTGGCTTGGCGCATTTATTGTTAGCTGAAAAGCGGTGTAGTTAATGTTATTGTGTAGCCTGATGTCGAGTTGAGTCTTGCGGCTGTTAACCAATTTTCCCTCGCCCATAATCCAGTCGTTGCCTGCAATGCGTTGCGGTGTGAGGGCAGGTTGCGTGCCATTGATGATGTTGAAGATGGAGATGATGTCGGCAACGTCAACTTCGCCATCGCCATTGACGTCGGTGTTGGTGATAACGATACCGTCGCTGATGTTGTTGAGCACATAGCCTCGCTCGCCGCTCACGTCGCTGGTGGTCACGTAGCCGTCGCCGTTCACGTCGCCTCGAGGACTAGCCTCGTTAACGAAGAAGTTCATCCACTGCGGTGCGCTGCGGTATAGCGCCACGCTCTGCTTGCTCACGTTGAGTGGGATGTTGCTCTGGTTGAGACCGGCCCACACCTCATCGCCAAGTTCAGGCACTTCAATCGCTTCGCTCGAGATTGACTTTAGGCCTGTCATGCCGGCCATTGCTCGAGTGCCGATGTAGTACACCTGGAACGGAACGTTGATGCTGCTGTGTTGCGACTGGTTGTAGAGGGCAAAGTCGCCCACGTTGCCCATGTTCTGGGTCATGAAGGTGGTGCCGTTGAGTTGTGTGCAACCGGCTAGCATATAGTCGGATAAGTAGTTGAGTGACTTGGGTAGTTGCAACGAACTTAGATTGCGGTTGTAGAAGAACACACCCTCATCAAGTTGCTTCACGTGAGCAGGCAGGTCTACGCTTTTAAGCAGTGTTTTTGCCATCGACCATGCACCCAGGTGGCGCAGCAGGGGAGTGCCGGCAAAGTCGAATCGCTTGAGAGCTGACCGGTAGAATGCTTGATTGCCAATGCTTGTCAATGCCGAGCCGGCCTCGATGTTGATTTCGTTCAAACTTCGGCATGAACCAAAGGCGTTGTCGCCAATGGCGGTGACTTGAGCGCCAAGCTCAAGGTTGGAAAGCTTGCCGCATTCCATGAACGCGTTGTCGCCCACAGTAATAGCAACATTGGGCTTGATGGTTGCCGACTCAAGGTTGGAACAGTGCGCAAAAGCGCCTCTGCCCAAGTGTGATATTGAGCCGCCTATTATCACGCTTTGTAAGCTGTGGCATGAGTTAAACGCTTCATCGCCAATCGATTGCAGCGATGCTGGAAAAGTGATGTAATTGAGACTTGTGCATCCTGCCAGTGCTCCATAGCCAATAGCGGTGAGCGACGAGGGGAGAATAATGGTTTGCAGGCTGGGATGGCCGGCCAGCGCGCATGAAGGAAGAACGTTAGCCTCAAAGTTGCCTGTGTCGCCAATGAGTTGGTCTTCGTTGCTACTTGTGTACTGCTTTATTGTGACTGCGCTCAAGTCGAGAAGTGTGAGATGCTCCAATTCCTCGACAATGAACTTAAAGTCACGTGCATCAAGGCTTCCTTCAACAACTAGTGTGCCAATGTCATGGTTAGTGACAACCTGGGCAAGCTTTCCTGCCTGGGTTGTCACTGTTGCCGCAACGGCATTTAATGCCATCGCTAAGAGCATTACTATTATGTAAAGATGTTTTTTCATGGAAACTGATAGGCGTC
>DGWL01000059.1:26353-28753 GCA_002396125.1 Porphyromonadaceae bacterium UBA4259
CCACGGCGCAGCAGCTGGCCGTTCATGTTATATACATCAACCGGACCGTTATCAATATCGTCGATGTTAATGTCTTTGACTCCGGTTGGGGTGCTAACGCCCACGTTGAGTTCGTTCATGATGTGAGTTTCCTCGTTGGGTTCTACGGCGATGATGCTGTTGAAATTGATATTCTCATTACCGCCGAAGCTTTCATCAGCCTTAATTTCAATAGTGAAGATTGTGCCGTCACTGCCGGTCCATGCGTTAGTGCTGGCGGTAGTGCTCAAGATGCGCCACTTGCCTGGTGCAACCTCGGCATAGCCTAGGTTGGACTCCTTGGCACGATTGCTGTGGCGTACTGCAACTATACTCAATCCCTGAGGCAAGTCAATGTCGAGCTGCATTGCGGTGTAGGGCGTGCTGTTGTGGAGGTTAACCTCAAGCTTGTGGGTCTCACCGGCGTTGATTGAGAAGTCGGATGCATTTAGAGCATCGGTGGTCGGGCGATAGGATGGATGCCTTGGAGCATTGCTAGAGCCCAGGATGATGCGGTAAACTGCGGTGACATCGGCGGCATTGATTGAGCCGTCTTGGTTCACGTCGCTAGTCTCGTAGAATTGCATGTTGTTATGCAAGATGAAGCTATACAAGGCGGTCACGTCGGCCGAGTTGACATAGCCATCTTGGTTAACATCGCCCACAATAGACCACTTCTTTGTGACCATGAAGTTTTGCCATTGCATTGCTTCGTTGTAGGCGTCGAACGAAGAATTGGGAACATATAGTGGAATGACGGCTTGATTGACGCCGGCCCACACTTCGTCGCCAAGTGCTGGAACTGTCTCGGCCTCGCTAGTGAGCGACTGCATTTGGGTCATGCCAGCCATTGCCTGAGTGCCAATGTACTTGAGCGTTGCCGGCAGCGTGAGTGTTGTTGCCGGGGTGTTATAGAAAGCATAGGCGCCAATGGTGTCGGTCACTGTGCCGGCGGCATTGTCATTGGTCACGGCAGTGCCGGCAAGTGTGTAGTCGTCAATCTTGGTGAGTGTGCCATTTGGTACATAGCTATTCAGGTCTTTGGCATAATAGAATGCTCCCTTGCCCACGTGATTTACACTGGCAGGCATTGTGGCGCTCACCTGCTTGCTGGTGGCAAATGCCCAGTCGCCAATGTGATTTAGTGTTGTGGATTGCTCAAAGTTGAAGTTGGTGATGCCCGAGCCAATGAAGGCTGCAGTGCCAATGTGGCTGATGTTGTTGCTGTCGATGAAGGTAATGCTCGTCAGGCGCTCGGCTCCGGCAAGAGCTCCATCTTCGATTGCAACTACATTCTGACCAAGCGAAAGCACATTCAGGAATAGGCAATCAAGAAATGTGTCCTTGGGCAGTGCCATGGCAGCGGCAGGATTGACGGTGGCTGTGAGGAGGCTAGTGCAGTGAGCAAAAACTCCTATGCCCATAGTCTTTATTGTGCCGGGAAGGTTGATGTGGCCCAGTGCTGAGCTTGAGAAAGCATAGGCGGCAATTGAGTCAAGACCTTCGGGTAAATCAATCTCGGTGAGTTGCTTGCAACCGGCAAAGGCCGCCATGCCAATGGCCTTGGTGTCTTGGGCCAATGTCACAGTGGTGAGGGGCTTGCCAAAGAATGCCATTGCGGGAATGGTGTTGGCCGGGTAGTGAATGTCGCTGGCGAAGAGGGGAGTAGTGCAATCATAGGCCGCAATAGCAGCACCGCTCAGGTCAACGCTGGTGAGCGCATCGAGTTCGTCGGCAATGAATTTGAAATCGCGTGCATCGAGTGTTCCGGTTATCTTTAGCTCAGTTATGTTCTTGTCAATCAACTGGCTTGATAGACTTCCGGGAGTGCATTCCACGTCGAGAGCCCATGCTTGAGTAACTCCCAGCATCAAAGCTATTGAGATAAAAAATTTCTTCATTTGCGCTATGTTTTTTTGTTAATGTCGGTTTGAATGGGGTATAATATACCTAATAATTTAAACGTAGGCGCTACATGTTTTATTATATAAATAAGGTGTAAAATTAATTGCGATAGCAAAAAAACAGCCATCGGGGGTACCGATGACTGTTTTGAATTGTTTTTGAAGTTTCTCCGGCGTGGCGTTTTGGCGCTACGCGGCATCCTTTAGGGAGGAGAACTTTAGTTTTCTTCGGCTTGCTGTGGAGCGGCCACTACATTAATGTAAGTGTGGCCTGCGCGATGCTGGAACTCAACGGTTCCGTCAACGAGAGCATACAAGGTGTGATCCTTGCCCATGCCTACGTTGATGCCTGGACGATGAACAGTTCCGCGCTGACGGCGAATAATGTTACCGGCTTTTGCAAATTGCCCACCAAAAAGTTTCACTCCAAGTCGCTTGCTGTGCGACTCACGTCCGTTCTTAGAACTACCTACACCTT
>DGWL01000059.1:28804-30487 GCA_002396125.1 Porphyromonadaceae bacterium UBA4259
TACACCTTTTTTATGTGCCATAATGAAATAGTTTTTAGGGGTTAAGCAATAACATCTTTAATCACGAGCTCGGTGAAGCACTGGCGATGACCGTTCAAGCGACGATAACCCTTGCGGCGTTTCTTCTTGAAAACAATCACGTGCTCGCCCTTTACGAGGGGATTCTTTACTTCACACACTACTTTTGCACCCTCAACGGTGGGTGCGCCAACTGTGATGGCACCGTCGGCATCCACGAGGAGAACCTTGCTGAATTCTACTGAATCGCCCTCGTTCTTCTCATCGCCGAGATAGTGAACAAACAGCTTTTTGCCGGCCTCGGCCTTGAACTGCTGTCCCTGAATTTCTACAATTGCGTACATTTAATTAATTGTATTACAAGTTATACCGTACGGCGGTTGCCATAGCAGGCAACACTTAGTCGAGCCTTTCGGAAAATCGGTGCAAAGGTACAACAAACTTTTTGAATAAAAAAGACTTAAGAATTATTTTTTTCAAGAGATTAAAAGATTTTCTCCTTTTCCCTTTATCTTTGTCATGCTGCAGCCTCGCATGATGCCTGCTAGTCTCGGCTAAGCTTTTAATTTGCTACAAATAGTGCAAAATATTTGTTTTCCCACACAAGTTTATACTTGTTTCTGTTCATAAAACTGTTGAGCACATGCAGTTTGTCGTTGGTTAAGAATCCGTTGTGTTCATTGTATTGTGTGAGATATGTGTCGCTGGGTTGTCCCCATTGCGGCCCAATAGTGTTGAATTTTTGTCTTAAAATCGTGGGGGTCTCATGACAAGAGTTAAGTTTTTGCTCAAGCATCGCCGCATTGAGTAATTCGGGCCATGAGCATCCCATCATTGGGCGTGTGCCGGTGATGAAGTTGACGAGAGGCACACTTCCGTAGGCTAGCAGGGTCTGTTCTTTTTTAACGAAGGGTGCTATTCCGTCAAGCATGTCATTAATAATCACTGCTCGCTCGGGTGTGGTGTGGGTGAGGCGCATGCGTGGTGAGTTGATGGTCGATGTTTTAGCCTGAAGGTTACCTGAATCAAAATAAGCTCCACTGGTTAACAGTAGGCCGCCAAATATTATTGCGGCACATGTGGTGAAAGGCAGCAATTTCCTCTTGGTCCATGTGCTCATGGCGAGAGGCAAGGCACACAGGGCAATTATGCTACCGTTGTTGTAGGCGCTGTCGCTGCCCATCGGGAAGATGACGAGCATTACAAGCGACGCATAACAGGCTAAGCCACATAGTGACCACTTGCATCGAACTATGGCGGCCACACATCCCACAAAACTCATTATCCAAATGATGTTGAGCGTTGACATGCGCATTGCCATGTAGCAGAATGCGGCAAGCGACAACGCGTAGGCTAGGATTCTCAGTATTTTGTTTGTTGTCAATGCCCATGTGGCCAATGCCAGAAGAATGCAGGCGCCTAGCTTGGCGGCGCACCACAATGTGGTTTTATAGAAATTAAGCTGGGTGGTGATAAGTTGTGACGATGAGTGGGTGGCATCGCTGCTCGATGCTATTGAGAAAAGGTCGTTGATGTTGTTTACAAAGGGTTGCCAATGACCGATAACGCGCATCATGACTATAACAAGCGATGCCGAGGCCGCTGTGCCTGCCAGCACTATGGCCGTCATCCCGATTGCTCTGCCCCAAGTGCACTTGCCGTAGA
>DGWL01000059.1:30602-31054 GCA_002396125.1 Porphyromonadaceae bacterium UBA4259
GTAAAAATATTTAAACCTATCATAAAGCCGCCTATCACCAGCAGCGAAGGCTTGTCTTTCACAATGCCGTGGGTTATTGCTGCGATTATAAGGGTGTAGAAGAATACAGTGAGTAGGTCGTGATTGAACGTTAAGAGTGGTGTGGTGAAAGCCAGCATCACCATCACGCAGCCTGTCCAGTAGCTAATAGCGTTAACGCTTCGCCGCATCGACAGGTAGAAGATGACCATCGACGCTAATAATGTGAATAGTCCAATAAGCCGCATCTCCATCATTCCTATTGATGGAAACAATGCCACAATGGTGCCGCCCACGATTCCGCTCATGTAATACATGAAGTTGTATTCCACCGAGCCGGGCGACTTGAAGATGTTGTCGTAGAAAGTGAGGTAGAATCCCGAGTCGCACACGTCTAGACCGAAAAACACTCCCGTCAAGCCTATGACAAAGCA
>DGWL01000068.1 GCA_002396125.1 Porphyromonadaceae bacterium UBA4259
ACTTAAGGTTGTAGTCGCTGCTCTTCATCACTTTGCTATATTCACCACAACCGGTGAGAGCAACTACCACAGCCAGTAATATCATTAATCGACGTGTCATTCTAGTCTTTTCCATTTTAACGTGCAAAGTTACACATATTTCCCCACATAGCAACACTTTTCTTGCAAAAAACATTTAAAAATGATTCTTGTTTTCAGCAATTGTTTGTGCAGCAGTTTCTATATTATCCAAGGTAAATAAGTGTCTTTTTGTTCTCTTTGTTGAATTTATTTGATTAATTACTTGCTTGACTAATTAGTTGTTTGGTGATTGTGAGTGTTGATGTGGTTGCGGAGGGTGATGACAAATGTGCGCAGGTGTTGCTCGTCGCAGAAGGCGGTGAGTGGAATGCCAAGGAAGGTGTAACGGTTTTTCTTCAGGCGGATGACGAGGCAGTTGCTGGCGGCTGTGGTGGATGCTATCTCACTCCAAGTGATAACGTGACTTTGCATTTTGTCGCTTGAGAATGTGAGAGTGAGCCCATCATCAGTAATCTCAATAGTTTTCTCAAGGATTGACCATCGCGACTCTTGAGTGAGTGCGTAATAATAAACTAGCGGAATGGCTATCATGATTGCCGCCATGGCAAGAATGAGGGCCACGAAGGCGAAACGCACGTCGAGAGGAATGAGTGCCAGACTGATGACAACAGGCACAGCGAGCACCCACCAACGTCGGCTAAGGAAAATGCGCCACAAGATAGCAAGATAGGTGCCTGTGGCGATTAAGCAAGAATTAATTTGAGATGTTGACATCACTACTTGCGCCAGTGCTTGCGATAGGTTTCCATGTTCTTGGGTACCAATTGCTGACAATAGCCGGTGCCTTGAGCATTGTAGAGCTTGCTGAGGTCGAGATAGTGCTGGCCATTGCCACGCTTGATGCTGAACACCTGAGCCTGACGCGCTCTCACCTTGTCGCACTGCGGGCTGTGGCGGTCGGGACCGGTGCCACGGAGCTCGACCGGCACCCCACCCTCGCCTGTGTGAACGGCAAAGGTCTCGGCACATGGCGGATAGCCTAGCGCAATCCACATGGTGGTGGCAGTGGCAGGCTCACCTGGTTTCACGCCCTCGAGCACGATGGATGCAGTGGAGATGCGGCGTGGAATGAAGTCCTGATCCACAATCCATTGCTCGCCACTGTGGGTAAAGTCCTTGCCTTGCAGGCTGTGGTAGAAAGTGCGGGAGATTTGCTCGGTGAAAATCCAAGGAGCGAAGTCACCCGCCTGGATGTGAGGTGCGATAAGATGCTTGGCATTAGCCTCACGCACATAGCCCATGCCCTCGTCGGGGCGACCACTGTAGGAATAATTGGTGCGCACAAGCACGCCATCGGGAGAGTCGGCAAGGCTATATTTTTTATAGGTATAATTACCGGTCTCAAAATAAGCTCCATTGCCCTGCGCATCAATAACACCAAAGTTTGCCTCTACACCCATTGGCTTGGGCAGCGCCTGGAGGAGCCGCTCAAAATCGTCGACAGTGACACAGTGTTCAAGGGCAAGCTTCATTACCACACCCTCGCGGTCCATCTGGCTGTCGGGTAGTTCGCCATTGTTAAGATTATAGGAGGCGGTATTCATGATTGCGAAGCCCTGCGTGTTGAATCCGGTCCACGCAGCAGTGTCGGCAGGATCGGTAGCGTCAAATATTGCAACAAACTCATAGCAGTTGTCGTGAGCGGGGATGCGCTCCACGCGGTTGTCGGGGCAACCGGTGTCGCGGTGTTTCCACATCATGGGGCGGCCGTTGGCGGTTTTATATCCCGCTATAATTGCCGATGTGCAAGAGTCGGCAATCATCACTCCAAGTAGCATAAAGATTAAAGATAATGCCTCTTTTTTCATGATTTCATTGAAATTAATTGCCCAAAGATAATATAAAAACGCAATAGGAGCAAAAAAATTTGCTAATTAAAATATATTTACTACCTTTGCACTTGAATTAGGCACGCAACCGCTGCCCAACCAGGCTAAGCGATTCTAAAAATATAGAAAAACCATTGCGTGCAATTTCCACAAAACTTTTATTTATCAGTAATAATCTCGATATTTCTCCAACCGAGCTATTAGCCCTTTTTATGTTGTGGTGTGTGCCTTGATTGTACACGTCGCAAGAGTAAATGAATGATAGTGAAGAAATTTGGGCATGCAAGGACCGAATCAGAGATTTTTTAAGATTACAATTTAATATTTATATGTATAACATCACCGAACTTAATGCAATGAGTGAGGCCGAATTGAAAGATTTGGCTAAGTCGATGGGTATGAAAAAGGTTGATAACACCGAAAAAGATGATCTGGTGTATCACATTATTGACCAGCAAGCCATTGATGCCTCTAAAAACGCTCCCGAAGAGCCAAAACGACGCCGCGGACGTGCCAAGAAAGACAATGCCGACAGCACTGGCGCGGCGGCAACCGAGAATAAAGAAAAAACCAAGAAAAAGACAACCAGCAAGGCAAAAGCATCCAAGGAGAACAAAGATACAGATCAAGTAGACGAAAATAAAGCAACTACTGCAGAACCTGCTGCCGAACCAGCCAAGCGAAAACGCGGCCGTCCACGCAAGAATGAGCAGAAAACCGTTCAACAAGAGCAACTGCCCGGACTTGAGACTAGCGAGACAGCAGAGTCTACACCTTTAACCGAAAAAGCACCCATCGTAGAACAAATAGACGTTGAACCAAAGGCACCCAAGCGCGCTCGACGTGAACGCATTGAGCGCAATGTGATTATAGACCCCACCGATGCCGGCCATGCATCGAGCGATGAGCCTAGTCATGAAGCTCCAGCTAGTGAACTTCAATCAAGCGGTAATGGTCAGTATCTTCCCACAACCATACCAGAAGAGCAGGGCATGGAATTTATTCCCGCTCAGGATGAAATGATGCCACAGGAAGGCATGATGGACCAAGCGCCCTATGACGAGATGAACGATGAGTACGAAGGCTTCGTCCCCAACGACTATGACCTTCCAATAGAGGAAATGCCTCAATCGTCACGCTTCGATCCACAGGTTGATGACTTCATGAGCTTGTTCAATACCAATCCCAACGCGTCGATTGGCAAGAAAAAGAAGGGAGGCAACAGCAATAATAACGACAACGATGCACTGCCTGGCAAGTTCGGAGGCACTATGACCTTCAAGCCCCGCACTCCCGAGGAGCGTGAGGAAGCCGCTCGCCGTGCCGAAGAGCAACGTCGCATCGCAGCCGAGGAAGCTGCCAAAGCCCCCATTATCATTCAAGAGCCACAAGCTGTGAAAGAGCAGCCGGCCAACAAGCAGGGCAAGAAAAAGAAAGGCAAGAATCAGCAGGCGCAACAGCAGCAACAACCCGAATCGGCACTACCCTATTCTAGCATATCCTATGACTTCGACGGCATTCTCAATGGCATAGGCGTGCTTGAGGTGATGCCCGATGGCTATGGCTTCTTGCGCTCGAGTGACTATAATTACCTCACTTCGCCCGATGACATCTATGTGCCACAAAACCAAATCAAGAACTACGGTCTGAAGACAGGCGATGTTGTGGAATGCACCATACGTCCCCCAAAAGAGGGTGAGAAATATTTCCCCATGGTTGACGTGCGTCTCATCAATGGCCGCACTCCATCCTTCGTGCGCGACCGCATTCCATTTGAGCACTTGGTGCCCTTGTTCCCTAATGAAAAGTTTGACCTGGTAAATCACACTCACCCCAACATTTCCACCCGCATTGTGGATATGTTCTCGCCCATCGGCAAGGGCCAGCGTGGACTCATCGTGGCGCCTCCCAAAACTGGTAAGACCGTTCTCTTGAAAGATATTGCAAATGCAATATCAGAAAATCACCCCGATACCTACATGATAATCCTGCTCATTGATGAGCGCCCCGAGGAGGTTACCGACATGGCTCG
>DGWL01000002.1 GCA_002396125.1 Porphyromonadaceae bacterium UBA4259
TGATAGAGCGCTGTTACGTCGGCACTGTTGCACACACCGTCGCCATTAACGTCGCCAAGAACGGGCTCGGGGCCAACACTGGGTTCTACTGTGTAGAGGAGCTCGCCTGCAAGGTTGTAAACACCACCGGCAACATACACCATGTCATCGGTCTGTGAGCCATTGCTGAAGATAATGCCCTCGGGACGGTCGTTTTCAACGATGTCGGGACCAATCCACTGGTAAACGGGATTGCCGTCGGTAGTATTACCAATCAATGTAACAGCATCACCTGGCCAAACGCCACTCTGGGTAAAGTTGGTGCCGGTTGTTGTACTCCAAGCCCACACGTTGCACTTAGTCCAGCTGGTGGGAGCCACAAAGTAGGCAAACTCTTTGCCCTCAACAAACACAACGCCCTCGGGAAGAGTGCTTACATCAAAGCCAGTATCCTCAACATAGGTGCTGGTAACGTCCTCGTGAGTTCCTTCTTCAAGATCAACAATAAAATAGGCTGTGCCGGTAACACCCTTGATGTCGGCAGTTTGAATAGCCGGATCATTGCCATCATTGAAGAGAAGATTCAGAGCGTCGGTGTCAAAACTCTTAGTGAACCACACCAGTCCGTCGGGAGTTTCGCTAGTGGCTTCGGCATCCATCTGTGTTCCCGGCCAATCACCATTGGTAGCATCACCCCACACATAGAGGAATGGCGCATCACCTGTAGTGGTGCGCACGTTGATGGTAACAGCAGCGCTAGCACTGATTGCCATGCATGCGATTGCAAGAAGTAAAGTAGTGATTTTCTTCATGAATTAATAAAAAATTTTACGGTTAATAACTCAAGTTATTTATGACGTGACTTGCAAATGTAATAAAAGTGAACAAAACAAGAAAATTTTAATTCACTTTTTTTGCTAATTGCCTAGAATTAAGTTATAAACGGCAGTAACATCGGCACTGTTGACAGCACCGTCAAGGTTGACGTCGGCATTAAAATGCCAGGTGTCGTTAGAGCCCAGGATGCAGCCGTAGAGGGCGGTGACATCGGCCGAGTTCACAGCTCCATCAAGGTTCACATCGCCGGTGGCAACACTCAGCAGCCCACTCTCGGTGTAATAAGCACCGTTCTCGAAAGTGAAGTCGGCGGTTTGCGGACTCTTGTTGTTACTGAAGATGATGCCGGTGGGCAAATCCTCTCCCACTACTCCCCCATCCCATTCCCAGATGTCAAGACCGTTATAGAGACCAGCGCCCACTTTAACACAAGCGGCTCCGGGCCAAGTTCCTCCAGTGTAGTTCTTATTGCCAAGGGCAGCGTTCCACGCCCAGCAGTAGATGGTATTGGTCCAGCTGGCTGGTGCGATGAAAAACGCGTGAAGTTTCACAGCATGGCTCGGACGGATGGTGTAGGTGCGCGTTATGGTATTTTTCACCGTGCCGTTGTGTAGCACACCGGCTCGCAAGGTTGTGGTCTTGTCGAATGTCAAGGTCACGCTGCCGGTAGCGCGAGGGCTCGAAGCGCCGGGCGCAGTGCCGTCGGTGGTGTAGACAATGGTGGCGTTGCTGAACGAACCTGTAACAGTCACGGTCACCTCGTCGACATAGGTACCGCTCTCTTTGTCAACGCTGAGCGTTGCAATGCTGGGGTCGACTGGTTCCTGCTCGGTGATGGTGCGGTCAAGCACTCCATCAATGTAATAGCCATGATTCACATACTGAAGGTCGGCAGTCTGGTTGCTTCCCGCCTGACTGAAGATGAGTCCTGTGGGCATATTGGTTGCCGGAAACTCGCCATCGTGGGTCCACTTGTAGATTAATCTTGTGCCATCTTGGGTCTTTCCCATCAGTGTGGCGTTTTGTCCCGGCCAGTTGCCACCGGTGAAGTTGGTACTGCTATTCCACACCCACACAGTGATAAAGGATGTAGATGCCGGGCTCTCATAGAAGACGCTCAGTTCATCATCGCTCACGGTGGGGGTATACACCTCCAGATTGTCGATATCAACATTGCCGCCGCTACTGCCGCCACCACTCACATAGGTGGTGCCGGGATCTCCTTCCTCCTCGGTGCCGTCGTAGGGCAACTGAGTGGGTATAACCGCGCTTGACGAATAAAGGAACGGCCCATCGTCACCCACCTTGCCGGGCCCGTTGAGCACATAGATGCGCAGGTTACCCTTGCCGCTAAACGATGGCGTGGTGAGTGTTCCGCCGGTCACGGTAATGCTGTTGCCGGTCACAACATCGGTGTAAGTGCCATTGAGCACGCCGGTGAAGGTAGCGCCGGCATTGAGAGCTATAAGAGCGTAGCTGTCGATGTCGCCACTAGTGTAGCGGCGCTTGAAAGCATAGCCGCCGCTCGACGAGCAACCGCTCTTGCTATACTGCCCCTTGCGCAAGGCAGGAACCGCCGCGCGAATCTTGTTGAGGCGCTGCAAGTGCTGTGCCAGCGGGCGACTCAACGTGGCGGCAAGATTGCCGGTGGCATCACTATACTCTGCAAAGTCGCTCACTTCCACGTCGCCCTTAAGGTAACCGCCATAGTAGGCACGACCGCTATTCTTGAGAGTGATGTTGGTGCCCTCATCGATGCGCTTGCCTTTGCGAAACTCTATCTCACCGCCTTGAAACAGACACGGAATGCCACGCATGGTAAAGAGCAACGACAAGTTCTCTGCCCACTGCTCGGTGCCACCATTGAAGCGGTCGAAACTGTCGGGACCATAGTCGTGACTCTCAACGTAGTTGACATTGAAGGTGGCGTCGTTGTAGAAATTATCTTTATCCATCACGCCCCACACGCGCCCGGCATTCTGGAAATTCCAATGCACGGTGAAGTCAATCACATTCAAGCCACTGGCGTGGCTGTAGTCGGGGGTGTGATAGTTGTTACCGTCGAGCAAGGCATTATTGCTGCGTGGCTGGGCACTCTCGCTCATGTTGGCTTCGTGCTCGGCAAGGCACAGGCGCTGGTTGTCGAGAGTGGCTGGGTCGGTGCTCTCAAAAATCTCCACTCCATCCCAATAGGCAGGGTCGCTGTTCCACCCATTGAGTAGCGACTCATCGCTCTGCCATGTGTAAAAATAGGGCGAGAGCGACGGCTGGCCGCGATAGGTGACATCGCTGAAACGGGCGCACACCTCGGCAAACATATAGAATGGGCACTCATTCAGGCGCTTGCTCTTATACTGCTCGCCCAGTGCCTTGAAAGCCGGCACAAAAGCCGCATTGAACGACAAGCGCGAGATGTGGCCACCGGTGTCGATGCGGAATCCATCGACACCCATCTTAATAAACGAGCCGTAGCAGTTAACAAGGTAGTCGATGGTCTGTGGATTCTCGGTGTTCAGGTCCACGCAATCACCTGCAATCTGCGCCCACCACCGGTTAGGCTCGTCCCAGTTAAAATTGCCGTAGTGATGCCACAGGTTGTGAGTGTCATGGTTAGTGCCGTCGGTGTTCTTCATCTTGCTCAGGCGGTCGCTATACTGCGCGCTGCCGCCCAAGTTGCTATAGTTATCGCTCAGCTTTCCGCCTTGCGAAATGGTGAAAGGCACCATGCACTGGCTCAAGTCGCTCTGCGGCACAGTGTAGTCACGGTCGAAGAGCTTGCACAGGTTGGCCTCGCCAAAGTTACCTGTGTGATTTATCACAATGTCGAGTATCACCTTCATGCCACGGGCATGCGCAGCGTCAATCAGGTCCTGAAACTTGGCATCATCGCTCTCCAGGCGCTTCTCCACGCGGCTCATGTCCATGGCATGATAGCCATGGTAGTCATAGCCCGACGCATTCTGCACCACAGGCGTGATCCACACAGCGGTAAACCCCAGAGCCTTGATGTAGTCGAGCTTCTCAATCAAGCCCTTGAAGTCGCCTCGCCACTCGGGGTCTTGATTGGCCACGTTACCGGCACTGTTACCATCCCAGCAATAGGTGTTGTTGCCAGGGTCGCCGTCATAGAAACGGGTAGTCATGGCAAAGTAGATGGTCTCATCGCGAAAGTCGGTGCGGCCGCCCACAAAGGTTGTAGATGCCCACAAGGAGAGTGTCACTAGCGCCATGAGCGCCAAGGTTGCAAGTCGTGATGCCAGTTGTTTCATGTCTTAAAAAATGGTTATTTTGTAATATGCTTGGTTAAAGAACTGTAAGTAAACAAAGTTACACGTTTTAACGCATTCGGCGCATCGTTTAACACAAACTTTGCTTTTAATTTGCTATGCAAACGTTTGCAGCGGCACCTCGCGAATACCACTTATTAAGATACAAAAAAAAGATTAGAAGTGTTTTTTTTCATTTTTATTAGGTCAGTTGTATTTTTTGTTATATCTTTGCCAAAAATGCTTAACTACTAATATTATATTAATCAATATTTACCTTACTCCTCTTTGCCCAATAGAACCGATTTTTATTGAAACTAAAAAACAAGTTTAGGATGAAGAATAAGAAAGAAAGATTGCAGTTAATAGTTAATCTCATTAGAAAAAACAGCATCGGCAGTCAAAACGAACTGGCTGTCATGCTCAAGCAATGTGGATGCGAAGTGACTCAAGCCACCCTGTCGCGCGACCTCAAGGCAATGAAAATTACCAAAGTTGCCACCAACGACGGCGGATACATGTACATGATTCCTGACAATAACGAGCTGCAGAACTCAATGCTCATGAGTGGGCGCGACAGTCTTACCGTGCAACAGCAAGTGGGATTCATCTCTATAGCTTTCTCAGGACACATGGCTGTGATCAAGACACGCAACGGTTATGCCGCCGGGCTTGCCTACGACATCGACATGAGCCGCTCTAGCGAAGTGCTTGGCACAATAGCAGGAGCCGACACCGTCTTTGCCATCATGCGCGAAGACCTCTCGCACAAAGATGCGCTCAAGTTCTTCTCGCGCTTCGTGCCCATCGAGTCGCACAACCTCAAGTAAAGAACACACACATTTACCAATCTATAATAAATGATAAACGCAGGAATAACAGGAGGCGAACATATCTATGCAGGTGAGCTGGTGAGAATCCTCATTAATCATCCTGATGTCAACATCCGCTGGGTAGCCAGCGATGTGGCTCAAGGACTTGTTGCACATTTTCATCCGGGACTCACAGGCGAGTGCGACCTGGAATTCTCCAAGCCCTCGCTCGACGACGTGAACCTCATCTTTTGCTGCGGCGCCGATGACTGGTGCGCCCAGGCGCAGCACGATTATCCCGAACTGCGCATCATCAACCTCACCAGGCACCTTGCGCAAGGAGGCATGTATGGCCTGTGCGAGGTCAACCGCAAGTTTATGGTGCACGACTGCTACGACCAGGTGGCTGTGCCCAGCCCACTGGCAATGGTGGCACTACTGCCGCTGGTGCCACTCGCCAAGCACCACCTGCTCAACAACCGCGACCGCATCACCGTCAACATCGACAGCGCGCCCATGTGGGCGACACTGTCGCCACAATTGATTAAGCAAGAGATTCTCAGGGTGCTATCATTCATGCAGCCACACTACGACGGCAGCACGCTCCACATCAATATCTCCAGTCTCGACGACACCAAGCGTGCGGTCATGGCCACCATCGCCACCACCTGCGAGGGCGATGAGGCATCGATTCGCAGCATCATCGACGACTACTACGACGACCACAACTTCACCTTCACCACCCCCCGTGAAGTAGCCCCATGCGAGGTTATCAACACCAACAAGTGCCTCATGCACATCACTATGATTGAAGACGAGCTCACCATCCATTCCGTCATCGACGGCCTTATCAAGGGTGCTGCAGGCAACGCGATTCACATCATGAATCTCCTCTTCGGCCTGCACGAGCGAGTGGGATTGACACTCAAGGCACAAGTGCTCTAAAATCACCACGCATAACCATCCATCAAGAACACACACATTTTATAATATTAATAACTGTAATCACTCACCAAAGAACTGAAAATAATTATGTCGGTTAACAAAGTTATTCTTTTGGGAAACGTCGGGCGCGACCCCGACGTGAGATACCCCTCGCAAGGACAAACAGTAGCAACATTCCCACTCGCCACCAGCGACCGGGCCTACACCAACGCAGCCGGAACACTCGTGCCTGAGCGCACCGAGTGGCACAACATCGTGATGTGGGGACGAAATGCCGAAGTTGCCGAGCGTTACATCCGCAAAGGCTCAAGGCTATATATCGAGGGACGACTGCGCACACGCAACTGGGAAGACAAGAACAAAATAAAGCGATACACGACCGAAATCTACGTCGACACCTTTGAGATGCTGGGAGGCGGACAGCGGCAGCCTGACTCACCCGCCGAGCAACCCGCGGCACAGCCAGCGGCTCAACAGCCGGCACCAGGCAACAACCTGACCAACGAAGGCGACAACGTGCCATTTTAAAGTATTTTTCAGCTCAATCCCGAGCAAAACACCCGTCAGATAGAACTTTTTACACAAAATCATCCCAAAAAGTTTTGTCAGTTCAAAAAAAAGCAGTACCTTTGCATCGCTTTTAATCGGAGATTCGCTAGCTCAGTTGGTAGAGCACAACACTTTTAATGTTGGGGTCTTGGGTTCGAGCCCCAAGCGGATCACTTTTCAAATCAGTCAATTGGCTAATAATTAGCGTATTGGCTGATTTTTATTTCGAACAATCCCCATATAAATCCCCATATACGAATAGATTTACATACCTATCACTTCTCACGTTAACCTAAAGCTAAACGATTAACATTCTTTAAGCGCAGAAGTGGAAATAAACTTTTGCACATTCCAATGGCATATTATACCCAATTACTACAGGTTAATTATGTTTCATGATGATGCTTTTTGTTAGTAACTTTTATTGATAGGACTCATTGTTGTTAAAAACTTATTGTAACTTTGTCATCAAATATAAACAACCTAAAACTTTAATTTAATTACTATGGGATACGATTCAACAAAACAATATGGCACGATTGTTAAAGAGATGGCATCACAAATAGCGCAAAGCAATAATATATATAATGTGTCAGCAGAGTTATATAATGCATATAACGAGGTGCATTATTTGTATATGCGATTATCATTGAAGGAATTGTATGAGAATTATCCTAAAAACCAAAAAGTCCTATCATTTGTCATTGATGAGTATGTTATAGACGACAAAGTGAGAGAGGTCTTCCTAACAAAACTTTTTCAAAATGATGATTTTGAGATTGAGTTTATAAAGCGTAATATAGATGGAGCCTACAGTTTTCTTTGCGCTATCCAGGCCATTCTCCAGGCTATGTCAATAACTGCACACCCAAGTCATTATAAGGAAAGCCAGTTGACCACAGCACTTGAGAAAGTTATCAAGCCAGCCATCGAGCCATCAATAAAGAACGTTGAGAATTTTAACTTTGCATTCAATAGTCTAGCGGCAAAAGATGCAATGAGAGCCGCCAAAGAACAAACAGAACAAGAAGAATTACAAAAAACAGATGAACCAAAACACAATAATCAAGAAGAGCTAAAGTCAATTAAGCCAAAATACATAATTGGAAACTTGCAACTGTTGATGAATGTATACAATTATCTAATCGAAACAGAAGTGCTTGAAAAAGAAGACACATCTCCTCAAGATTTTATAAATGCCATAGAGAATGCTAACGTCAGTTCTATTCGTCCAAAATTGCAGGACAACTTTAAATGTACTTTGAACCAATTAAAAGAATGTATTAAATCAGAGAAGAGAAAATGGTTAAGAGAAATATGCTCTTCCATTAACTTAACCCCACAGCAAGCATCAAAAAATGGGACAAATTTAGGAAAATGGTATGAAGATTTACAGAAATTGGTATCAAAAAAGTCCAAATAATATAATCGTCTTATTCTGCCTTAAATCGCCTTATATATCCATTGTAACGAAATTACACACAACCCACTAAATACCAATTAATTACACGAAAAAATAATTTGTTATTTTTCCGTCATTATTTCACATTTACCTTATAATTGCCTTATAAGGTAGGCGGTAACTTTGCAATGTCCGAATGATGAAAGACTGGCCAATGGTCAAACGGCCGAGAGCTGGAATTTGAAGGACAAAGTTAACGAGGTATGACCGCCTCAATTAATTATTATTAAATCTAATACACAAATGTCAAAAGAATTTGTTTCAATTCAGAACCTTTTACTAAGTCCTGAGAACATGGTCCTCCAACTAAAGAAAGAGGATTTGAAAGAGTTTGCTAACCAGATCTTGCTTGGTGCAAAATCAATCGCAATGCTTGAGGCGGAAGCTGCCGCCACTAGTGACCAACTTTTGACCATCGATGAGGCTGCAAAGCTGCTGTCAGTGTCAAAGATGACTCTTTACCGTTGGGACAAGAACGGCTACCTCAAAAAAGTGGAAATCGGTGGCAAGCGTCGCTACCGCAAGAGTGACATAGAACGTCTCGCTGGTTGTAAAATGTGATGACTATGTCAACAGATAAAACAATATTGACGGGAAACTCCGCCTCCACAAAGAAGTGGAGTTTCCTATCGATGAATTTCTAAAGAAATTGTAACTATGCATAACAATGGGTTTACAAAAGTACCGAACGCTATTATCCGTTCGTCTGTACTTAGCATTGCTGAAAAAGCGGTATGGTGCTACATAGCTTCCATGCCTGACGGGTATAGGTACTCTGTGCGTTCAGCTTGTATGGTGCTACACATCGGCGATAAAACTTGGCGTCGAGCCATAATCAAACTTGAGAAATTAGGTTTGATATCCGTTAGGTATATGCCAGGGATGACGACGGTCTATGAAGCCTCGAAAAATGCTCTTGGATGGAACTTGACCCCTGGTCAAATGACCAACGGTTCAAATGATACCTCCAGTCAAATAACCTGCGGCTCAAACGACAGCTCTGGTCAATTAACCGCACCACCCCGAGTCAATGGACAGCAGGTTACACATATTAATAATAAAGAACAATTAAATAACAACGTCGACGACGATACCTGTGCACACATAAGAGAAGAATTTGAACATGAAGTGATGATTGACGGCAATATTGAGCTCGCATGTATGAGTTGCGGCATAACGAAGGCACAATACAAGGAACTCGCTGCAGCAATTATCGCAGAATGGAAATTTAAGGATCTTCCCGATAGCGAGTGGACAAAGAACCACTTCATATCTGTGCTTCGATATAAAGTCAACAGTAATAAATCTTTTAATTATGGCAAAGACAATAAAAGAAATAATGCAACAAGCAATCCGCTTGCAAACGCAACCATCCATACCGCCCACATTGGTTGATTTGCCCAAAGAAATGGAATTCTTCCGAGCAGCTTTTTTTAAGGTCGAACCTGGCTTCAACCCGGATTTAACTGACAAGGACATCTTAAACTCCCTCTTTGCCTGGGTATGGAAGCTCGACAAGTACAACAAACTCAAGTTTGATTACAACAAAGGCTTTTGCTTTTATGGAGATTTGGGCTTAGGCAAGAGTATGATACTGCAAGCTCTACGCCTATACCGGAATAGTCTGGTTGCTCGGCACGAGAGCAAGAGGGATGATTTCCGTATGAAAGGAACTTGGCTGAAGTCTGCAAGTGAATTGGCGAATACCTTCTCATCTGATGGCCAGAAAGCACTGATACAGTTCACATCTGACGAGATAAACCTTATCATCGATGAGTTGGGGAGGGAGCCTCGTCCGGCAAAGTATTACGGAAATGAACTGAATGTCACCCAGTTTATACTTCAGTTGCGCTATGATCACAGGCGTAATAGCGTCACCCACATAACAACAAACCTGAAGCCCGAAGACATTGCACAATATTATGGTGAATATATCGCAGATCGTTGTTGGGAGATGTTCAACTTTATCGAGTTCAAGGGGGCTAGTCTCCGATCAAAAGCATTCTAACCTGTAACCCATTGTCATCGGCACGTTTTTTCATTATTGCAAGCGGTTTGATGTCTGCTGATAGACAATCAACTTCAGTGTTACCGAGTTCCGTTGTGGCTTCCGTGCGGCAACGGAACTCCTGTTGCATGGAGATATATGACGACATCGAAAGTTCCAAACTCAGCGTGATTACACGGGATTTGTTATTTGATGACATCGGTTTTCCGGGTGATGTTTCAGCTCAAGCGAGAAAATCACAAAGATGTGTGGGGTTTTGAGTCATAATGTTGATTGATGGTGGAGCATGATAGTTGAACAAACGGAATGATACAATTTGAAAATGCGCCAAAAAAGGGGCGTAAAACCAGTGTACATCGGCATTCTTACGGAACAAAAATCGGCAATCTTTTCCGCTTTTCCGTTTTTGTTCGGTTTCCAAAAAATAACATCTGCTGATAATCAGCGGATTAAAGGGTTCAAAAGGGAAAAAATTTTTAATTTTTTCCCTTGTCTCCTCCGAAGGAGCCCCCGATGCCCTGCGGAGCGACTCCGTGCGACTGCGTTTTCCGTTATCGGAATATGCAACCGAGGCAAGCCGAGCAAGGCGATTGTGCGGTGGAATCGCTGACGTGCGAAAGCGAACCTTTGACGCAGGAAAAGGTTTCGATTGAGCGTGTCAGCACCGCTTTCAGCCGTAATCATGTCAAGCCAGCTTGAAGTGATGAAGGCAATAGTAACAAGTGTAGGCGATAGTATTCATGTTACAGACAGCCTGGCGACAATGCGCAGCTGCCCCAGCGATGCTGGAGCGCGTGAGCCTGTGCCTCAAGAGAGCAAGGGGGCGACAGCCTGGAGGCTGGATGCAATGGCATACTGCACCGACACCCCTGAGCGCAAGCGAAAGCCTGTGGCAAGTCAGCGAGGACGTCAGCAAGCATAGGAGTGAGAGACGGCGGCAAGTGTGCGAGCGAGTGCCGTGGGGCGTTGCGGACTGACCACCGTCAAGCATCGGGCGTGAGCCGGATGCGAGTCCGCATCGTCCCACATCAGGCACGACCAGAGCACTTTTGACGACGGAGCGTAATGACGGGCGCGGCGTAGTCCTGCGACCTGCTGCAGGCGCGGGGTGTCGGTGCGTTCAGGAGTGAAGATGTGTGTACAGATGTTGAGCGCAGCCCAACATCACACATCGTAACGACGACCATGCCACTGCGTCGGCCTTCAGGCGAAGCGCGTGCAGCGACCGCCGCAGGCACGGCTCACGAGCGTAGGCATCGCGATTGAGAGTGGTACACTCTCTAAAACTATGCGTGTCACTTGTGGCACACCGCTTTGCCATGGCGACGGCAATAGAGTGGACTGCCGCCACTAATCACTAATGGAGACTGCCGACCGCAGAGTGCCAGCGCTCGTGGGTCAAGCGGCGTATGGAGTGTGCGTAGAGTACCGCCACTTCGAGACAATGATACACTTGTGTTGTCAAGCTTGGAATGAGTGTATGGCGTAGGAACAGCGAAACGGCGAGTGGCGCGCCCGTGGCGACACCCGACGGCTACGCAGGAGTCTCGGGTGTCGGTACGGAAAGGCAGCGCCATCTGCGTGAAGCTGGGCCGTCAAGCGCCATGACCTCATTCGTAGCGTTTGTCCCGCGGTGGTAACAAGGTACGTCATCCATAGCGCAACCCGTAGCGAAACGAAGTGAAGTGCAGGGTTGCGCCATGGCATGCAGCACTCTCCAGGAGCCAGCCTGAGCCACGACGGAGGTCGGCGGCGCAATGGCAGGTGGTGTCAGTCCTGCGTGTCCATTACCATGAGCTGCGTGCCTTTTGAGGGAAGCGATAGGCGAAGCCGTCATCGCAGAGGGGTGGGTATGTGGGTGATCGGCTCGCACCGGCAGGTTGCGTGCCGTGCTGATTGGTAGCTCGCGCCGATGAAGTCGGTTGCGAGCTGCGATCTATGCCGACTGCGGCACCGATGCCCGGGCCGAGGGAATGGGTGTTGGTGAGGCATGAGGCTGCCTTCACCCGACGATGTGTCAGCATCGCCGGACAAACAACGACGTGAAGTTCACAGAACTGAACACCTCTCTGCCGCTGATGTGGCACGAGTGGACTGCCTGTGCAGCACTAAGAGCATGGCATCGTCAGAGTGAAACGCTCGCGTAGGCATAAGCGTAAGGGAGTGTGCCAGCAGCACCGCCCGCCAGCGGCAATGGAGTGATAACGACAAGCTTGGGAGGCGTAGTGCGGCGTCGGGAGGACAAGCGTGCAAGCGTAGCGGACGAGTGGCGATACCCGATGTCGGCGCAGACGACTCGGGTGTCGCCACGGCAAGGGAGCGGAGCCTGCATAAGCGAAGGGCCTCAGCCCTGGGTCCAGGGCGGCCGATGCCCCACGGGAGCCTCCGTAGCGTGTGCCGATGGCGGAATGAGCGGTGCGACCCAGCCCACGGCGCAACCCGGAACGCAGTGCAGGGTTGCGGCATGGAATGGGGCGGCACTCTCCCTGTGGGATGCACATCCCTTCGCTGATGCCAGCGACTGCCGATGCCGGCGAGTGCTGCCGTGGCAGTCCTGCGTGCCACGATTCCCCCTTCAGGGGCAGCGTGCGTTTAAAAGATGGCGGTCTCTATGGGTAATCTCCAGCTGTCCTTTCTTCTCACATCTGTCGGTTGCTATCAGTCCTCCCGACTTGACGGGAGGACTGATGAGAAATCACCAGTGCATCACTGTGTCGTAGATCATTTCTGACCTGGCAGGAAGCTTTGCGTCGAACTTGTCAGCCAGAGTCTGCACTATAAGTTCGAGTGCATCCTTGCAGTTTGTAGTGCAGATTGGAGTATCACCGAGCCATACATTGGAACTCCTCAAAAAGTGGGATTCTGGAACTTTTGCAGCGAATAAAAATTGGGATTTTGGAATTTCTTCTGTGGTGTTACACGTCTTTTGTTGCCGTGGAGTCACACGTAATTTAATGCTATTGCGCTATATATAAAAGTATTACAGGGGCAATACCGTCTTCAACAAATTATTCTTGTTCACTGTGAGTGAACATTTAGATTTCATTGAACATATAAATGCAAATCATCTGAGACGTGTTTTAGTAGACCGCTGGTAGTTGAATCAGATTAATAAATAATGGTTAAATTCTATGCTATTTATGGTAGTTTTATGCTTATCGCTGGCGGAAAGTGCTTTTTTTAATAGATTCCGCCAAGGATAATCATTTTTTTTCATATAAGTTTCGGTCTCCTGCGAACAAATAAAGAACTCACGGATCCCGTTATGGTTTTGATAAATTAGATTGCGCCGAGGCAATACTCAAGCGAGCCTGGTACTTCCTCGACTTGCACTGATTTTCCGTGAGTTTCTATGCTGCATTGTTAGAAACCGCGAGCGAAGCGAGCGGCGGGGTCTCCCTGGGTGAAAAGATCCAAGCGAGCGCACCGTGCTTTGTAGTGCGGTGCGCTCGCCATCTGCGTTAAGCGAACCAGATCAGCAGCTCGTTATCGTCAGCGACTTTCATTCTCAGGTCTGCCGTTTGCGGCTTGACAAAGCAATAATAGTCCTCGGCTCCCATGTAGATGTAAATCAGCTTGTAGCCTCTTAGGTTCTCGTTCTCTATGGTGCCGAAATAGCTCCGTGTGTCGTCAATGCCTTCGGCCACTCCCCATGTTCCGTTGTCGATGCCTTCTCGGTTAATTTGGTCCAGCAGGTTAAAAATCTTGTCAGTCATAATTTTGTCGGTCTCTTTGTGGTGGGGATTGCTCCCCACCAAGTTAAACATTTGTTTTATTCCTCCTCCCACTCGGGGCAGGTGCCTTGTGCGCTTACTGGCTCATCGTGCTTGGTGCAGTGCCACAAGTGCCATCCGCAAGCATAAGCAAATTTGCAGTAATAGCAGGTCTCCTCGTTTTTTCTTCTACCTTTCATAGTTTCGGGTGTCTTTGAAAGGTGTGCGCCAGTTGTGCGCCCACCATCGGGTTAATCACTCTGCGAGTGCGTTCTCGCTCATTAATCTCTCTTCCCACTCTTGGCGTGCCATGGGGATGGGTGCCCACTGCACCACCTTGTGCGGTGCGTCACATAGCTTTGCCATCGGGATGCCGTCGGCGGTAGTCCATCCCTTGTCAAGGTGGTAACGTGCCACACCGGTAAACCGGAAGCCGTTCTCAATATAGACAATAATCAC
>DGWL01000101.1:0-9329 GCA_002396125.1 Porphyromonadaceae bacterium UBA4259
GTGAATTTTTAGTTGCTAACTTTGCGGTCAATAATAACAAAATGAAGAAGAAAATGAAATATCTCAACCTTTTAGCAATAGCCATGCTGGCTGTAGCATTCACTGCCTGCAGCGACGAGCCCAAGAGTACCTACACCCGCGAGTTCAACATGATTTACCCTCAGCATGCTGCCGGGCACAAGTCTATCAGCAAGATTGAAAAAATATATGAAAACGGCGCTAAAGCTGTTGCAGAGGCAAGCTACGATGGTGACCATTTGAAAACTGTCACTGCCACCTACATTGACAAGACCGGCAGTGTTTATAACGAGGAAACCATCCACTTCGACTACAAGAATGGTGCCATCATCTGTGATAAGAAGATTCAGCCAGTCACCTATGCCTTTGAGGTGAATAATCAAGGATCAATCATTAAGCTTACAAACGTTACCACCAGTCGCACCGCTTCAGCTCTGAGTTATGGCGCCGGCAACCAACTTGAGGTTGCACAAGTGGTTACGCCAAGCTCTACCAACGTTACCAAGATGCACTGGGACAATAATAGCATTGCCTACTGGAATTACTATGCAATAAGCAAGACCGACAGCGTGGCCTATGACTACACTCAGGCTATTCCTAACAAGGGTGGTGTCGACGTGATAGGCAACAATCCATTCACTTTTACATCACTAGTGTGTGAAATCATTCGCAATGCGGGTCTTTATGGTGCTACAAGTGCCTATTTGCCTAGCGTCATTAAGACCGATGGCAGAACCGATCCCGAGACCGGCGAATTTGTGCTCAAAGCCTATGCGATAAACTACACATTAGATGCCGATGGCTACGTGACCAGCTACACCACTAGTGAGAACCCCAAGTATACCGTCAAGTACACCTACCGGTAAACTTGCGTCTTGAAAAAGAAAATACATTAAGGGCGGTTGCACATTGTGTGAACCGCCCTTTTAGTAATGTTGTGGGAGTAAGTAAGTGTTACGCTCTCTTACTCGGCCTTGCCGTTGCTACCAAGCACCTCAATAATCTTGTGCTTGTAGAGCTTGGTCATCTCGTCGCGGGCGGGACCACAGTACTTGCGTGGGTCAAACTCGCCGGGCTTCTCGTCAAACACCTTGCGAACTGCAGCGGTGAACGCCAAGCGGCTGTCGCTGTCGATGTTGATCTTGCACACAGCGCTCTTAGCGGCCTTGCGAAGTTGCTCCTCGGGGATACCTACAGCATCGGGCAACTTGCCGCCATGGGCGTTGATGGTGTCGACATACTCCTGGGGAACCGACGAAGAACCGTGAAGCACGATGGGGAAGCCGGGAAGTTTCTCCATTACAGCATCGAGCACATCAAATGCCAGTGGAGGAGGAACGAGCTTGCCGGTCTTTGGGTCGCGGGTGCACTGCTCGGGCTTGAACTTGTAGGCGCCATGGCTGGTGCCGATTGAGATAGCAAGCGAGTCGCAGCCTGTGCGAGTTGCGAAGTCGATAACCTCCTCGGGCTTGGTGTAGTGTGACTCTTCGGCTTGAACGTCGTCTTCAACGCCGGCAAGCACACCGAGTTCGGCCTCAACTGTTACGTCAAACTGGTGGGCATACTCAACAACCTTCTTGGTCAGGGCGATGTTCTCCTCATAGGGCAGTGAACTGCCATCGATCATCACGCTCGAGAAGCCAAAGTCGACACAGCTCTTGCACAACTCGAAGGTGTCGCCGTGGTCAAGGTGAAGGCAGATTTGTGGATGTTCCCATCCAAGCTCCTTGGCATATTCCACAGCACCCTGTGCCATGTAGCGAAGCAGGGTTTGGTTGGCGTAGTTGCGGGCGCCCTTCGAAACTTGCAGGATTACAGGCGATTTAGTCTCGGCACTTGCCTTGATAATAGCCTGCAATTGCTCCATGTTGTTGAAATTGAAAGCGGGGATTGCATAACCTCCATTGATTGCCTTAGCAAACATCTCGCGGGTGTTAACCAGGCCTAACTCCTTGTAACTTACCATAATTTTTTAGATGTTATTATTATGTGAAAAAACAATGTGTGTTCTATTTTACTGTCTGCAATATCACGAGGCAAAGTTAAAGATTAATTTCGTCTTTAGCAAGAAAAAAGACGATAACGATTTTAAAATTGTGAGTAAAATTAAGCAATCGGTTTACTTATTGCCCTTTATGCGATTCGGTAAAAAAGGTAAAAAATCAGGTGATTTTGATATATTAATATTGTGTTGTTTAATATAATTTTGCATTGAATTTTAAAACAACAAGTCATGAGAAGAATAATAACACTAGTTGCCATGGTGCTCATGCTGGCACTTGGTAACACAATAAAAGCACACAACATGATGACACTCAACGAGAAACAACAATGCATGGTCGCCATTGCCTGTCTTGAGGCAAAGGGCAATCTTGAGAACCTGGCACAGGCCATCAACGGTGGCATGGATGCCGGGTTAACAGTTAGCGAAATTAAGGAAGCGCTCAGTCAACTCTATGCCTATACCGGCTTTCCGCGCTCGCTCAATGCGTTAGGCACATTGCAACAGGTGATTAAGTCTCGCAACGAGACGGGAAAGATGGTGATTGAAGGTCGTGACGCCGATGACCTGCCTGCAACCTACGACGCCTTAAAGCAAGGTACCGAGGTGCAAACCAAGCTGGTGGGAGGCAAGGCTTTCAACTATGAGTTTGCCCCGGCCACCGACTATTATCTTAAAGCCCACCTCTTTGGTGATATCTTTGCCCGCAACAATCTTACTCATGCCGAGCGTGAATTGGTGACAGTGTCGGCATTGAGTGGTCTGGATGGAGTGATGCCACAGCTTGTGGCTCACGTGTCGGGAGCTCGCAACATGGGTGTTGCCGACGAGCAAATCAAAGCCATTCCTCAAGTTCTTGCCACTAAGGTGGGGCTTGAAGAAGCCGAGCGTTGCACTCGCGCTATTGCCACCGTCTTCGGCGAGGAAATAAATGATGCAGAGATAGCCACAACCTATAAGCATGGCATTGCAACGAGTCCTTACCCCATTGGAGAATTCAACAAGGACTATGCACAATATTTCATTGGAAACAGTTATCTGGCTCCGCTTGATGCTCAGAACGGAGGCCCGGTGAACGTGACATTTGAGCCTCGATGCCGCAACAACTGGCACATCCATCACAAGCAGGTGCAAGTGCTGGTGTGCGTTGCAGGCCGAGGGTGGTATCAAGAGTGGGGAAAGGAACCT
Organism: Porphyromonadaceae bacterium UBA4259; assembly: GCA_002396125.1. GTDB lineage: Bacteria > Bacteroidota > Bacteroidia > Bacteroidales > Muribaculaceae > Sodaliphilus. The sequence goes on from DGWL01000101.1 coordinate 3,209, forward strand.
GTGGAACTTGTCCCCGGAACAGTTGTCGCGATTCCTGCCGAAGTCAAGCATTGGCATGGCGCTGCCCGTGACTCGTGGATGCAACACCTCACCTATCACACCCACATCGAGGCTGGCGCAAGCAACGAGTGGCTTGAACCGGTGAGTGATGAGCACTATAACAAACTCAAGTGAATACTTGAGGAGCAAGAGATTTTTTTATAGATTGCGGATAACCTTGCATGGATTGCCGGCGGCGAGAGTGCCGGCAGGGATGTCGTGAGTAACTACGCTTCCGGCTCCTATCACGCAGCCATCGCCAATGCTCACTCCCGGGCACACCGTCACGTTGCCACCCAGCCACACGTTGTTGCCCACTGTGATGGGTAACGACCACTCCACACCCTTGTTGCGAGTAGCGACATCGAGCGGATGGCATGGGGTGTAGAACGAGCAGTTAGGCCCGATGAAGACATTATCACCAAAGACAACCAGAGCCTCGTCAAGGATTGTCATGCCGGTGTTGGCAAAGAAATGCTCGCCCACATGGATGTTGAAGCCATAGTCGCAAAAGAAAGGCTGAATCACCTTGATGTGCTCGCCTGTTTTACCCAGGATTTGCTTGATGAGTGTGTCTTTCTCGGTCTGATGCGAAGGGCGAATGTTGTTGTAGTCGCGGCATTTTTCTTGTGTTTCTTGCAAGATGTCGAGAAGCAGGGTGTTGCCAGTGGCATCATAGGGGTCGCCACTCATCATTTTCTTGATTTCGGCTAGTTGCTCGGGTGTGAATTGTCTCATGAGATAAACTGTTTTAGACTACAAAATTAGTAAATTTTCAGCAAAATCAATTAACTTTGCACAAGATAAAAAACACTTAATACATTAAAAGTAATGAAGAAAGCTTTTGTTCTTATCGCAGTGGCTCTGGTGGCTGTAATGGCGCAGGCACAGAGCAAGGTTTATTTCACGCGCGACATCAGTTCCGAGTCACTTGTTAAAATCTACAAGGCGCTGGGCGTTGAGGCAACAGGACGTGTGGCGGTGAAAATTTCAACCGGTGAGGCCGGCAACACACACTATCTCAAGCCCACTCTCATCCGCAACCTGGTAGATGAGGTGAACGGAACCATTGTGGAGTGCAATACCGCCTACGGAGGGAGTCGTCAGGACGTTAAAAAGCACTGGCAAACCATTCACGAGCATGGTTTTGACACAATCTTTGCCGTTGATATTATGGATGAATTTGACCAAATTCGCATCCCTATTCAAGACAAAAAGCATTTGAAATATGATATCGTGGGCGGGCATCTTGCCAATTACGACTTCATGATTAATTTGGCTCACTTCAAGGGACATGCCATGGGTGGCTTTGGTGGTGTGCTCAAGAACGCTAGCATAGGCGTGGCTTCAACTGCCGGAAAGGCCTATATTCACAGTGCCGGCAAGACCGATGACCCCGAGCTCACTTGGACCAAGGAGTATATCGCCGCAGGACCCACTCAAGACCTGTTTCTGGAGTCGATGGCAGCTGCTGCCCAAGCAGTGCACAACTACATGGGTGGCCGTGTTATTTACATCAACGTGATGAACAACATGAGCGTTGACTGCGACTGCGACGGCAGCCCCGATGCTCCACAACTCAAGGACATGGGTATTCTTGCCAGCCTGGATCCTGTGGCGGTCGACCAGGCGTGTCTTGACAAGGTTTTTAACTATCGCGGCAAGGCAGGCGATGACAACAAGCCCTTGATTGAGCGCATCAATCGCCAGCACGGCACCTACATCACCGAATATGCGCAGAAGATTGGCCTTGGCTCCAAGACCTACATTCTCATCGATATCGACAAGTGATAAAGAGACCGTAATCACATAGCGGCATTGGCTATCAATAACGATTATTGCGTGCCGATGCCGCATTTTTTTGCAAATAAATGTTGGCGGTTTGTTGCAATTTGCTTATCTTTACAGCGATTTAGTTAACAATTAATACCATATTATTATGAAACGATTACTACTTGCAACACTGGCTGCTTTGTGCATGATGAGTGCTTGGGCATGGAAACCCATCTTCATTGGTCACCGCGGCAGCTACAACGGAGTTATGAACACAGTTGAGGCATTTAATAATGGCGTTGACTATTATAGCTACGATGGCCTTGAGTGCGATGTGCGTGTCACAGCCGACGGCCACTACGTTATCTGTCATGACGAGACGACCAATGCGGTAGGAGGCAATCTCACCGTTGCAAGTGCCACGCTTGCACAACTGCAGGCCGAGAATTACACGCAAACGCGCGGTGGGGTTACCTACACAGGCAAGATTTGCACCGTTGCCGAGTATCTCGACATCTGTAAAGCCAAGAATGTTATACCTGTGGTCGAACTCAAGTGGACAACCGGTATCAACAACAACGACATGAGCAACTTCCCGGGCCTGGCGGCGCTCATCGAGGAAAAAGGATTGACCGACAAGGCCATTATCCTCACCTCGATGCGAAGCTCCCTGGAATATGTGCGCACCAATTTCCCAGCGCTCAAGTGCCAGTTCCTGTGCAACAGCAACTGGGCTACTTATTTCGACTGGATTGTGCAGTGGGGGCTCATGCCTAGCATCGAGGCCGGATGCCTTGACAAATACACAGTCAAGAAATTTCACGACAAGGGGCTGGAAGTAGCGGTGTGGACCGTTAACTCGCTTGCCAACTACAAGCTCTATGGTGAGATGGGTGTGGCTATGGTTACATGCGACTACCTGATGCCGAGCGACATGCCCGACCTTGCTCCTATCGACTGGAATGCCATTGTGGAGCCGCAGGACCCGCTAGAGCTGAGCGTTGACACGCTTTTCTCCTACACAAGATTTAACGGCAACCTTCCCGCAAATTTTCCTTCAGGCCTCGACACCGACAATTCGCCCTATAGGTCGGCTCAACAGGCCGCAATTACCGGCGACGGTATTTTCTATGCCAACAACTACACTACGGGCAAGCTGGTGATACTTGACTCTGAAGGTAACTTGAGCGAGGCGCCGGGCACAAGCAGTCACGGCATTTGCTTCGACACTGCAGGCAATCTCATTCAGCGCAACGACGGCGTCACTTCCACTCCAAGTAAGATGCTTATTTACCCGGGTGGCGACATCAATGCCTTGCCGCTGGAACTTGACATCGAGCTTGAAGAGGCTGGACAGACCAACTTTATCTCAGCCATTGGCGACGTTATGAGCGAGGAGGGAGGCTATGTGTATCATTTCCAAAATAGTCTCAGTTACGTGACCTTAATCAAAATCGCCAATGGAGAGTTTCAAGGCATTGAAACCAGTGGTGCCACTTCGTTCCCAAGCTCAACGGCAGGCATGGTTTTCCCCATAGGCGACGACCCGTTTCACTTTATCTATCAGGTGAGAAATCAAGGTTATAATCTCTATGACGGCGAAGACAAGGGAAAATACATCACCGGATCGCTCAACACCACGCCTCCCAACAGCAACTCATCGGTGGGCGGTGCCTATTTTGTGCTCGACGGGCACGAGATGTTTCTTTACACTAGCGGTACCAATTACAATGGCGGTTTCACAATTCGCGACATGAGTGCCAATGCGGCGGCAGTGGCAACTTTCCCACCCATGGGTGCAGGTGGCTACAGCGCCAATCCCTCGTGTGGCTCGTTCTTCCGTGTAGAGCCTGTCAACCGCAAGTGTGTTATAGTGTATGAATACACAATGGGAAATGGCTATGCCGGCTACAGGATTGCCACCGCTGATTACACAGCAGTAGATGCGGTTGGTATAGATTCACAGCGTCCCACCGACAATAACTACTACGATCTCTCAGGTCGCCTACTTAACCCTTGCAATCTCCCTGCAGGAATCTATATTCACCAGGGCAAGAAAGTCTTGGTTAAATAAAAAATCTTAAGTGACATTATGTCACAAAGTAAACGCTATCAAGGATGAATCCATCTTTGATAGCGTTTTTTGTTGAGGTCTGATAGTTTTTTTACAGTAGGTTCTCAATCTTGGCCTTGAGTGCGTCCTTGGCTATTGAGCCCACATTGCGGTCCTTGAGCTGGCCGTCCTTGAAGAAAAGGATGGTGGGGATGTTGCGAATGCCGTAGTCGGCCATGAAATCACTGCCTTCATCCACGTCATATTTGCCAATCTCAACCTTGCCTTCATATTCGGTTGCGAGCTCGTCAACGATGGGCGAAACGGCCTTGCAAGGCCCGCACCATTCAGCCCAAAAGTCAACAACTACGGGCTTGCCCGATTGAATTACCTCTCTAATGTTCTCGTCGGTAAAAACTTTTGCCATAATGATTAATAGTTAGTTTTGTTATTATTATTGTTGATTAATAGTTAAACGTCAACACTGTATTTCACGCCCAGTTCGTCGAGCTGCTCAATAAACTTGGCGGTGAGCGGAATCTTGTAACGTGAGCGCAGGTCGAAGTAGCGATTGGCTTCAAGGTCGTGAATGCGGAAGGTGAGTTCGCAACGGTTCTCGGTCGAAGCCTTGAGCTGGTCTTTGATGATGTTGCCTATCTCCAGCTGCTTCTCGTTGAGGTTGATGCGCAAGCCCTTTACCATCTTGCCCTTCAGGTCCTTGAGGAACGCTATGCTGCGCACGCGCAGGTTCACTTTGCCATTGTAGCGGTTCTGCTCGTAGGAACACTTCACTGCAATTGCCGTGCCAGGAATGCAGAAATTGCGATAATCGGTGAAAACTTTGTCAAAGAGCATGAACTCGCTGCTGGCTGTCTTGTCCTCAATCTTGAGAATGCCAAAGTTGTTGCCGCGTTTCGACGGGCGCTCGGTGTAGTCGGTTACCACACCTCCTACCACAAACTCGTGTCCCACGCGGTTGATGCCCTGCTCGTTAAAGTCCTTGAGCGTGCTGTTGCAGCCAAACTTCATCTCCATGAAGAATGGGTCGAGTGGATGGGCCGAGAGATAGATGCCCACAAGTTCACGTTCGCGCGACAGCCTCTCGATTGTGGGCCATGGTTCGGCTTTGGGCACAGGTGGCTTGGAAGTGAACGACTCTATCATGTCGCCAAAGAGTGAGTTGGTCTGGTTGTTCTTGTCAATCTGGTATTGCTGGCCGTAGCGGTGCAAAACCTCGCTGTAGTCTTCGCCCTTGGTGTTTTTCTCAAAGAACGACTCGCGTGGGATGTCAAAACCGTCGAATGCGCCCGAGAGTGCCAGAGCCTCGATAGCCCGCCTGTTGCAAGCCGACAAGTTTACACGTTCTACCACGTCGTAGATGTCCTTGTAGGGGCCATTCTTCTCTCGCTCGCTGATGATGGCATCCACGGCATTGTCGCCAAAGCCCTTGATTCCACTCAGGCCGAAGCGAATGTGCCCGTCTTTAGTGGCACTGAACGATTTGTAACTCTCGTTGATGTCGGGACCCTTAACTGTGATACCCATGCTCTTGCACTCGTCCATGAACTTAGTCATTTTCTCCACGTCGCCCGAGCGGCTTAGCACGGCTGCCATATATTCACTTGGGTAGTTGGCCTTGAGATAAGCTGTCTGGTAGGCTACCCAACTGTAGCAAGTGGCGTGACTCTTGTTGAAGGCATAGGATGCAAAAGCTTCCCAGTCACTCCATATTTTCTCAAGTGTTTCGCGGTCATGACCTCGCTCTTCGCCACCGGCAATGAACTTGGGTTTCAACTTCATCAGTTTGTCAATCTGCTTCTTTCCCATGGCCTTGCGCAACACATCGCTCTCGCCACGGGTGAAACCGGCGAGCAGGCGCGACAGTAGCATGACTTGCTCTTGATAAACCGTGATGCCATAGGTGTCCTTGAGATATTTCTCCATCTCGGGGAAGTCATAGGTGATGGGCTCACGACCGTGCTTGCGGGCAATGAACTGTGGGATGTAGGACATTGGGCCCGGGCGATAGAGGGCGTTCATGGCAATCAGGTCCTCAAATGTGCTGGGCTGCAACTCTATCAAGTACTTTTGCATTCCTGCCGACTCAAACTGGAACGTGCCTGTTGTGCGGCCTTCGCAGTACAGCTGGTAGGTCTTGGGGTCATCAATGGGAATCTTTTCGATGTCGATGTCGATACCATGGGTGGTCTTGATGTTCTCAAGTGCGTCCTTGATAATCGACAGTGTCTTCAGTCC
>DGWL01000101.1:9439-12681 GCA_002396125.1 Porphyromonadaceae bacterium UBA4259
GTGACAACAATCTTGGAACCATCTTTGTCGGGGGCAGTGCTAACAGGAACCCAGTCGGTGATGTCGTCGCGACCGATGATAACACCGCAAGCGTGAACACCGGTGCCGCGCACATTACCTTCAAGTTTCTCGGCAAAGCGGATGGTGTCGCCCACAATAGGGTTGGGGTTGTCAAGCTCGGCTTTGAACTCAGGGAAACACTTAATGCAGTTTTTGATAGTTATCTTGTAGTTCTTGCCTTTCTCGTCCTCGGGCATGTCACCGGGCTTGGATGGGATGAACTTGGCTAGTCGGTCGCTCTCGGGGATAGGGAGGTTGTGGACGCGAGCAACGTCCTTGATGGCCATCTTGGCAGCCATGGTGCCGTAGGTGATGATGTGAGCAACCTTCTCGGCTCCATATTTTTCGGTGACATATTTTAGTACGGCGGCACGGCCGTCATCGTCGAAGTCAACGTCGATATCGGGCAATGAGATGCGGTCGGGGTTGAGGAAGCGCTCAAACAGCAGGTCATACTTGATGGGGTCAATCTTGGTGATGCCCAGGCAGTAGGCTACTGCCGAACCGGCTGCCGACCCACGGCCCGGTCCCACGGCGCAACCCAGCGATGGCGCCACCCTGATATAATCCTGCACAATGAGGAAGTAGCCCGGGAACCCCATGTTCTTGATTGTCTCAAGCTCAAAGTCAAGGCGCTCGCGGTGTTCTTCATCAAGTTCGGGCCAGCGCTCTTTGGCTCCTTCATACACCAAGTGACGCAGGTAGTCATCCTCGTTGTCAAATCCTTCGGGCAGTGGAAAGTCGGGGAGGATGGGCGGATGATCGATAGAGTAAATCTCTATTTTGTCGAGCAGGTCACTCGTGTTTTGCAGGGCTTCGGGCACGTCGGCAAAGAGTTCGTTCATTTCCTCCTGAGTCTTGAACCACTCCTGCTTGGAATATAACATGGTGTTAGGGTCGCCCAAGCGCTTGCCGGTGCTGAGCAACACAAGGCGCTCATGAGCGTCGGCATCATCCTCGTTGATGAAATGAGAGTCGTTGGTGCACACCAGCTTGATGCCTTTTTCGTGGGCTATTTCGATGAGCACTTTGTTCACCTCTTGCTGCTTGGGGTAGGTCTCATGGTTGGCGTTGGGGACAGTGGCCTTGTGGCGCTGGAGCTCCAAGTAGTAGTCATCGCCAAACACACTGTGATACCAGTCAATCACCTTGCGTGCACCCTCAATGTCGCCATGCATGATGCGTTGTGGCACTTCGCCGCCCAGGCATGCCGAGCAGCATATTATGCCCTCGTGATGTGCGGCAATGTCGTTGTGGTCGGTGCGGGGATGACTGTAGAAACCTTCGGTCCACCCCTTCGACACAATCTTCACCAGGTTGTGATACCCCTTGGCATTCTTGGCCAGCAGGATGAGGTGACGGCCAATGTCGTGCTTGTCGGTGTGGGCATGCATGTCTTCGTTGGCAACATATACCTCGCAGCCAAAGATGGGCTTGAAAATCTTACCTTCCTCGGCCTTAATATCGCTTTCAAGTTTTGCTACGGCCTCGTCACTTGCATCTTCTTTGCCTTTTTCTTCCTCGAGCTGTTTCTTCAGTTCCTTAATAGCCTTGGTTACAGCAGAGTTCTTGCTGTTTACGTAGTCGTGCAGCTCCTTGATGCCAAACATGTTGCCATGGTCGGTCAGCGCCATTCCTTTCATCCCGTTGGCAATAGCCTTGTCGACCATGCCTTTCACCGATGCCTGGCCGTCAAGAATAGAGTATTGCGAATGCACGTGCAGGTGTACAAATGGTATCATATTATTGTTTACAGAGAGTATATTTTGTGTAAAAACTTGTAACTAACTCGATTGATGTGCGAGAGACAACACCACATTCCTCGCTTTGCCGCAAGGAATGGTATCTCTCGTTTTGCGTGTGTAAAGTTAGGGAAAAAGCACATCAACAGCAAAATATTTTGCTAAGAAGTTATTAACATTTTTCTGCTCTCAATAGTGATGCACTTGCATGATAATTAAAATCCCCGAGCAATAATGCCCGGGGATGATTCCTTAAAAATAATTGTGTGTGCCACAATTACAGCTGGCTGTAGTCGAGCTGCATGGCACTGTTGATGCCTCGGCGCACGTCGCCACTCTCGTAGCCTGCCTTGAACCAGCGCATGCGCTGCTGGCTAGTGCCGTGAGTGAAGCTCTCGGGCATGGCATAACCTTGAGCTCTCTTCTGCAAATAGTCGTCGCCAATCTTGAGCGCGCAGTCGATAGCCTCTTGCAGGTCGCCATCCTCTACCGAGCCAAAACGCTGGTTGTCGTAGTGTGCCCAGCAACCTGCAAGGTAGTCGGCAAGCAACTCAATGCGCACACTCTCCTTGTTGGCCTGAGCGCTGCCCTGGCCGTAGCGGGCCATCTTGCTGTGGATCTGTTGCAGCACGCCGGTGAGGTATTCCACGTGGTGACCAACCTCGTGAGCGATGACATAGGCGTAGGCAAAGTCGCCGTCGGCACCCAGTTGTTGCTTCATGCTCATGAAGAACGACAGGTCAAGATAAAGGCTCTGGTCGCCGCTGCAATAAAATGGACCCATGGCAGCCTGGCCTTGTCCGCATGCGGTGGATGTGGCACCCGAGTAGAGCACCATCTTGGGGTCTTTATATTCGCCCAGACCTTGCTGCAGGAAAATCTGCGACCACACGTCCTCGGTGCCGGCAAGAATCTGCTTTGAGAACTTCGCCAGTTCTTGCTCTTCGGCGCTGAACTCAACCTGGCCTTGCTCATTCACTTGCTGTTCCTGAGTGAGACCACCCATCTGGCCCATCTGGCCCAAGATGCTTCCCAGGTCGCCACCGCCCATAAACATTGCCACAAGTGCTATAATGATACCCATGACACCACCGCCTATGCCGGCTTTGGCGCCACCACTCATTCCGCGGCGATCTTCAACATTCGTACTCTCTCTGCGTCCGTCTAAGTTCATAGTTTAATATCGTTTTGAAATTTATATTCAATATTTTTTATTAACTCGCAAAAGTAGCACTTTTTTAAAAAACAACAAATATAATGGCTATAAAATTATCGCAAATTGCCTAAAAAATACTCCAAAACGACCTTTTTTGATTTTTTCTTGAAAAAAACTTGCTAAAACTATTGCCAGTTCAAAAAATAGTTGTACCTTTGCACTCGGAATTCAACAAAACACTTGTTTTCCACTACACAACGATGACTCCGTGGCTCAGTTGGTAG
>DGWL01000015.1:0-16088 GCA_002396125.1 Porphyromonadaceae bacterium UBA4259
GACATCACTGTGATTCGCCCATTTAGTCCTCTCGAGAGCCCCATCGTGGGGGGCAGCCTTTTCACCAAGACTGTTGACAAAAACCGCCATGTTGACATCTATCGTGCCAAGCAAGTGAAGATACACTCATCCGAGCCCAACGTCTTCCACATCGACGGTGAACCTATGGATGTTATCACCGACATGATTGTGACCTGCCACCCTGGCGGCATCAAGTTCTTTGTGGGAGGAGAATAGTAGAATAGAAAACAGGAACAATAGTGGGAGAGTAGAATAGTAAAAGTAGTTGAATTATTTTCTCTCCTCTCACATCTCTCCTCTCACATCTCATCTCTCACATCTCATCCACCTTCCCTACTCATGATGATAGGGCTCGCCGCGCAGGATTGTCATGGCGCGGTAGAGTTGCTCGGTAAAGATGAGGCGTATCATCTCGTGGGAGAAAGTCATTTGCGATAGCGATATTTTTTCGTTAGCGCGGGCATACACATCTTGCGAGAAGCCATAAGGGCCACCCACAATGAACACTAGCCGGCGTTGCACAGTGGTCATTTTTCGCTCGATGTAGCGCGCAAATTCCATCGACGACATCTCGCGGCCATGCTCGTCGAGCAGCACCACCACGTCGCTTGTGTCAAGCGTTGCAAGGATGTTGCGTCCCTCGGCGGCTTTCTGCTGCTCTTGGGAGATGTTTTTGGTGTTCTTGGCATCGGCGATGTATTGAATTTCAAAGGGGATGTAGTGTTTAAGTCGTGAAACGTATTCTTCTATCCCTTTACTCAGATAGCCGCCAGCCATCTTTCCAACCACAGCGAGAACGATTTTCATTGATTACTTGATTTTTTAGAGTGTTGATGTATAATTAACGCACAAGCCGCTGCATTTATTGCCATCATGAGCAAAGACACGGTGTTGTATCGAACCGGGATTTTTTTACTATTCATTGTTTTGTTAGTTTGTAAAATATGGTATATCTTTGTAGTCAAGATAAGAGTGAAGAACTATAAAATTTAAAAACTTATAACACAATGAAAAAGAATTTACTACTGTTGGCGACGATTGTTGTGATGCCATTTATGTGCAATGCTCAAGGATGGCCGGCCAACTACGACGGCGTGATGCTGCAGGCTTTCTCGTGGAACTCGTTTGGCGACACCAGGTGGGTCAACCTAAACAAGCAAGCACCTGAATTGTCGCAGTATTTCAATTTGGTGTGGGTGCCCCAAAGTGGATGGACGGGCAGCACCAGCTCCATGGGTTACGACCCATTGTATTACTTCGACCAACACAGCGCTTTTGGCAGCGAAGCCGAGTTGCGCACTATGATTAACTCTTTCAAGAGCCATGGCACTGGCGTAATTGCCGATGTTGTGGTAAACCACCGCAAGAACAAGAGTAATTGGGTGGATTTCCCTGCCGAAACCTATAATGGGGTGACCTATGAAATGTTTTCGACCGACATCTGCAAAGACGATGATGGCGGCGAGACTGCCACTCACTTGCCTGCAGGAATGTCGCTCAGTTCCAACAACGATGAGGGTGAGGACTGGAGCGGAATGCGCGACCTCGACCACCAGAGCCAGAACGTGCGCGACGTTATCAAGGCCTATGTTGACTACCTGGTTAACGACCTGGGTTACACTGGTTTCCGCTACGACATGACGCGTGGCTTCAAGGCAAGCCGTGTGGCTGAGTATAATGCCTCGTGCGGTGTGCAGTTCTCGGTGGGTGAAAACTGGAGTAGTCAAAACGAAATCCAAACGTGGATTGATGGCTGCAAGCAAGATGGAGTGAACATGAGTGCGTCGTTCGATTTCCCGTTCCGCTACACTGTGCGCGATGTGATTCGCGGCAACCGCGATGGCGGCTCGCCCAACTCCATTAGCTGGAAAGACCTCAATGTGGGTGGGCTAATGGCATCGAGTGCCTATAAGCGATGGGCTGTCACCTTTGTCGAGAATCACGACACACAGTATCGTGATGCAAGTAATCAAAACGACCCGCTTCGCAAAGACACGCTGGCCGCCAACGCCTACTTGCTCACCATGCCCGGCACTCCCTGCGTGTTCCTGCCTCACTGGAAGGCCTACAAGCAGGAAATCAAGAACATGATAGATGTGCGCAAGACTGTGGGTGTGACCAACATGAGCATGGCACAAAAGGCTACCAACAACACCAGCTATGCCGTGGCAGGGTTCCGCTCAAGCGGTGGCGATGGCAAGTATATGTACTGCGTTGTGGGCGACGCCAAGCGTGTTAACAATGATAACCTGGTGAACCAGCTCTACGGCTCGGCTCTGCTGAGCGACGCCGTGCAGGTGACCAAGGGTTACGGTTATCGCCTCTACATGTCTAAAAACTGCGAGACAGCTTGGGTCGATAAGGCCAGCGGCAAGTATATGGGCGAGTTCAAAGCCACGCTCACTGCCGTGACGGCTAACAGTGGCGCTCAACTGGTTTACACTCTCGATGGCAGCACACCCACCGCAAGCAGCACCAAGGTTGCCAGTGGCGGCACTGTCAATATCACTCAACCTTGCACTCTCAAGGTGGGCATCTTGCTGAACGGCACCGTGAGCGGAATTGTTTCCCGTACCTATGAGTTTGCAGGTCAAGGCACATCCAAGATTATCAATGTTTACGTCAATGCCGACAGGCCCAAGTGGAACCCTGTGCGTTTCTACACATGGGACCAGGACAATGTGCAACACAACGGCAACTGGCCCGGCGAGGCTATAGCCGAGACTGTTGATATTGAAGGTCGCACTTGGCTGGTTAAGCAATATGAAATAGAGAACGAGGATTGCTACATGAACTTCGTGTTCAACACCGGCACTAGCGGCTCGCCGCAGACGGTCGACGTGATGTATGTTAACACCGACAAGTACATTGAGATAACCAATCAGAAAGACGCAGCCGGCAAGTATAAGGTCAACGTTGTCGACGACCCTGCCACTCTGGTGGTGCCGGGCGACGTGAATGGCGACGGAATTTGCAACAGTGCCGACGTTACTGCTCTCTACAAGTTGATTCTCAACAACGACAATAGCTCTATTGTAAATGGCGACCAAAACGAGGATGGCATAGTAAATAGTGCCGATGTCACAGCTGTTTACAAATTAATTTTGGGTAGCTGAAAATTTAGTGTTACCTTTGTAACATAATTCCGACAAAAATATAGATCAATAAAAAATTATGAAGACAAGAGATCAATTGATTGACGACCTGCTGGAATTGGCTTTTGCCGAAGACATTGGTGATGGCGACGCAACCACGTTGTGCAGCATCCCTGCCGATGAGATGGGACGCTCGCGCCTCATTGTCAAGGAAGAAGGCATCCTGGCGGGGGTGGAAATGGCACGCAAGGTGTTTCACAAGTTTGACCCCGAGCTGAAAATGACAACCTATATCGACGATGGCGCACATGTGAAGCCGGGCGATATAGCATTCATTGTCGAGGGAAAAGTTCAGTCTCTGCTCCAAACCGAGCGCCTCATGCTTAACATCATGCAACGCATGAGCGGAATTGCAACCGTTACCGCGCGTTACCAAAAGGAACTTGAGGGACTCAAGACCAAGGTGCTCGACACCCGCAAGACTACACCTGGCATGCGCATCATAGAGAAGGATGCTGTGAAGATTGGTGGCGGGTGCAACCATCGCATCGGTCTATTCGACATGATTTTGCTGAAAGACAACCATGTTGACTTCGCAGGCGGTATCACAGCAGCCATCGAGGGGGCTAAACGCTGGAACCGCGACAACGGCAAGAACTTGAAGATTGAGATTGAGGTGCGAAACCTCGACGAGCTTCGTGAGGCTCTTGCTGCAGGAGGGGTAGACCGCGTGATGTTTGACAACTTCACTCCAGAGTTAACTCGCGAGGCTGTGAAGATTGTTGGAGGGCAAGTTGAGACCGAGTCGAGTGGTGGCATCACCATCGACACACTGCGCGCCTATGGCGAGTGTGGTGTCGAATACATTTCGGTAGGTGCTTTGACCCACAGTGTCAAGTCGCTCGACATGAGCTTTAAGGCGTTTTAATTGCCGGCTTACGGCTTTTATTTGCTGCTCAACTACTTTACTACTAGACCATTTTACTATCAACAACTTAATAATATAAAATTACACAATCAACAAGAGTATGAAGAAATTTTTATCGCTAGCCGTCATGGCTTTTATTGCGGTGACTGCTTTGGCTGCTGAGGTAACGCTCGATTTCTCGAGTGCTGCCGGGTTGCAAGCAATGGGAATCACTGCTCCTGAGCAGAGCAATGGTGTGAATCTTATCGATGTGGGCACTATCACGGTGGATGGTGTGAATCTTACTGCTGTTAATGGTTCTACTGCAACTCGCGTGTGGAACTCGCAAGGCAACTACACTCTGCGCATCTATCAGGGTGGAAGTATCACTTTGAGTGTGGAAACAGGAAGCATTACCGGCGTGACTATCAATGCCGCCAACACATCCAATTTCGACTTGCTCGCCAGTGTGGGCAACTACAGCGTTGCCGGGAGCGTCGGCACTTGGACAGGAAGCGCCGCTCAGGTCACTTTCTCACACACTACAACCAAGAACGCTCAAATCGCTTCGATTGTGGTCACTACAAGCACTCAGAATCCCACCGACGAACCTGGCGATGATCCCAATCCGGTTGACCCCAATATCACAAAACTTGACTCGCTTGCCCACCTTGAAACTCTTGACGACGGCACCGAGTTCCAGTTTACTACCGAGGCCTACGTGCAATATCAGTGGCAGAACTACCTGTGGCTCATGCAACTCGACAAGGAGGGCTATGCCTATGCCACTTTAGTTTATGGCAGCGTGGGCCGCACCTATCAGATTGGCTCTATTATCCCTGCCGGATGGACCGGAACCAAGACTACCTATAAAGGACTTGTTGAAGTCACCAATCCCACCCATTTCAACAATGCTACCGGCATGGTGCAGGAGATGTATGTTCAGCCATTCGACATGACAGGCTACATGAGCTACATTGAGCCCGACCACTATGAGAACATGCGCGTTAAGTTCAATGGTATCACCCTGAGCGACATTGACGAGAGCGGCAACTTCACCATCACCAGCAACGAGGAGGACGAGAGCGGAAAGGTTGTCTCGGTTACCATGGCCGGTTACAACAAGTTTGGTATCGATTATCCCGCTGTTGACCCCGCCGAAACCTATAATATCGACGGAATGGTGACCATCTTTAACAACAATTACCAGCTTTACCCCATCACAATTGTGGAGACCGAGGGTACACGCCTGTGGAAGGTTACCTACGACGGGCTGGAGGGCAACATGAAGATTGCCGACTCGCTCTATGTGGTAATGCCACTGGTCGACAACCAGATTTTGGTTACCGACAATGTTTCTCAAATTCTTAATGATACCTATGCCGAGTGGGGCTACACTTGGTATGAAGACTGGTATCCCACATGGGTAGCTATCGACTGTGGCGACAACACCGAGCTCTACAACAGCATCCTCAAGATGCAAGTGCTCGCACCTAACACCGTGAAGGGTAACATGGTTGACGTGGAATCTAATCCTCGACTCATCCTCGCCTCCACTCCACAGGCGTTGACCGACCCCGAGTTTGAAGGTTATCATCTCTACAACTACAACATCAGCGACGGTAAGATTCAGGCCTTCGGCAACGAGTTGGCTTACACTACCGGCATGTACAAACTCATTGGCGGAGAACCCTACTTGTGCAGTGCGCAAGACACCGTGCAGGTGAAACTCGACTTTAGCCTCAATCCCGAGCTGCAGCAGCAACTGGTGGAAGGTTCTCGCTACGACATGACTGCTGTGTTCAAGCTCAATGAGCCTTGGGACAGCGATGTTACCTACTATGCTCCGCGCAAGTGCCACCAGCAGCCTGCACGCAAGCCTATGATAAAGGGCATCAATCCCAAGATTGACTATCCCGATGCCGATTATTACACCAATTACACTATTATGCCTGTTAATGCCACTATAACTACCGCTATCGACAATGTCAATGCCGCAAAGCAAGTAGTCAAGGTAAGTTACGTTAGCATGACAGGTGCTGTGAGCGACACTCCATTCCAGGGAGTGAACGTTGTTGTTACTCACTACAGCGATGGCTCTCGCACCGTCAACAAGGTAGTGAAATAAAGATATTTATTCTTTCACAACTAAGCAATGCCGGCGAGCTTCTCAATTGAGGCTCGCCGGTGTTGTTTTTAATTTATCTCGTCGCATTGGCATAATAAATGGACATAAAGGGACGGTTCTGTTGAGAATACTTGAACGAAAAAATGCTTCCGCCCGGGAAGCATTTCAATAAATGAGCTGATCAATGCGGTCAATAATGCGGGTGGGAGAGGCTTCCTGCAGTCGGGTCGGTGAGGAGTTACCCCACGTCACGGCGCAAGTGTAAGCTCCGGCACGGTTACCCATCTCGATGTCGACAGGCATGTCGCCCACAACCAGAGTGTGGCAAGGGTCGGTGTCCATTGTTTTCATAATGGTGAGCACGGCTTCGGGATGAGGCTTGGGATGTAGCACGCTGTCACATCCCAGCACCATTGCAAACACGTCGCTCACTCCCATCATTGTGAGCAATTCAACAAGCGATGCTTGCGACCGTGATGAGGCCACAGCCAGCGTCACTCCCCGCTCGCTCAATGCCTTGAGAGTGTCGCTCACACCGGGGAAGAGCGTGGGTGTGAGGCGGTGCTTGTTCACGTCAAAAATATTGCAATAGGTCTGTGAGCACTGTCGCGCCAGCTCATCACTCATGGCACTCTTATAGATGTGCTTGAAGCATTCGTGCAGCGGTAACCCGATTGTTGACGCGCACAACTCATCGCTAGCCACCTCAAGCCCCATGTGACGCATTGTAGCCTGCATGGTGGTGACGATGATGTGGCGCGTGTCGCACAGTGTGCCGTCGAAGTCGAAGATGATGAGCCTGTAATTCATGAGAGTCACGGCAAAGTTACTACATTTTTGTGTTATTAAATGCGGTGTGATGAAAAAAATGAGTACCTTTGTGCAACAATACATCAACAAAACATGCAAATGCGTACATTATTATCATCAATCTTATTACTGTTGCTGCTTGCCTCCTGCCGTGGCTCGGCAACCGGCGATGCGTCAAAAGCCGGTGACAACCTGGAGATTACCGAGGCAAGGCTCATTTCAATCAGCCATGTCAAGGGCTATACTAAGGTTGATATCAAGGACCCCTGGAACAGTGGGCGCACACTTCACACCTATATCTTGGTGCCCGCCGCCATGGAGTTGCCGCAGCAGTTGCCGCAAGGCACAGTAGTGCGCACACCGGTTAAGAATGTGCTGGTCTACTCGAGCGTGCATTCGAGCGTGCTGCGTGAGCTTGGTGGCGGCGATGTGGTGAAGGGCGTGTGCGACGCGCAATATTTCAACGACTCTATCATTACCGCCGGCCTGCGCAGCGGCAAGATTGTTGATTGTGGTAACTCAATGCAGCCTAGCGTTGAGAAGGTGATTGAGATGACCCCCGATGCCATCTTGCTTTCTCCCTATCAAGACGCTACTTATGGGCAAATCACCAAGCTCAACGTACCCATTGTGGAATGCGCCGACTACATGGAGTATACCCCCCTGGGCCGTGCCGAGTGGATAAAGTTCTATGGCGAACTGCTTGGAAAGCGTGAAATGGCCGACAGTATCTACCGCCAAGTTGTGGCTCAGTATAACAAGGTTAAAGAGACTGTTGCGGCAAAACGCCTCAATCGCCCCCTGATTCTAACCGAAAATGTGATAAGCGGCATTTGGAACGTGCCGGGAGGACAAAGCTACATGGCGCGGTTCATTATCGATGCTGGAGGCGACTATCCATGGGCCGATGACAATAACACCGGTTCGCTCACTCTTGATTTCAACCAAGTGCTTGCCAAGGCTCAGGCTGCCGACTACTGGTTGCTCAAGTCGCCCGATATTCATTCTCTTACCGACCTGAAAGGCTCCTACAGCTTGAATGACCGATTCAAGGCCTTCAAGACAGGAAATGTCTACGTGTGTGATACCAACACCAGCCACTTCTTCGACCGTTTTCCGTTCCACCCCGAGGTGCTGCTGCAAGAGTATTTTAAGATTTTCCACCCCGAGCAGGAGACAGGTTATCAATTGCAATTCTTCAAGAAGATAAATAACTGATGAAAAGCGCCGGAATACACAGGATGGTCATTGTCACCACCACGCTGGTGGTGCTGTTGCTGGCACTGGTGGTGGGATGCCTGCTGCTGGGCTCGGTAAACATCGACCCCGGTGTTGTGCTGGGTATATTGCTTGGCAACGATAGCGGTAATGAGGCGTGGAACATTATTGTGCTGCAATCGCGACTGCCGATGATTGTTACTGCAATGCTTGCGGGTGCGGCATTGAGCGTGAGCGGATTGCTGCTACAGACCACCTTCAACAACCCGCTGGCAGGGCCATCGATACTGGGTGTGTCGACCGGAGCGGGATTGGGTGTCGCAATTGTGATGCTTGCCATGGGAGGTACCATTGGTGGTGTGTTTGGCGACAGCTTGGGCAGCTACATGGCAACTCTTGTCGGTGCTCTGCTTGGTGCAGGCGTGGTTCTGGTGATTCTCATCACTTTTGCGTCGATAGTCAAGAGCTCAACGATGTTGCTCATCATTGGCATTTTAATCAGTTACTTGGCATCGAGTGTGATTTCGCTGCTCAACTCGGTGGCAACCGAGCAAGGCCTGCACAGCTATGTGGCATGGGGATTCGGCAACTTCTCTGGTGTTTCGCTTGAGCAGATGCCGGTGTTTTGTTCCATCATTCTACTCTCGCTTGCCGGCGCGTTGTTAATGATAAAGCCCCTCAACGCATTGCTGCTAGGCACTCGTTATGCCCAAAATCTAGGTGTTGACACACATCGCACGCGCAACCTGTTGCTGCTCATTACAGGTGTGCTCACGGCAGTTGTAACTGCCTTCTGCGGTCCCATTGGGTTTATTGGGCTTGTCGTTCCTCACATTGCACGGCTCGCTCTGAACACGTCGGAACACAGCCGACTGCTGCCGGTTACAATGCTTGCCGGTGCTGTGGTGGCATTGATGTGCTCGTTGTTGAGCGTCACTTCGCCTCACGGCATTATTCCTATCAACGCAATCACTCCTGTGATTGGAGTGCCGATTATTATTTATATCATTATCAATCGTCGTCGCATAAACTATTTTAATTGATTTATGGCAATTCTTTCAACTCACAACATGGCTGTTGGTTACGGTCAAGGCAACAAGCGCACGGTGCTGCTGAAGAACTTGAACCTTGAGCTTTCTCAAGGCACGCTGGTGGCGTTGCTTGGCAAAAATGGTGCCGGCAAGTCGACAATGCTGCGTGCTATCACCTGCGACACTCAACCCATTGAGGGAACGGTCGAGATTGACGGCAAGGCTTCAACAGTCATCAGCAAGCGCGATTTGTCAAGACTGGTGGCGCTGGTTGCTACCGAGCGCATTATGGGTGGAGCTTTCACCATCAGGGAACTAGTGGCGTTGGGGCGACAGCCTCACACTGGGTTTCTGGGAAGGCTAAGCGACCATGACCGCGAGGTGGTGCAACGCAGCCTCGAGGCTGTGGGCATCGACCACAAGGCCGAGCAGCATGTGGCCGAGTTGAGTGACGGCGAGCGACAAAAGGCTATGATTGCCAAGGCTTTGGCGCAGGAAACTCCTATCATCGTCCTCGATGAGCCAACAGCTTTCCTTGATGTGGCTAGTCGCCTCGAAACCATGAAGTTGCTTCACTCTCTTGCACGCGAGCAGAACAAGGCAGTGCTGCTCTCAAGTCACGACATCTCACAGTCGCTGCTTCTGGCCGACGAGTTGTGGGTTATCACCAGCAATCGCGAAGTTATTACCGGCACCACCGAGCAGGTGGTAATGAGCGGAGCTATGGACCGTGTGTTTGACAATACATCAATCTTGTTCAACAACGACTTGTGCGACTATGAAACTCAGTTGCCATCGTCGCTGAGCGTGAGTCTCGATTGTGACGATGAGGCGTTGAGGCACTGTGTGGTTAATGCCTTGCTGCGCAACGGTGTGGCTGTGGGCGAGGGTGGAAGCACAGTTATCGTCAAGGCTGTTGACAATTTTGAGTTGGAAAACGGTACCGGCGCCACCAGTGTTAAAGAATTGGTCAAATTATTGCGCGGCGCTGCAATTAACTGATATAAACTGCGTTATTATTATGGAGGTGGCAAAAATCCTAATTCAACCACCAGGATTTTATAGAACCCACCTGAAATACATTTACTCTCATGATTGAAAAAGTAGAAGTCAAGATAGTTAACAAGAGTCCCAACGCACTGCCCGCCTACAGCACGGAGCAAAGTGCCGGAATGGATCTCAGGGCATGGCTGCAAGAACCGGTTGTGCTTCAACCCATGCAGCGTGCACTCATTCCCACGGGAGTTTACATTGAACTGCCGGCTGGTTTTGAATGTCAAATCAGGCCTCGCAGCGGGCTTGCCCTCAAGCGAGGGCTCACAGTACTCAACTCGCCGGGCACTATCGATGCCGATTATCGTGGCGAGGTGTGCGTGATTCTTGCTAACCTGAGCAACGAGCCTCAGGTAATCGAGAATGGCGAGCGTGTTTGCCAAATGGTTGTGGCGCGCCATGCCACAGTGGCCTGGAAACTTGTCGACGAGCTTGGCGATACCGAGCGTGGAGCTGGAGGTTTCGGGCACACCGGCACCAA
Source organism: Porphyromonadaceae bacterium UBA4259 (assembly GCA_002396125.1). GTDB lineage: Bacteria > Bacteroidota > Bacteroidia > Bacteroidales > Muribaculaceae > Sodaliphilus. The sequence goes on from DGWL01000015.1 coordinate 10,745, forward strand.
GTGAAGGTTATTCTCTTTTTCAGAATGTTTTTTGAGATTTATCGACGATGAAATTATTTTCACGCATAGCAATATTGACACTTGTCACGCTCGCCGCGATGAGTCCGGTGATAGCCGGCAATAACAAGAAGGCTGCCTCGTCCATTACTGAGCAGGATAAACGCAAGGCCGAGTACATCTACTTGCAGGCGCAGGCATTTAAAGCGCAAGACAGCATTGCTGCCTACTACGACCTCATCAAGTATGCCTATGAGCTCGACACTACCAACACCGCTGCGGCTTTCTACTATGGCTACCTGATGATAGTCATGGACAATTCCACTCCGCAGGCTCAAGAAAGGGGAGTGCAATTGATGAAGCGGCATGTGGATGCACACCCCGACGACTATTACGAGGCAACCTACTTCAGCGACGTGTGCCTCACGCTGGGCAAAGCACAGGAGGGACTGGTAGCGGTTGAGAAGTTGGCGCAGCTTAATCCCAATAAGACCGAGGTGCAGATGCGGCTGGCGGCTGCCTATGTGCGTAACAAAAAGTATGCCGAGGCGCTGAAGGTCTATGAAACTATTGAGAGTTTTGAGGGAAAAACCATAGAACTAACAGCCTACAAGACGGCTCTGTGCTCGCAGTTGGGCGACACTGTTGGTGCTATTGCCCAGATGCGGAGCCTTTACGACACCGCTCCTGCCAATGTCACCTACAATCTGCTTTTGAGCGAGCTCTTCCTGCAGTATAACATGCAAGACAGCGCTCTTCATTACCTTGACGAGGCGCAACGCCTGGAACCTGAGAATGGAAATGTTTATTTCTCCAAGGCTCAATATTACGATGCCATAGGCGATTCGGTTAACTACGATAATCAAATTTACAATGCCCTCGTCTCGCCCGACCTTGACGTCGAGACTAAGCTTGATGTGCTCACGCAGTACACCACCACGCAGCTGGCGCGCAACGACAGCACCGAGCGTGTCAACAACCTCTTCAAGGTGCTCGTTGAGCAGCATCCGCATGAACCCAAGGTGCATGAGCTCTACAGCATGTATTATTCTACTATGAAAGATTACAAGCACGCCATCGAGGAGCTGGGCTACATGCTCGATATCGACCCGGCTAATGCCGACGCTTGGCAACGGCTCATGGTGGTAAACGTGCTCGACGATAACTATGCCGGAGCGGCACGCGCCGCCGAAAAGGCGCTGGAATACAATCCCGAGAACCTGGATCTGTATCGCTACATTGCACCATCCTATTACCAGATGAAGCAGTATGACAAAGCTATTGCCACCTACGACAAGGCGCTCTCGCTCGTCGATAGCGTGAAAAACGCCGAACTCTACAGCGACCTGCTCTGTGGCAAGGGCGACGTGTATGTTGAACTTGGCGACTCGACCAGGGCTTTCGACCTATATGAGCACGCTTTGCGCCTGGTGCCGGGCAATACCGGTGTGATGAACAACTATGCCTATTTTCTCTCGCTTAGCGGCAAGAATCTTGATAAAGCCGAGAGCATGGCGGCCAAAGCGGTTAATGCCAACCCCGACAATTCCACGTTTATCGACACCTATGCATGGGTATTCTTCAAGAAGAAAAACTACAGCATGGCGCTGTTCTACATTAAGTCCGCAATCAATAATGCCGATGAGCCCAGCGCCGATATTCTTGAGCATTATGGCGATATTCTCTACATGACCGGTGATAAAGAGGAGGCGGTAAAGCAGTGGGAGAAAGCACTGGAATTGGAACCCACTCGCGATGTGCTGATGCGCAAGGTGGAAAACAAAACTTACTACGAAAAATAAAATTTTCTTACAATAACAACGCTATGAGAAAAAACACAATCATAATACTTGCATTGAGTGCCGCAGCATTGCTTAGCGGCTGTTCCAAAAAGGTGACTCAGCCTGTAGTGAACCCTAGTTTGCAGCAGGGTGCAGATGCGCAAGTGCAACAAAGCACAATTGCACAAAATGTGGCTGTTTCCAATTTCTATCAGGCCGACTGGTCCACTTTCAAGAGTGGAGGTAGTGCCAAGGTGGGCGGAAAGGGCCGTGAGATGAGTTCGTCAATGCAGATGAAGATGCTTCGTGGCCGCAGCATCTACGTCTCACTGCGCCCGGTGATGGGCATTGAGGTTGCCAAGATGATTATTAGTGGTGACACAATCTTGCTTGTCGATAAAGTGCACAAGCGCTATGTGCTTGAGAAGGCATCGCTGCTCACCAGTGGCGTGCCGGTAACTGTAGAGAATTTGCAGGACATTTTCATGGGCCGCGCTTTTGAGCTTGGTAAGGGCTCGCTCACGCAGAACATCAAGGAAGACTTCGTTACTGAGGTCAACGGAAACAAGGTGCTTCTCAAGCCACGTGAGCAGTACAAAGGTTTCGACTATAGTTTTACCTACGACGAGCGCAGCAACATCATTTCGCTTGATGTCACCCCGTCAAAGGCAGGTGCTTCAACCTATAGTGTGAAATATGCCGACATTGAGGGCTCCGTTGCCGGTAAGGTTGCGGGCAAGGCGAGTGTGTCAACCACAATTAACGGCATGGCTTTCACGCTCAATCTTGAGTATAAGGACATCAAGCTCAACGAGGCTTTCACTATCGACACCAGCGTGCCGGGTGGAAAATACAAGCGCATGGAGGCAAAAGATATCATGAAGTTATTGTCGGGAAGTAAGTGATGATAACAGTTAAGCAATATGACCCCAGCCTCAAGGCGCAATGGGACGAGACTGTTGCGGCATCGCGCAATGGCACTTTCCTGCACTGTCGCGACTACATGGATTATCACAGCGACCGCTTCGCCGACTTTTCGCTCGTGGCGATGCGCGAGAGCGGTAAACTCATTGCTGTGATGCCGGCTTGCCGCGAGGACGGCACGCTCTACAGCCATCGAGGACTCACCTATGGCGGTTGGTTGATGCCATTGAGGCACTTCGATATCGGCACCATGCTTGAGGTGTGGAATCTTTCGCTTGAGTTCATGAGGCGTGAGGGTATTTCTCGCATCATTTACAAGCCCGTGCCACACATTTATCACCGCTATCCGGCCGAGGAAGATTTATACATGGTGTTTCGAGCTGGAGGTAAGCTTGTGGAGAGCAATATCTCAGCCGCAATCGATCTCGACGAGCCGCTACCTTTCGATCGAGGCAACAAAAGCAACGTCAGTACGGCGCGCCGCAATGGGGTAGAAGTGGGAGAGAGCGATGACTGGGAAAATTATTGGCACGTGCTCGACTCATTGATTATGGAAAAATATGGTCATCACGCTGTTCACTCTCTCGATGAAATAAAGTTGCTGCACTCGCGTTTCCCTCACAACATCAAGCTATTCACCGCCACTGCCGCCGGCGAGTTGCTGGCTGGCGTGGTGATGTATTATTGTGGAAGGGAGGTTGCTCACAGCCAGTATATCGCTTCCACTGCACGCGGGCGTCAGCTCAAAGCCTTGCCATTGCTTTTCGATTTCTTGATTAAGGATGCCGCCCATGCCGGTTTCCGCTATTTCGACTTTGGCATCTCAACCGAACAGGGTGGTCACTACCTAAACGAAGGTCTGGTGAGCCAGAAGTGCCGCATGGGAGGCCGCGGAATAGTCTACAACACCTACGAGATAAAACTTGATAATTAACAACTGATAACTAAATGAAAACGTCTACAGGCAAGGCGCGCTCGGGATTGTCGAGAGTAATTCTCAAGGCAATGGGCATCTTCGGAGGAGTGCAGGTGCTCAGCATCCTGTGCTCTATCGTGCGCACTAAGCTTGTGGCATTGTGGATAGGGCCTGTGGGAGTGGGGTTATTCGGCATCTTCAATCAGGCGCTCGAAATGATAAACATGGCAACCAACCTGGGAGTGCGCAACAGTAGCGTGCGCGACATCTCGCAGGCGGTAGAGCTTCGCGACACATCGCTAATTCAGCGCATTATCACCGTGGTGAGGCGATGGTCGTTGTGGCTAGGCATGGGTGGAGCTTTGATTACTCTTGCCCTGGCGCCGGTGCTGAGTCGTTTTTCATTTGGCGACTACAGTCATATGTGGCATTTTGCCGCTCTTGCTGTGGCGGTGCTGTTTATGGCGCTCACCAATGGCGAGTATGCCGTGTTGCAGGGACTATCGCGTCTCAAGCGGCTGGCACGCGTCACTGTGGCTGGCACCATCGGCGGCCTGCTCATCTCCATTCCCATGTTCTATTTCTTGCGCGAGCGCAGTGTGCTGCCATCTATTGTGGCTTATGCGATGTGTCTTGTGGTTGCTGCTCTCATTCTCAAGGACAGGCAATACCCACCAGCAAGTGTAACTGCCGGGCAAACTGTAAAAATGGGTGCTGGATTCATCAAGCTGGGAGTGTTCATGACGCTGGGTTCCTTTGTGTCGATGCTTGCCTCCTATGCCTTTGTGTCGTGGTTAAACACCCGTGGTGGCACTCAGGCTGTGGGATTTTATCAGGCGGGCTACACCATTGTCGAGAAGTATGCCGGGCTCGTCTTTGCCGCCTTGGGCATGGAGTTCTATCCCAGGCTGGCGCGCGTGTCGGCTAGTGGCAGGAGATTGGCCACTTTTGTGTCACATGAAATCAACATTGCCCTGATGGTGCTGGCGCCGCTCTTGATGGCGCTGGTTCTCTTGCGCGAGCCTCTCATCTGTCTGCTTTATCGTGCCGACTTCCTCGTCATCACTGCCTACGTCTCATGGGGTGCTGTGGGCACACTGCTCCGTGCCGTGTCGTGGTGCATGGCCTTTGTCATGCTTGCCAAGGGCGACGGCAAGCTTTTCCTTCTCACCGAGACCTTGAGTGCCGTCACGGTGCTCACTTTGGGAATGTTGTGCTACAGTAGATGGGGCATCGACGGGCTAGGCTATGCCTATCTCGCTTCCTATGCCGTCTACACCGTCATCGTCGGCGTCGTTTACTTTGCCCACTACCGCCTCAAGCTAAGCTCCTGGTGCTGGTTGAGCTTGGCGGCCACAGGCTTTGCATGCGTTGTGATGGTCCTGCTCGTGGATCGTCATCTGTGGATTGGTGCCATTATCTTGCTTTCCATTGTGGCTGCCGTCGCATTGCGCCGCACGTGGCTATCATGGAAAGGATGAGATTGACATTTTTTGTCTTTAACTTAATTTAGCAAATCAGGGGTAAATTGACATTTTTGACTATTTTTGCCATCAGAACATAACCTCGAGTATAGGAATAAAACTTTAACTTTATGAAAACAAGAATTACCGTGGCGGCATGGATTGTGGCCGCAATATTCATTTTGCTGGCCTTTTCGCCAGTTGCCGGAGCTCAAGCCTACGATTTCATGGCGGGTGGATTAGCCTATAAAATCAACGATGAC
>DGWL01000015.1:16206-44552 GCA_002396125.1 Porphyromonadaceae bacterium UBA4259
TAAAAAATGTTGTATATCTCAAGAAGGCCCAGATATTTGGGCCTTCTTAATTTAGAATAACTGAAAACTCACAACTTCTGGTAGTTTTAAGGGTTAATAAAACTGAATTGTTAATAAGTTGTGCGATTTTTGTTTGCACATTGTGAAAAAACTGCCTACTTTTGCAACGAAATTAATAATGATAGTATTAGCGGAGAATCTCATGTTGTGAGGTTCTTCGGTTTTTACTCTATGATTTTTTAACAATAAAATTTTAAAAAATAATTGATTTACCATGGCAATAAGCTATATGACCAAGTCCGGCTATGATAAAAAGATGCAAGAACTGGCACATCTTGAGAATGTAGAACGTCCGGCAGTAGTACAGGCTATAGTAGAAGCAAGAGAGAAGGGTGACTTGAGCGAGAACGCCGAGTATGACGCTGCTCGTGAGCGTCAAGGAATGCTGGAGGCAAAAATTGCTGAGCTGAAGAACCTGATAGCCGGTGCTCGCATCATTGATGAGAGCAAAATCAACACCGACGAGGTTCAGCTGCTCACTAAGGTGACCATTATGAATCTTGCTAATAAGGCGAAGATGACCTACACAATAGTTACCGAGACTGAGAGTAATCTGCGCGAAGGCAAGATTTCAATCACCACACCCATCGCTAAGGGACTGGTAGGCCACAAGGTGGGCGATGTGGTTGAGATTCAGGCACCCGCCGGAACTATGAAGTTTGAGATTCTTGAGATTTCTATTTAATAATAACACTCACGATTATGGCATCGATTTTCAGTAGAATAGTTGCTGGTGAGATTCCCAGCTACAAGGTTGCCGAGGACGATAACTATTATGCTTTCCTCGACATCAATCCAGTGGCTCAGGGCCACACCTTGGTTATTCCTAAGCGCGAGGTTGACTACATCTTCGACCTCACCGACGACGAGCTGGCAGGACTCATGCTTTTTGCCAAGCGTGTGGCAGCTGCCATCAAGGCCGCCATTCCGTGCAAGAAGGTGGGTGTAACAGTGCTGGGTCTTGAAGTGCCTCATGCACATGTTCACCTGGTGCCGCTCAACAAGGAAAGCGACATGAGTTTTGGCGGCGATAAACTGTCGTTGCCTGCCGAGCAGATGCAAGACATCTGCCGCCGCATCAGTGAGCAGTTCAAGTAACTGTCACAGTTCTTTTAGAAGAACTCCAAGTCATCAATGCTCTCGCCTTGAAAATCAAGGTGAGGGCATTTTTTTTGAAAGGAATTTTTGTTTTAGCATTTTTTGATTTTGCTGTGCTCGATTTTGGCACTATTACGCTATATCTTTGCACCGAGAATGAAAGTAATAACACTCTAAAAAGATATAGCTATGAACAATATTGACACTTCCAATCCCCGCACAACTCAGCATGGCAAGATGGCATGCGCCGGCACAGGCATTAACGTGGTTTTCAACATCATGGGAATCCTATTCCTGACTTCCTTCCTAACCTATCTGGCAGTGCACTGCTTTTAAAAACATGGGGAAGATATTATGCAATGACAGTTTAGGGAAACAAACTGATGGCTGACAATTGACTGCAGCAACTATTAAAGAGAATGTAATGAAACATAATGAGGAGCATGACCTGATGGCAGTCATGCTCCTCATGTTATTTAACGACTTGCATCGTCTTGATTTTTTATCTCGTCATGCGTTTCTTGCCTTTGGTTTTGCCCTTGGCTTTAGCCTTTGATGCTGTCTTGCCGTCCTTTTTAGAGCTCTTTACCTCCTTCAATCCGGCTTTAATGTTCTTTATTAGAGCTTCGCTCGAGTAGGTCGCTCCTGTTGCAACATCGGTGTCAAGCTTCTTGGCCTCCTCCACGGTCTTGCCAATGAACTGCTTGAACACCTTGTCTTTTGCCTTGTTGAAATAGGATGGTGTTTCTTTGTTGGCATCGGCCGTAATGCTTGTGATGCGGCCATCTTTTACTGTAATGGTAACGGGTGTGGTTCCATTGTAGCCTATCACCTTCTTGGCCAGTTCGCCGGTGTAGATCACTTGTGATGCGCTGTTGTTTTTCTTCACTTTCTTTGCCATGGCGCATGGAGCAAGAGCCGCTGCGGCTATCACGGCAACGCCAAGTACTGCATATTTAATCTTTCTCATAACTAATGTGTGTGTTTAGAATCGTTTATGTCTTAATTAGACTGCAAACTTAGCGAAAATATTAACCACGTCAAGCATGAAAAAGGAGTTTTTAACACTTTTACTGCAAAAAAAGGAGCAAAAAACTGTTTTTTACTTTTTTTATCGCTCAGTTTTTGCTACCTTTGTTAATTAAAACTGAAGTTGACGCATGACAATAGACGACGACCTGAAAGCCTGCATCAAGACCCTGAGCCAAGGGGGATTGATTTTATACCCAACCGACACCATTTGGGGCATCGGCTGCGATGCTACCAATGCCGAGGCTGTGAAGAAGGTGTATGAACTCAAGCGACGAGCCGACAACAAGGCACTCATTGTGCTGCTCGACAGCCCCGAGCACCTTGACCACTATGTGGTTGACGTGCCCGAGATGGCGCGAGAGCTTGTCGACGTGGCAGTGAAACCGTTGACTATCATCTATGACGGGGCTTTCAATGTGGCTCACAATCTGCTTGGCGAGAACGACACGCTTGGCATTCGCATTCCGCACGACGAGTTTGCTCAGCAGTTGTGCGCGCGTTTTGGCAAGCCTATTGTGTCGACGTCGGCCAACGTCAGTGGCGAGCCCAGCGCCAGCACGTTTGGCGAGATAGCCGAAGAAATCAAGCAAGGTGTTGACTATGTTGTGAATTACCGCCGCGATGACACTCGGCCACACGTGGCTTCCAATATTATCATGCTCAGCAGCGACGGCACGTTTAAGATAATTAGATAAAACAGCAAGAACGAAGTGACAGGCGAGAAAAGACAGCGACTACGGTATGTGCTAGGCGACTTTGTGTCGTCAAGTGTGGCATGGTTTGTGTTTAACCTCACTCGTTTTCACTTGGGTTTTGTTAAAGGGCACGTCACGCTTACATCGTTTCTCACATCGGAGAATGTGGTGATTGGACAGGTTGTGTTTCCCCTGCTCATGATGTTTGTCTACTATCTCTCGGGCTACTACAATGTCCCTTATCGCAAGTCGCGATTGCAGGAATTTATTATCACGTTGATTAGTGCCGTCTGCAACAGCTTCTTTATCATGCTGGTTGCTCTCATTAACGACATGGCACAAAGTCGCACCGAGAACTATGAGGTGATTTTCATCTTAATGGGGATTCTCTTTGTGTGTGTCTACATTGTGCGACTGGTCATTACCAACTCCTGCACCCATAAGATTCGCAACGGACAGCTCCAGTTCAATGCCTTGATTGTGGGCAGCGGAGCTGCGGGTTTTGCATTTTTTCAGCGCCTGCAAAGCTCCATCAATACGCTGGGTTACAATGTGGTGGGGTTTGTTGACCTGCCTGGTGAGAACCGTGTCAAGGATATTAATCTTCCCGTCTATAATTTCGACGACTTGCTGCAGGTGTGCAAGGGAAATGCCGTGAGCGAGGTGATTGTTGTGCCCACTAAGCAAAGCTCTGAGCAACTGCTGGCTGTAATCGACCGCCTCTACTTGCTCAACTTGCCCATCAAGATGACCCCCGACCGTTACAATCTGCTCATGTCGCGTGCGCGCTTCAGCAACCTCTATGGCGACCCGTTGGTTGATATCTCGGGCAACACTATGAGCGAGGGTGGCAAAAACATCAAGCGCGTGGCCGATGTGGTGCTCTCGGCGGTCATCATGGTGCTACTCATCCCTGTCTATCTGGTTGTAGCGATTCTCATAAAGATTGACTCTAAAGGTCCCATCATCTTCAAGCAGGAACGAGTGGGCTACCACAACAAGGTGTTTAATATTTACAAGTTTCGCTCAATGGTGACCAATGCCGAGAAAGACAACGTTCCGCAACTGTCGAGCGACAACGATCCGCGCATCACGCGGGTTGGGCACTACTTGCGCAAGTATCGCATCGATGAGCTGCCACAGTTCTGGAATGTCATCAAGGGTGACATGTCGCTTGTGGGGCCACGACCCGAGCGCCAGTATTATATCGACCAGATTGTTGCCCGCAAGCCTGCCTATCTGCTTGTGCACCAGGTGCGTCCGGGCATCACATCGATGGGACAGGTGAAGTTTGGCTACGCAAGCAGTGTCGATGAGATGCTTGAACGCCTCGACTACGATTTGCTTTATATCGAGAATATGTCGCTGCTCAACGATATCAAGATACTGGTTTATACAATTAAAATTGTTTTAACAGGCAAGGGTGTGTGAGAGATGAGCAACAGTTATGGTCGTGTAAATAGAACCGAGCAGCAACCTCAGGAGTCGCGCTTTTCGCGATGGGTAGGTGGAGTGCGCAAGTGGCGCGAGCAGCACATCAAGGAGAAAACCTTTGTGGTGATGCTGGCGCTGGTTGTTGGTGCTGTCTCTGGACTGGCGGCTGTTCTGCTAAAGTTCTTGATTGGCTTTATTGCAGGCCTGCTCACAAAGCATGTTCACATTGCCGGTGGCAACTATGAGTACTTGGTGTTCCCTGTGGTGGGAATTCTTCTTGCCGGGCTTTATGTGCGGCACATCATCAAGGACGATATTTATCATGGTGTTACGCGTGTGTTATATGCCATTGCCCAGCGCAAGAGTCGTCTTAAACCTCACAACATGTATGCCTCGCTTGTGGCATCGTCGGTGACAATTGGCTTTGGCGGGTCGGTTGGAGCCGAGGGCCCCATTGTGTTCACGGGAGCGGCAATTGGGTCTAACTTGGGCCAGTTCTTCAGGCTATCGCCGCAGACGCTGATGCTCCTTGTGGGCTGTGGTGCCGCAGCCGGTATAGCAGGCATCTTCAAGGCGCCTATAGCCGGTGTGCTTTTCACTATTGAGGTGTTGTTGATAGATTTGAACTCACGCTCGGTTGTGCCTCTCATTATAGCATCGGTGACGGGTGCTACTGTGGCCTACGCATTCACAGGCTATAATGTGGAATTCTTCTTCTCGCAAAGCGAGCAGTTCTTCACTAGCCGCATTCCGTTTGTTATTCTTCTTGGGCTCTTCTGTGGTTTTGTCTCACTCTATTTCAACAAGACCATTGAGATGATGGAAAACATGTTCAGCCGCATCAGCAATCCATGGCTGCGATTTGCCATTGGGGCGGTGATTCTGAGCTCACTCATCTTCCTCTTCCCGGCGCTTTATGGCGAGGGTTATGGTGCTATCAACAGTCTGCTCAACGGCGATGTGACTCCTCTCTTCGACAACAGCGTGTTCTATTCTCACCACGATAGTGTGTGGTGGGCAGTGGCTTTAGTGGGAATACTCACTCTCACCAAGGTGTTTGCAACTAGTGCCACCAATGGCGGTGGTGGAGTGGGAGGAACATTTGCGCCATCGCTTTATGTGGGATGTATGGCTGGTTTCTTTTTTGCCTTCCTGCTCAACTCGCTTGGGGTGGTTGACCAGTCGCTGCCACTGTCGCACAAGAATTTTGCCCTGCTGGGCATGGCTGGCGTGATGGCTGGCGTGATGCATGCGCCGCTCATGGCAATCTTTTTAACAGCCGAGATGACCGGCGGTTATCAGCTGTTCTTGCCATTGCTCATCGTTTCGGTGGTGTCTTACCTCACATCACGCATAATCTTGCCCTACGGCATCTACTCGCGGCGTTTGGCCAAGCGCGGAGAGTTGCTCACGCATCACAAGGACAAGTCGGTGCTCACGCTACTCAAGATTGACAGTGTGATTGAGACCGATTTCACTCCTGTTCATCCTGAGATGAGTCTCAAAGAGATGGTCGATGTCATTGCTCGCAGCTCGCGCAATCTGTTCCCTGTCACCAGCGATGACGGCACATTGCTCGGTGTGGTGTTGCTCGACGACATACGCAACATCATGTTCCGCCCCGACCTGTATCGTCGCATCTATGTGGAGCGCTTCATGTCGGCTCCTCCGGCTCAAATCGAGGTGGGCACGCCCATGGAGCGAGTTATGCGCACCTTTGATGAAACCAAAGCCTGGAACCTGCCTGTAGTGGAGGATGGAAAATATGTGGGATTTATTTCAAAATCTAAGATTTTCAATTCCTATCGCGAGGTACTTAAGCATTACAGCTACGATTAACGCTCCTCGTCGGCTCGTGTGCTGGTAGTTCACTTGTTCTTTTATATATCAAATCTTATGACAAAAGAAGACCTGAGAATAGTGTTTTTTGGCACTCCTGATTTTGCTGTGGAGAGCTTGCGCCGCTTGGTAGAAGGCGGTTATAACATTGTGGGTGTGGTAACTATGCCCGATAAGCTCGCAGGGCGCGGGCACCGGCTTCTGCAGTCGGCAGTGAAGCAATATGCCCTTGAAAAAGGTTTGCACATAATGCAGCCCGAACGGCTCAAGGATGAGGCGTTTGTCGATGATTTGCGAAGCTTGAATGCGCAGCTCAACATCGTTATTGCCTTTAGAATGTTGCCCCAAGTGGTGTGGGCTATGCCGCCATTGGGCACCTTCAACTTGCACGCGTCGCTGCTACCCAAGTATCGTGGCGCCGCACCAATCAATTGGGCAGTGATGAACGGCGACACCATCACCGGTGTCACCACCTTCTTCCTCAAGCATGAGATTGACACTGGCGACGTGATTCAGCAGCAGTCTATTGAGATAGGTCGCACCGACAACGTTGAAACCATTCACGATCGCCTGATGATGCTAGGAGCAGGCATGGTGGTTGATACTGTTGATGCCATTATCGCCGGCACCGTTAAGCCCATTCCGCAGGAGAGTATGCTCACCGCAGGTGAACAACCAACTCCAGCTCCCAAAATCTTTACCGAGACTTGCCGCATCGACTGGTCGTGGCCGGCCGAGAAGATATATAACCACATTCGTGGACTTTCACCCTATCCTGCTGCATGGAGTGAGATTGTTGATGACAAGGGAGAAGCATTCCATGTCAAGATTTTTGCCACAAGTGAGCCCATTTCTAAAGGAGAAACTGTGCCGGGCACTATAACGGCCGATGGACGTCACCTTGTGGTGGACTGTGGCGATGGTGCACTCGAGATACAATCGCTTCAGCTCGCAGGCAAGCGTCGCATGCCGGCAGCCGACTTCATGCGCGGCTTCAACCTCACGGGTTGCCACTTTTGAAAATATAAAAAGGTAGATCTTGACTCCTGGTTTTGCTCGTCTATTTGTTGGCGGAGTTGACGAAGGTTTCCCAGCGCTGGATTAGTTGAGCCATGTCGGTGGGAATCTCACTGTCGAAATCCATCTGCTTGCCTGTTGTCGGGTGTACAAAGCCCAATGTCTTGGCATGCAGTGCCTGACGTGGACAAAGCTTAAAGCAGTTGTTGATGAACTGGGTATAGCTTGATGATGTGTTGCCGCGCAAAATCTTGTCACCGCCGTAACGCTCGTCGTTGAAGAGCGGATGACCAATGTGCCGCATGTGAACACGAATTTGGTGAGTGCGGCCTGTTTCGAGCTGGCATTGCACTACTGCCACGTGATTAAGGTTCTCGATGGTGTGATAGTGGGTCACGGCATGCTTGCCTTGGTCACCCTCGGGAAAGACCGCCATTTGCAGGCGGTCACGCAGGCTGCGCCCTATATTTCCCTCAATAGTGCCGTCGAGTTGTTTCATCGCTCCCCACACCACTGCCACATACTGCCGCTTGGTGGTCTTGTTGAAGAACTGCAGGCCAAGCGATGTCTTGGCGTTGGGGGTCTTGGCAACCACGAGCAATCCGCTTGTGTCCTTGTCGATGCGGTGCACTAGGCCCATGCGTGGGTCGGTGACGTCATAGTTTGGGTTGTCCTTAAAGTGCCATGCCAGCGCATTGACTAATGTCCCGTCATAGTTGCCGTGACCGGGGTGCACACACATGCCGGCGGGCTTATTGACAACTAGCAAATCTTCGTCCTCATAGACGATGTTGAGCGGAATGTCTTGAGCGATAATCTCATTCTCATAGCGAGGACGATCCATCACGACCGATATCTCATCACCAGGATGCACGCGGTAGTTGCTCTTCACGGGGCGTCCGTTCACGCGAATGCATTGCGCCTCGGCGGCATTCTGGATGCGGTTGCGTGAGGTGCCCTTTATGCGTTCCACCAGATACTTGTCGATGCGCAGCAAGGCATGACCCGGCTCAACCGTGTAATGGTAGTGCTCCCAGTAGTCGCGCCCATTCTCACTAAAATCGGGGTCGCTGAAGTCGCTTTGTATTTCCAGCCTCTCGTTGTCAAGCAGGCCGTCGTAATCGTCGTCGTGCATTATTGCTGTTTAAAAAAGTGGGGGAGACGTGCTTCTTGGCCTACGTTTCCCCACTGTGTGTTAATAGTGTGTGTTATAGATTATTTCTTGTGGCCTCTTGCCGTTGCTACCTGATGTAGCGTTGAGTTTGCTCTTCCTCGGGATGAAGCTTAGCCTCGGCGGCGGCACGCTCGCGCTGACTCTTTTGAAGCGAGTCTTGCACATTGTCGGGGAGCACGTCAAATGGCATTTCGGGAACAAGCCCGTCGCCCACCTCAATACTGATTTGGTCCTTTATCGACACCTTGCTGCCCGGAGTTACAGGATGGCCATTAACCTTCACCGAAAGTACAAGCCCTTCGTCGGCGCTAGGAACTGTATCGACCTTGACAAACTTGAATCCCATTGATTTCAAGCGATTCACCGCATCGCGGCATGAAATGTCGCTCAAGGGTGGCAAGTTTACTGTTTTGGGGTTGAAGGCGTTGATTGTCAAGTGAATAATGCGGGTGGTCTTGGCCATGGCATTTCCCTTGGGCTCTTGTTCAAGCACCATGCCTGGCTTGATGGCCTCGTTGAACATGGAGTCGCTGATTTCCCATTCAAAGCCTGCTGCCTCAATTTTGCGGATAGCATTATCGAGCGACATGTTGCGCACACTTGGCACCTTAGCCTCTTGGCCATGAAGGGTAAACACGTCTATGAGCAGGTAGATGGCATACCACACAGCAAAGAATGTAACGATAACGCCAAGTGCGTTCATCAGGATGGGGTGCTTCTTTCCGAAATCTCCAAACATATATAACGTATAGTTAAATCAAATAAAATCATTTTTAAACGTACAAAGGTAGCACATTAGCCCAAATTTCACAAGTAATTCACTACTTTTTTGAGTTTTTGCGTTTTTTGTGTCGCCACTGTGCAATATTGGAAAAACAAGGTGGACACCGCAGTGCCCACCTTGTAATTATCATTTAGCCCGTGCTTAAACACATCACTTGACCACAACTTTCTTGCCGCCTATCAGGTAGATGCCTGGACGCAGACCCTGAGTGGCTGTTGAAGTGCTTACGCCCAACTTCACTATCTGTCCCTGCATGTTGTACACATTCACGGTTTCGTCATTGATTATGCTGACAACTTCGATAGCGGTTGGTGTGCTTGGCATGCGCAGAGCATAACCAATATAGTTTTGGAAGTCGTAATCGTAGCTCTTGGGAGCAATACCTGTTGAGTTTACCCAAGGCTCCTTAATGTTCATGGCGCAACGCACGGTGTAGCGCTTGCCATTTTGCATGGTGTTGCTGGTTGCTCCCCACGAGGTGTCAAGTGTCATACTTTGGCCATTTGACTGATAACCGCGCAAGTTACCTTCGCCGGCGCTCCAATAACCCGTTACATCTATTACTTGATTTACCTTCGGGTCAAATGTGTCGGCAAGATTGTAAGCGACAATCTGACCTTCAACATCGTTGTCACCGGCCTCGGGTGCTGCGGTGGCAGTGAGCAGGGGATTGAGGTTTATTCCGCTCAAGGTTGCCTTGAGAGTTCCGCCCTTCACTGTTGTCATGCCAATGAGTTGATTGAAGATGTCGGAGCTGGCTGTGACATTTATCCAGTTACCATTGCCATCGGTGAGGAAAGCATAGTCGGCATACTCGGCATAATCAACCACTGTCAGGTCGTCGGCAATGACGTACTCTTCTCCATCTACGCCCTCGCTGAGCACTGTGGCAAGCGTAGTCGCCTCGGGTGGCAGAACGTCGGTGTAATAGATTGTAAAGTCGTCGATATAGGTGGTGTAGGCTGTGCTGCCCGCAGTAACGTTAATGCGGTAACGTACAGGTTGTGCCATATCCAGAGTGTAGCTTAACGTCTCGGTGCTTCCTCCGGCAACTGTGGCTACATTGTCGCCCGAAGCATTGGCAACTTGTTGCCAGTTACTGCCTTGGTCGGTAGAGTAGGAGAAAGATATTTTAACATCGGAACTGCCACCGTTGTTAACGTTAAATTTAACCATATAGCTCACATAACGAACATCTCTTGACATGGCAAGCGCCGATGGGCGACGCATTGCTGCGGCATGCTCTCCGTTGCAGTGGTCGCTGCCAGGAGCCATTACCTTGGCGTTGGTGAAGTTCCAAGTGGTGTATACTCCCTGAACGTCGGTGAGGGTTGTCGTTGATGTGACAGCCATCTCCTCAAAGTCTTCAACCACGCTCTGTAGCGATGTGTCATCACCAACGGTGAAGGTAATAACGCCATTGTTCTCTTGAATGTTGCTTATGTTATATTGGCAAGGACTGCCGTTGAAGGTCTTGAGGTTGGGAGTGGTGAAATTGCTTATCATCGCAGCGCCGGTCGGGAAGGCATCGCTTGCTTGGGCATTGCTGCTTCCATTACCGGCGCGCAACAGCACATAGTAGTTGTGGGAAGGATCGCTATTGGGGTTGTTGCTTTCCCAAGCGTAGCTGCTGGTGGAGTCGACGCGGCAGATGAGCATACCATGACCGGGAGCATAAGCGTCCCAGCGAGTGTTTTGGCGATTCTCTATATAGAACTTTACGTTGCTCTCTGGACTATTGATGATGTAGCCCTCGCCGGTGCTGCCTATCTGGTTGAGGGTATAGGTGCCCTTTGCGTTGATGGTCTGTGCGTTGGCAAAGCCTATTGAATAGCGGTCATAGAGGCTGTAGGCAACTGGGGTGCGAGAGTTGTTCTGGTAGCTGCCGCCTGCCATGATTTCCCACTCACCGGGGTGTTGGCTCTGGCCTCCACTACTAGCATAGTCGGTGTCATAAAGGTCGGGCAAGCCAAGCACATGGCTAAACTCGTGGCAGATGGTGCCAATGCCGTCGAAGATGCCATAACTCATATTGTAAAGATATTCGGTGGAGCAGGCGTAGATGCGAGCTCGCTTGCCATCGAGGTAAAGATTTTGCCAGTAAAGATCACTCTTGTGGGGCCACAGGTGGGTGCTTGAGCCATCGCTGTTGGCACCGCTGCCGGCACCAATGAAATAAATCATGTCGATATTGCCGTCACCATCGGTGTCATATTGGCTGAAGTCAACTTGATTATTGATTTGCTGGAGTGCTGCAGCCCAAATAGCGCCGGAGTTTGACGTTTGGTTATGATCATCAACTGAATAGTTTACTGTAACAGGGCCAACCACATCGAAGGTTGGGCTAAAACGGCCTTGGCTGTTGTCATAGTAATAGTCGCGAACGCTACCTGTACATGCTCCATAGTAGTTGGGAGAGCCATCTTCATTGGTGTAGCCACTATAATTCGGCTCGTTGGCCATGCGATGGTAGAACTCTTGAACATCGCTGCGAGAGAATGTCAAGTCGGTATATTGCACAAGAACAATCAGGCCCTTGAAATTGTTGTAGTCATATTGAGCAGCCTTAGCTCCGGCAGCCTTAGTGGCTTTATCGACCGGAGCGCGCTTGAGTTTACCCTCACGAGCCTTCACGTCACTAATCATGCGCTTGGAGATGCCCTGCAGGAAGCGGGTTTCATCAATAGTGCGGGCGCCTTCATTATGGACGATTACTTTGCTTGGCACCAAGTCGCCATTTTCTTTAAGGGCATAAACGTAGTAGCCTGCTGTGTTTCTCATGATGGTGTAGTCATCAATTGTTGTTTGATAGTTAAAGAATTCATCACCAACGATTTTGACCATAATTTTTGTGCCATCGGGTTGAGTCGTCTCAATGGGGTGTGGCACCGCTGGGATAGCATGAGCCGAAAGCGTGACTAACGCTACAGCCACGAGAGATAAGAATTTTTTCATCTAGCGATTTTTTTTAATATTGATAATTTGTGTGAATTGCAGTTTGTGAAATAGTTGTACTTGATTGTGGTGTTATTATTCGAGTTTGCAAATATAAGTTTTTTTTTAATAAGTATCGTAAGACAATAAGAATATTTTGAAGCGAGGTAGTTGTGAAATAGAGGAATTAATGCTAACTTTGCAATTTGAAAAGCTATGCGGCTAGAGCCGAGGTTAACGTTTTTTATTGAATAACACACATATTATTTATTATATCTCAATCTATTATGGCAGAGAACAACGAAATAAAACCCGCTGAGGAGAAAAAGGTCCTCAACTTCGTACAGCAAATTGTTGCCGATGACTTGGCGGCAGGTAAGAACGGTGGCAGGCTAAACACGCGCTTCCCGCCCGAGCCAAATGGCTATCTTCACATTGGGCACGCTAAGGCCATTTGCATGGACTTTGGTGTGGCTGAAATGTTTGGAGGCACTTGCAACCTGCGATTCGATGATACTAACCCGCAAAAGGAAGACACCGAGTACGTAGAGTCAATCAAGCGCGACATTCATTGGCTTGGTTACGACTGGGGCGACAGGTTGTACTATGCTAGCGATTATTTCGAGAAACTATATGACTTTGCCATTGAATTAATAAAGAAGGGGTTGGCCTATGTCGATGACCAGTCGAGTGAGCAAATTGCTCAGCAAAAGGGCACACCCACTCAGGCAGGAACCGAGAGCCCCTACCGCAACCGCAGTGTGGAAGAGAACCTCGACCTCTTTGAGAGAATGAATGCAGGTGAATTTGATGAGGGTTCGCGTGTTCTTCGTGCCAAGATTGATATGGCTTCGAGCAACATGCACTTCCGTGATCCCATCATGTATCGCATCATCAAGACACCTCACTGGCGCACCGGCACCAAGTGGAAGGTGTACCCAATGTATGACTTCGCTCATGGGCAAAGCGACTACTTCGAGGGTGTGACTCACTCGATTTGCACTCTTGAGTTTGTGCCTCACCGTCCACTATATGAATATTTTGCCAAGTTGCTCGCAGGCGACACCGTTGACCAGTATTGTCCACGGCAGATTGAGTTTAACCGACTCAACCTCACCTACACCGTGATGAGCAAGCGCAAGTTGTTGCAACTGGTTAAGGAAGGCTTGGTGGCTGGATGGGACGACCCTCGCATGCCCACCATTTGTGGCCTTCGCCGCCGCGGCTACACTCCGCAGTCAATCAAGAATTTCCTCAATGACATTGGTTACACCAAATATGAGGCTCTGAACGATATTGACCTCTTGGAACACAACATTCGCGACGACCTTAACAAGAATGCCAATCGTGTGTGTGCCGTGCTTAACCCGGTGAAGGTTGTTATCACTAATTATCCAGAGGATAAAGTGGAGATGCTTGCAATGGACAACAATCCTGAGCAGGAGAACGCGGGCACTCACGACATGCCCTTCTGCCGCGAAATCTATATTGAACGCGACGACTTCATGGAGGAACCTCCCAAGAAGTTCTTCCGCATGACTCCTGGCAAGGAAGTGCGTCTCAAGGGTGGGTATATTATAATGTGCAACGAGGTTGTCAAGGACGAGAATGGTGAGATTGTGGAGATTCACTGCACCTACGACCCCGACACCCTGAGTGGCACTCCCGGTAGCATGCGCAAGGTGAAAGGCACTCTGCATTGGGTGTCGGCACGCCATTGCAAGGATGCCGAGGTGCGGCTCTACGACCGTCTCTTTGCTGTTGAAAATCCTTCGGCCGAGACCGATAAGGACTTCCGTGAATTGCTTAACCCCGATTCGCTCAAGGTTATCACCAATGCAAAGGTTGAGCCCTACTTGGCACAAATCGCCAAACCTGAGGATAAGTTCCAATTCCAGCGCATAGGATACTTCTGCGTAGACCTCGACAGCACTCCCGAGCATCTTGTTTTCAACCGCACCATTGGCTTGAAGGACAGCTGGGCTAAGGCTCAAAAGAAGTAAAATACAATTTGTTGTGATGAGGTCATTCTCGTCAAGTTTTTCAACTCTAGAACATCAAGCATTTCTAGAATGTCTAGAATAATGCAGTACAAGGAAATAGTCGACAAGTTGTCGCAATCGCTTGGACGAAGCAAGAGCGACATCAATAAACTGCTAGAGGCTCTGAGCAACGTCGTTGCCGAACGTTGCTCGGAGCTTGACAGCATTAGCGTGCCACGCTTCGGCTCTATCGAGGCTGTGAAGCGTGACGAAACTATCGAAGTGGATCAGGAAACAGGGAAACGTATTCTGATGCCACCTTGCGTGGAAGTGCAATACACATCGAGCAATGTGCTCAAGAAACTCCTCAACCAGTCATGAAAGAGAAAATTGCTTTTCCCAGGCTGGTTGAACTTGTGGCCGACAAAGCCGGTACAACAAGTCGCATGAGCGAATTGTTCTTGCAGGAACTCTTTGCCACTGTTTCGCAATCGCTTGTTGATGGGAAAAAGGTTAAAATCAAGGGCTTGGGTGCTTTTGAGGTGATAAAATCGGGGGAAGGGGAGCATGATGTGGCTTTTGTGCCCGAGTTGTCGCTTGCCGATGCTGTAAATGCTCCATTTTCTCAATTCAAGCCAGTAGAGCTATGTGATGCTGTCACAATCGAGAAACTCAACGAGATTGATGACGAAATGAGGCCTCAAGAACCACCGGCTACCGAGAACTCTCCTGAAATCCCTGAATTGGAGAAAGAAGAAACGCCTGTCACTGTTGTGGAAAAACGTGACATTCCTGTGTCTCATGAAATTGAAACCCCTGAGTCCCAAGCTGTTGAAACTCAATTGGCTCCTGTTGATGTAAATAACAGCAATATAAAGAGAAACTGGAAGAAACCGCTGCTTGCAGGCATTGCCGCGGCTGCTGTCATTGGATTGATAGTGTATCTTGCGTGGGGAAGAAATGCAGTGGAAACCACACCTCGCGTTGCCGCTGTCACCGATAGCGTTAAGCCGGCACCTGCCGTTAGTGTTGTTACCGACACTCTCACTGGTAGCAACGTACTCACCTTAATGGCTAAAAAGCATTACGGCGACCAAGCATTCTGGGCCTATATAGCTAGAGAAAATCAGGCTAAATATCCCAATTACCGTAAGATTCCAGCCGGTGCGGTGCTAGTCATCCCACCCGCCGAGAAGTATGGCATCAATAGCGACAGCAAGCAGAGTATAAAGAAGGCAAATGCCGAGGCCATGAAACTTTACAGGGAGGTAAAAGCTGCTACGCAGCCCCATGACACTCTACAAGTTGTCAATGACAACGCATCTAAAGGCAAGACTTATAAGCAAGAAAAATCCAAAAAGAGGAAAGGTTATAAGTCACGCAACAAATCCCGTCGCTATCGACACCGTTAAATATTCAAGTCACACGGCTGAATCTCATTATTATTTGCTGAACCCATTCCAGCCTTGAGCGCGGATTTCCAGTTCGGCATCATCACGAGTGACTAGGCGCGAGCCTAGTTCGGGCTTGGTGATGCGACCAATCAATCGTGCGGTTTTCATTGTCACCACCTTTTCATGGTCGGTGAGTGGAACAGTGAACAGCAATTCATAGTCCTCTCCGCCATTCATGGCTGCGGTGACGAGGTTCATGTTCAGTTCCTCGGCCATAACGGCTGTTTGATAGTCGATGGGAATTCGGTCCTCATAGATGCGGCAACCTGCATTGCTCTGCTTGCATATGTGCAGCAGTTCGCTCGAGAGTCCGTCGCTGATGTCCATCATAGCTGTGGGGTGTATTCCCAGTCCGCGCAACTCGGCAATAACATCGGCGCGAGGTTCAGGCTTGAGCTGGCGCTCTAGCAGATACTCACGACCGGCAAAGTCGGGTTGGAAATCATTGCCTTGGCCTGCACTGGCTTCGCGCTCGCGCTCAAGCAGTTGCAAGCCCATGTAGGCAGCGCCAAGGTCGCCGCTCACCATCACCAGGTCGGTATCGCGGGCACCATTGCGATAAACAATTTCATCCTCGCTGGCTTCTCCCAAGCAAGTGATGCTGATGAGAAGACCAGTTACCGATGCCGATGTGTCACCACCCACCAGGTCTACGCCATAGCGTTCGCATGCAGCATAAATACCCGAGTACAGCTCGGTGATGTGCTCCACGGTGAAGCGTTTGGAAATTCCCAGCGACACAGTAATCTGTCGTGGAGTGCCATTCATTGCATAAACATCACTCAGGTTCACTGCCACAGCTTTATAGCCCAAATGCTTGAGTGGGGTATAGGTGAGGTCGAAGTGTATGCCCTCGAGCAATAAGTCGGTTGTTATCAAGGTTTTCTTTTCACCATAGTCAACTACTGCGCAATCATCGCCCACGCCCCGCAGGGTAGAGGTGTTCTTTATCTTAAAACCACGGGTCAAGCTGTCAATTAGCCCAAATTCTCCTAAGCTTGAAATTTCGGTTTCGCTCATTGTAATTTGTTTAAAATCAAGAAGCTGCAAGACTTTGATGATGTTGTGCGGCCTGGCAGCTTCTTGTGGTTGAAATGTGTGTGTCGTTTAGTTTTATACTTCGTCAATTCGGCTTATCATTTCTTTAACAAGGAATGCCATTACAGGAGCTGCCTTGGTGGCTGCTTGTTGAACTTCCTCGTGCGACACATCGACAAAGATGCCCTCGCCACCAAGGTCGGTGATGACACTGAGGCCAAACACTTCCATGTCGGCATGGCGAGCAACTATCACCTCGGGCACTGTGCTCATGCCCACGGCATCACCACCTATACGGTAGAAGTAGCGATATTCCGATGGGGTCTCAAACGTTGGCCCTTGAGTGCCCACATACACGCCTTCCATGAGCCTGATATTATTTTCCTTGGCAATTGAGCGTGCCATGTCGGCTAGGCGATGGCTGTAGGCCTCGTTCATTGCCGGGAAGCGTTCACCAAGCTCGTCGAAATTCTTTCCACGAAGCGGATGCTCGGGGAAGAGGTTGATGTGGTCGGTGATAAGCATCACGTCACCCACGCGGAAGTTGGGATTCATTCCGCCGGCAGCGTTGCTCACGCACAACACTTTCACGCCAATGGCTTTCATCACGCGCACAGGGAATGTGGCCTCTTTCATCGAGTAGCCCTCGTAGAAGTGGAAACGACCTTGCATTGCCATGACGTATTTGTTGCCAAGATTACCGAAGATGAGCTGTCCCTTGTGGCCCTCAACTGTAGAGATTGGGAAATTGGGAATCTCGCCATAGGGGATTGCCATCTTAACGTCGATGTCGTTTACTAAACCTCCAAGCCCTGAGCCTAGAATAATTGCCACTTTAGGCATTTCGCCGCCCACTTTTTCCTTAATGAACGTGGCGGTTTCTTGAATCTTTTCTAGCCAGTTAGTTTCTTGAGTCATAATGCTATTGTTTTTGAGTTATTAAATGTTTCAATTTTTTTTGAGTGGTGCTTGCCTCTCATTCACTCAGCACACATGCTGCGTTTCAGGTCACTCAATGCCCTCAATCTTCTTTTGCAACTCATAGATGAAGTCGCGGTCCTCATAGTTGAGGAAGTCGGCTTGAATGGGAATAAAGTAGATGCTGTTTTGCCTTGTGGGTGGAAAATAGGGGCTGTTGAGAATGCGCACCGCGTCCTTCTCGGTTGTGACAATGTATTTGCGTTTACCTTCAAGCTCATGGAAGAGCTTAAAGATATAACGAAAGTCGTCGCGTGTGTAGGTGTGGTGGTCATCGTAGTGGATAACCTTCAGCCTGGTGCCAAACTGCTTGAGATACTTGGCAAATGGGCGAGGGTTGGCTATGCCGGCGATGCCCAGGATGAGGTCGTCTTCGTCGAGCCAGTTAAGCGATGTGAGGTCGGGATTTCCTATGGGGAATACCGGTTCGGGCGCACCATAGCGTACCTTGGTGAAATAGAGTTGTTGGAACTTGAACAAGTCCATGTGCTCCTTCATCATGCGCATGTCAACAGGCTTAATGTCGTCGGGACACTTGGTCACTACCACCATGTCGCACTTGAGAATGCGGTCGGCGGGCTCTCGCAGTGTGCCTAGGGGCAACAGCTTGTCGGCGTGTGGCGGACGGTTGTAGTCAATCATCACCACACTCACCTTTGGCTTTACATAGCGGTGCTGCATTGCATCGTCGAGAATAATCAGGTTAATCTCGGGATTGATGCGCAACAGCTTCTTGATGCCTTCGCGGCGATCCTCACTCACCGCCACTGTGATGAGACCACGAAACTTGCGATATATTTGGTAGGGCTCATCACCCAGGTCAACTGGCGACAGGTTATCACTGGCTAGCACGAACCCCTTGGTGCGGCGCTTGTAGCCACGACTCAGCACAGCAATATCATACTTGCGGCACAGTCGTGATACAATGTATTCCACATGGGGCGTCTTGCCGGTGCCTCCCACCGTAACGTTGCCTATGGTGACCACCGGCACGTCAAACTCTTCCTGTTTGAGTAGGCCGGTGTTGAAACCCACTTGCCGCAACCACACGCCTGCCCCATAGGCCCACGATAGCGGGGTGAGGAGCACGCGCTCGGTAGCGCCAAGCACCTTGCGGCTTGCTTTTATAAACTTATCTAAATCCATCAGTTTGTATTGATGTTCAATCTTGCGCTTATGCTAGGCAAATTGCTTTTTTAGAAGTTAATCTCAATTGGCTCCATGATGCAGAGTAAGCGGTCGCGACCCAGGATTGCCTGCAACTGCTCATAGCAGGTGTAGAACATGCCCATGCGCTGACGCAGGTCGTTCTCTTGCTTCATCTTGTACATTGTGCCAAACATTTTGTAGAACGACATCTCCATGTCGGGATAGTCGACGGTGGTGTAATTGCCCTCCTTGAGTTTTGCTTGCTTGGCAACCCACTTCACGGCATCGCCCAAGCCACCCAGCTCGTCAACTAGGCCAATTTGCTTGGCAGTAACAGCATCCCACACGCGCCCCTCGGCAATACTCTTGATAGAGTCTTGCGATACCTTGCGGCCGGTGGCGCAGCGATTGGTGAATGTCTCATAGCCGCGGTTTACCATGCGTTGCAGTGCTGCTCGCTGGCTCTCGGTGAGAGGCTTAAACTGGGTTGCTATAATAGCGTTGGGATTAGTTGAAACTTCTTCAAACTTTACTCCCAGCGTGTTGTTGAAAAGGTTGCTGGCACAAGGAATCATGCCAAAGATGCCAATGCTGCCGGTGATGGTGAGGGGCTCGGCAAAGATGCGTTGGGCACCCGACGAAATGTAGTAGCCACCCGATGCTGCATAGTCGCTCATCGACACTGCCAGAGGCTTGCCGGTGCTCTTGAAATCCTCAAGTGCTTTCCAAATCACCTCGCTGCCAAACGCGCTGCCGCCCGGTGAGTTTACTCTCAGCACCATGCCTTTAACGTTGTCGTCGAGTTGGAGTTTGCGTATTGTTTGTGCCAAGTCTTCGCTAGTGATGCCATCCTCGTTCATGCCGGGAACTGAAGGACTTCCGTCAATCTCGCCAGTGGCATATACCACAGCAATGTGTTCACCTGATGTGCCGATTGGCATTGATGAGTTGGCAACGATATCCTCGGCGGTCACAAGCTTCAGGTCTTTATCTTTTTCAACCTCGGTGAGGGCACGAAGCTTGTCTTCCATTTCAGTGCGATAGCAGGTGCGGTCAATGAGCTTGTTGGCCTTAAGCTCGTCGCTGGTCATGACAGCCATTACGCTGTCGGCCAGTGTGTTGAATTTGGCGGGGGCTATACCGCGCGATTTTGCCATGTCGCTTGAAATCACGTTCCACAGGCTGCCCAGGTAGTGCTCTTGCTGCAGGCGGTTGGCCTCGCTCATGCTCTCGAGCATGAATGGTTCAACGGCACTCTTGAATGTTCCCACTCTCACAACTTGCATTTCCACGCCCACCTTGTCGAGAAGCTTCTTGAAATAGGGAGTTGCCGATGCCAAGCCATGAATGTCGACCGAGCCCTCAGGGTTGAGGAAAATGCTGTCGGCAACGCTGGCAAGGTAGTAGTCGCCCTGTGCGATACCCTCGTCGCCAAAGGCGTAGATGAATTTCTTGCTGGCTTTGAAGTCTTCGAGCGCTTTGCGCAATTCCTGCAGTGACGCCATGCCGGCACCCAAGCCGCGGCAATCAATGTAAATGCCCTTTATGTTTTTGTCTTCCTTAGCCAGTTTCAAGCCCTGGATGAGCGTGTTCAGGCTTTGGCTTGGTGCTTGTTGTGGCATGAACATTTTCAGCTGGCTTGCGCCTGGTGCTTCTCGCTCATTAAGCACACCTTCTAGCCTCAAGTACATGATTGAATTCTTTTCTACTTTGGCATTTCCCATTGAGCTCGACAATGAGCCAAAGATGATAAAACTCATCAATACCGACACGAGTGTCACGAAAATTAATGCCAAAAACGCGCCTACAAATGAGCCGCATACAATCAGGAAGAACTTTTTTAACATAGCGCTAAAATATTAATTTTAAATCACTTGTGATGGTGTTGACCATCCAGGGTGAATGTGGTTTATAATCTCGTTTTGTTCTTGCATGCAGCGCACTGCTTGTCATGCAATCTACAAAGATAGGAAATAATTTTGCAATAGCATCGCTAATTTCGATTTTTCTTTTCATTTTTTTTGAAAAAGTGTTTTTTTCGTGAAATAAAACAATCCGTAGCACCTTGATGGGTGACACTACGGATTGTTTCTTAATTATAATAATCTTGCTTTGTCGGTCGAGAAGAATTAGTTTTTATTCTCCGCCCAAGATTATCTTATACACGGCTGTCACGTCGGCTGAGTTGATGGTGTTATCATTATTTTGGTCACCATTAACTAGCGAACTGTTGTCGTTGTTGAGGATAAACTTGTAGAGAGCCGTGACATCGGCGCTGTTGCACAAGCCATCGCCGTTGACATCACCCTTCACCACATCGTCGGCGGGAATGTCGTCGACTTTGGCGGTTTGAACCGCTGTGCGGTCGTAGTGAACATACTTGATATTGTCAAACATGATGTCTCCATCCCATGCTTGAACAGGCAATAACTCGCCGTTGTCGTCATATTCCTCATCGGTGTTATAGTGGCGCATATAGAACGAGTCGTAGCACCACTTTTGGGCTGAGCCGATTTCTTCGCCCTCGCCGGTGAAATGAACGAAAGGATCGTTGTAGATGTCAAATGCCATGGTCTTCCACCCGCGGAAGTCGAGAACAAGGGCTTCGTTCTGGATGAGGCCCGAGGCTCCACTGCCGTTGAGGCGAATCATGTGGGCCACGCTGTTGTTGGAGCCATCGCCGTACACTTCGCACTGCAGCACTGCGTCGTAGCTGTCGCTGCGGTAGTCGTTCTGGCTATAACTGCGATATTCGCGAATTTGCCATGGGCCATCGCATTCCTGGTTGTATTCATAGTGTAACAAGAACGACGATGTGAGATCGGTGCGGCTAGTGGTAGTGCTGGTGGTGATATAGTTGGAATTGGGGTCGGCTACACCATCCTTCGAAGTTGTGTGGGTTGTCGAACCTGAGCCGTCGGGGCTCCACCAGTGACCTATTGCCGAGCCGTCTTCTATCATAGTCGACGAGATGACGGGGCGATACTCGGTCATGAAGCGCACGCGCCGCTGAATGGTGCTGGTGTTGCCAGAGAGGTCGGTAAACTCGCCATTTACCTCAAAGCGATAGGTCTTGTCGAGCTTAAGGTCGGTCATGGGGTA
Organism: Porphyromonadaceae bacterium UBA4259; assembly: GCA_002396125.1. Lineage (GTDB taxonomy): Bacteria > Bacteroidota > Bacteroidia > Bacteroidales > Muribaculaceae > Sodaliphilus. The sequence goes on from DGWL01000015.1 coordinate 37,977, forward strand.
GAAGTGAATTACCGATGCGTCGCGAACCACAGCGTGGGTTATCTTACCTTCTACGGTTTCGCCGTCGGCACACTTGAGCACAATCACGTCGGTGGCATTGTCATCGTTCCAGGCAAGTTCCTCATTGAATTCAACGCGAATTGCCGGGCGCAGCGTGTAGAGCATAGTCTCGCCTTCGGCCGGTGTGCTGCCGGCGATGAATGGGGCTTCCAGGTCGGCGGGCACTGTCATGAAGTTGACCACGTAGTTCCCACCTTCTTCACCATCGTTGTCGCCGTCAAGGAACTGGTCGGTCTGTGAGTTCTTGGCTATCGAGCCGTCGATAGTGATGGTGTAGCTCATGTCATCAAGCAGGTTGCCAATGCCAATGCGCAGTGTGTAGTCGTTATCCCACGAGAGGCCAACGTTGCCATTGTTATTAATTGAGAAGGCTTGCTCAACCGTCTCGCGGTTCATGTTGCGTGAGAAGGTGAGAATGATGTCGTTGATAAGCTTCACATGGTCGGGGTCGGCAACGTTAATCGACGACACCACAGCAGGTGCGCTCGATGTGAGTTCTACATTTGCCCAGGTCACATTATCGCCGGCCAGACCTTGTGCGTCATGCTGCATCGTTACAGTCTTTGTCGCGGTGGTGTAACCGGGGCAGCTGTAGGTGATTTCGTAGGTCTCTCCCGGTGTGAGTCCTTCAAAGAGGAAGAATCCGTTATGAACCAGGTCGTCGCTGTTTACATAGTTGTGAAAGAGTGACTCATAGCTGTCGGTAACAATCGTCTGCCCGTTGCATGTCACACTCACGTTGTCGATGGGTTGGCCGTTCTCACTGTTCTTGACTACGCCGGCGAGCATTACTTTCTCGGGGCGCTCAAGCTGGCGATATTCCATGATTGAACGGAATGTGCCAAATGCCTCTAGCCTCTTGTAGCTCTCATTGATGTTGAGCGCTTGCTGCATGGGTAGGGTGTGGAAACCGCCCTCGCTCAGCAGCGATGCCATGACGGTGCGACGGTTCACCGAGAGGTAGGGATACTGGTTGGCGTGAGTTGAAGGTGATGGGTCATACCAGCAACGGTCATACCAGTTGCCACGAGTGCTGGTTTCGTACATCACGCCAGTTAGGTTGGGAGTGAGAATGTCGCCATAGGCCTTGCCGCCATGGGGTGTTTTCTCAATCTCCACGCCATTTTTGCGCCAGCCGCCAAAGAGCATCAGTGTGCTGTTGGTGTTACCACCGGCATCGCTGTGGATTGAATAGAAAAAGTCGGCGCCCCAGGCATTAGCCATGTCGGAGCGTTCTTCAAGGCTCACGTTGTCCTGATCATCGTCGCGGGTCATCTGTATGTTCTCATCGGTGGCGGTGGTGTATTGCATGAGGTATTCTCGGGTTGCAAGACCCACGCGAAGCACCTTTTGTGCCTCGGTATAGCCATACATGCCCTGGTTCTCGGTGCGGCTGTGCCCCGGGTCAATCCATAGCTTGAAGTCGCCCCAGTCGGCTTTTTCCTGTGCGTTAATAACACCACTCGTTGCGAAGCAGCCTAGTGCAGCCACAATCGCTATTTTGGTAAAGTTCTTCATAGCTGCCATGATTTAATAGTTGAGATTAATAATGTAGATAGCTCCGTCGGTGTCGTTGTCAAATGCCACGCGCTTGCCGTCGGGCGAGACTGCAATAGTTACCGGTATCACGTCGCTGCCGGGAGTGATGTTCACTGAGCTGCCCTTGTCGATGTTCACGCAGTAAATGTCGCTGCTGGTGAAGCGGTGCCCGTCGTCAACAATGCTGGTCATGAGCAGGTTGCGGCTGTCGGGGAGCCACGAGGCATGCGACCCCTTGCCCAGTTCTTGCAGCCCCGAGCCATCGGCGTTGCACACAAAGAGCCCCTTGGTCACAATCTGGAAAGCGATTTTCTTGCCATCGGGCGATAGGGTGGGATTTATTACCCATTTGCCGGCATAGTCGCTAAGACCGGCAATTAGCGAGGTGGCGTTTTGTGGCTCGTCAAGCATGAGCCGGTAGACGCTAGATGCTCCCATCGCTGTCGAACGCTTGAAGTTGCGCACAGCACTTGCCACTTGGCGCGATGTGCCTGTGGCTATGTCAACTTGCTCAATGCGAGTCATGCGCCTGCCGTTTTCCAGGCTGTAGGGTGTGCATGTGATTTCCCGGTTGTTGTTCCAGCGCATCATGTAGCCGGCGCCGGGCTCGTTCGACACCTGCTTGAGATTTGAGCCGTCGGCTCGCGCAACCCAAATGCCAATGTAGTTGTCGCCTGTTACAGCCAGCACGCTGCCATCGGGCGACCACACCGGTGCCATGAGACCATGTTCGGCTTTGATGAGCAGTTGCGGCTCGCTCCAGGATGTGGGCTGTGCAAGCACGCCGAGTGATGGCAGCAATAATGCTGCCGCAATGATTAGTTTTCTTTTCATTAGCCTTTTGTGTTAAATGATTACAATAATTTAATTATTTGTTATAATATGGTTGGTTATTAGTGCGTTTTATAAACATTTGCTAAGATACTGGCATTTTTTGTATTGACAAAGTATTTTTAGTTTTTTTAATAAAAAGTGTTGTGCATTTGTTATTTTCTATAGGTGAAAAAGAATGATATTCGCCCAAAGCAGTTTTCTAAAGGTGGTCTCAATGGCATGAATTTAAATTTTAGTGTTCCAAATAGCTTGTAAAGTGTATGTTTTGTACCATTTTGGGTGGTTGTATTAAACTAAATCATTACTTTTGCGTCAAATTTTGCGATGCAACCAAGATGATTATTGGTAAAATCACTCGCAAAATAAAGATAAAACGAGTTTTAAATAAGAGTTTTTAATTAATTATTGAAGATTATGAAGAAAATTGCTATCGCACTCATGTGCGTGTTTATGGCAACTGGCACTGCTATGGCACAGTTTACATTTGGTCCTAAGGTTGGTGTTGATTACACTCACTACTGGGGCAAGGATGTAGAGCATGGAGGTCAGTTCAACTATCAGGCTGGTTTATTCTTTGAATACCGCATGTCCGATAAGTTTGCTATTGCTCCCGAGATTGTGTTTGCTGCTCAAGGTGGCAAGTATGATTACGTCTTAGGTGTAACATTCAAAGAGACCGACCACGTTAACTACATCAATGTGCCTGTAATGTTGAAGTACTATGTAACTTACGACTTGAGCATCGATTTTGGTCCACAAGTAGGTTTTAACGTTTACAGCAAGAACACTCGTGAAGTTAAATCAGGTAGTGAAAAAATCAAGGAAACTACTGATACTAAGGATATTACCAAAGCTGTTGACTTCGGACTTGGACTTGGCTTGACCTACGACATTACCGACGACGTGTTTATTCAGGGTCGTTACACCATGGGCATGACCGAAGTGTTCAAGCACTCCAAGGCTAAGAACGGCAACGCTCAAATCTCTATTGGTTACCGTTTCTAATAAAACCAACCGTTGGTTTAATAGAATAAATGCGTGCAAGCTTTGCTCTGAGCAATAGTTTGTACTTTAAATAAATAACTCGAAATTTGTTGAACTATAAGTTTAATTTTTTAAATAATAAAAGATGAAGAAAATTACTATCGCACTCATGTGCATGATTATGGCCACAGGCGCTGCCATGGCACAAAAACAATTCACTTTTGGTCCCAAAGTTGGTTTTGACCTTACTAATTACTGGGGCGAGAATGTTGAGCATGGAATGAAACCGAGCTATCAAGCCGGTCTGTTCTTTGAGTATCGTTTCACCAACAGGTTCTCGATTGCACCCGAGGTTGTGTTTGCTGCTCAAGGTGGTAAGTACGACACTAGAGCTAACATCCTTGGAGCTGATGTCGAAGTAAAAGAGACCGATAATGTAAACTACATCAATGTTCCTGTAATGCTTAAGTATTATGTTATTCCACAGTTGAGTGTTGACTTTGGTCCTCAAGTGGGGTTCAATGTTTACAGCAAGAACACAATAGAAGCTAAGGTTAATAAGGAAGGTGGAAAGATAACTACCGACATGAAGGACTTCACAAAGACTGTTGACTTTGGTCTTGGTCTCGGCTTTACTTATAACATTGCCGAAGACGTGTTTGTTCAAGGTCGTTACACCATGGGCTTGACCGACGTGTTTGATAACATTAAGGGCAAGAACGGTAACATCCAGGTTGCTATCGGTTACCGCTTTTAATTGAGCTTAACAGAACAAGGATTTTTAAAGAACAAAAAAAGTGCCCGGGTAGTTGACTGCTCGAGCACTTCTTTTTTTGGTAAATGTGTGACAGTTGATGCTATCCGAAAATCTCGCTATATATGCGCTGTGTGGCGCCGGTGTGAGTGGTGATGTAGTGGCTGGCGGCGTTGCCTGCAGCCGCCAGTGCTTGTGGATTGCCAAGCAATTTGTTAAGCACTTGGTGGCATTGGTCGGCATTGTTCACGGCAAAGCCCCCGCCGCACGCTTTAAGCTCAATGGCCTCGCGAAATTTTTCGTGCTTAGGACCGAAAATCACGGGAATGCCATAGACTGCGGCCTCAGGCACATTGTGAATGCCGTTGCCAAAGCCGCCTCCCACATAGGCGATGGTGCCGTAACGGTAAATCGATGACAGCAGCCCAAAACTGTCGATGATGATGCAGTCGAGCTGCGATGTGTCTTTCGTGCCGAGCTGGCTATAGCGTGCCACAGGCCGCGTGATGCGACGCATCATTGCCTGCAGGCGTTGCTCGTCAAACTCATGTGGAGCGATAATCATCTTTATCTCGGGATGCGAGTTGAAGTAGGGTAGAAGTAGGTCTTCGTCGGGTTGCCACGAACTCCCCACAACTAGCACATTGCCACACCCTTCCACCATGTGAGCTATGGCAGGAAACTCTTTAGAGACCGCCTTTACCTGAAGCACTCGGTCGAGGCGAGTGTCGCCACACACCGTCACGTTGTCAATGCCAATGCCATGCAGTAGCCGGCGCGACTCCTCATCTTGGACATAGAGGCGGGTGAAGCATTGTAGCATGTCGCGGAACATTCCTCCCCATGGCTTGAAGAAGCTCTGGCTATCGCGGAATATCGACGAGATGATATAGGTGGGCATATTGCGCTTCTTGAGTTGGCTCAAGAAATTGCCCCAGAACTCATACTTTACAAAGATTGCCATAGCAGGCTTCACAACGTCGAGAAAGTCGCGAGCCCGGCTGGCGGTGTCGAGTGGCATATAGCACACAGCGTCAACCTTGTCGTAGTTTTTGCGCACCTCATAGCCGCTTGGCGAGTAGAACGTGAGAAGAATTTTGGCATCGGGCCGGTGATCTCTAATCATCTCAATTAGAGGCCTGCCTTGCTCAAACTCACCCAGCGATGATGCATGAATCCAGATGTAGCCGCCGCTTGGGTCAAGAGTGTTCTTGAGGTAGTCGATTGCTCTTGATTGTCCTTGAACGGTGAGTCGAGCCTTGCGGTGCCATGGCGATGCAAAGCGCATGCCCAGGCCTGCCATTGTGATACCTATATTGTATAATAAATTCATTGTCAGTTGTCACATAGTGTTATCAGAATTCAGATGGCTGATGTGTCAAATCTGAAATCTCATGTCTCAAATCTCAAGTCTGAAATCGATATCTTATTTAAAATTGCGATTGCAGTGTAATGCCGTTAGCACCTTTCTTGTGCTTCTTGTGAAGCTTCCACAGATTGCGGTCGAGATAGAACCTCACTGCCAGTTGTTGCCAAAAGGCCGTTGTCTTGTCGGTGGCATGAAATGTTAGTCGTGCTTCAAGGTTCAAGAAGTCGCGGCTGAAAATTGTGGCAACCAGGTCGGTTCGGCTGTAGAATTTGTTGTGGTAATACTGGTCGCCTTGATAGAGAAGGGAACCATATTTCTCATATAGTGGCATTTGTCGCTTGCCGGCATAGATGTTCTCGATTAACGATAGCCAGCGCCAGTTGCCAGTGAGCTGTCCAATAAAGCCAGCCTGGGTGTGCCACTTGCTGCTTTCTATGCGGTCGCGATCAAGCGACAATAGCATTCCTGCCCATGCGCTTATCTTTCCGTTATGCCAGTGGTGTGTGAACCCCAGTTGGGGGCTAAATACAACGTTATCAACAACTCCTTCGTTCTCCAACGGATTTTTGTAACTCTTTGCCAGGTGATTGTATCTCAGGACGGCTGAGGCGCTTAGGTGATTGTCGCCCTTGGTGGTGCGCCATCCCACTTGTGCCGTTGCATCAAACGCTTCACGCTTATAGTTGGTGCGGAATTGACGCCAGTCAATCCATGAGTAAAGCCAGAAGTGTGGTTTCTGGATGTTTATAACAGCACCCTTTATGTTGGGTTGAACATAATTGATAGAATCGCTACGCAAGAAGAGTGGAATGTTGTTGTTCAATTCGTTGGGAATAACTCCAAACTTGAATTCATAGCCCTTTCTCGAGTCCTTGTAATGGTAGTGGAGTGCAGGCAGCACTTTGTACTTGGCCAGGTTGTCAATCATGGGCTGATACCATGTCACACCACCCATTATTCTATGTCGCTCATGATCCATCGACACTCCAATTTGAGGTGTGATGCGAGTGAAAATAAACGTTTGGGCCGGTGTTTC
>DGWL01000035.1 GCA_002396125.1 Porphyromonadaceae bacterium UBA4259
AACCAACCGCGTATGACTGGAAAAGATGGAAATCCTATCAGAACGATGGCGTTGAAACACCTCTCTCGTATATCGTATAGTAATTGTTGTTTAAGCGCCAAAATGGAGATTCAAAGTCAAGATATTCTTCTGTGGCCTCATGGAATGGAAATTTGCTGCCATACCAAAGGTACTCACGACCGGAAAGTGTCGCATAAAGATCTATCCATGATAGACCCTTTTCCCAAACTAAACTCCATGTTCCATTTAACTCTCCGTCTTCTTCGGTAGCCCAATCAGTCCATACTTCTTCGCCCCCAACAGTTACTTTGGTTCTGCGCAGCCATTTGACATAACCAGTCAGTTTGCCGTCGGCAGAGAAATTCAGTTGTTCAAAAACTTTGTTGGCATCATCTTGCCTCTCTTGATACCAAGAGCCTAAGACTTTCTCGTTGTATTGACTTCTCAGTTCTTTTGTTCTGAATTCTTCCTCGCTAATCGGGTCATCACCACCACAACCAGCAAGGGTCACTGTGATTGCCATAAGCAGCAAAAATGCGATTTTTCTCATCTCTATAATGAATTTGTTCTAACTTTTTTCTATTAAAACGCACTAATAGCAGGAAGATTGCAGCACACACTGCTTATTTAAGAATTATTATATTTAGTAACGCGAGTTCGGGATAAGAAATTAGTCTTTTTTAACCTAAAATAGTAGTGGTATAATTTGCAAAATAGCGAGATATTTTGTAACTTTGTAGTTGATAATCAGAAGTTTAACCAAAACATTACTCGCTATGATTACAGAGGACAAAGTTACTGAATTATTTTGTATTGCCGACGATTTTTGCAAAGAATTTAATGCTGAAATCAAAAAAAATGCCGTTTTGCCATCAAAAGACGGCAAAAAACGCCGCAACCGAGCCGCAAAGATGAGCGATGCCGAGATCATAACCATCATGATGGCCTTACACTACAACTCTTTCCGCAACTTCAAGCACTACTACTGCCGTCGTGTGGCGCGGTGTGGTGCAGTAATAGCAGGTCGATGTAGTCCAACCCCAGTCGCTCCAATCGCTCGTCCACCTCATGATCGGCGTTATTGAACGACGAAGTCCACAGCTTTGATGTGACAAAAATTTCTTCTCTCTTGATGCCAAAATCATTCATCGCCCGGCGTATGCCACGGTCAACACCGGTCTCATTACCATAAATGTCGGCGGTGTCTATATGGCGCATGCCGACCTTCAAGGCATTATAGACCGATTCCTCGGCTTGAGCTGCTGAGAGATAGAAAGTGCCGATGCCTATTATGGGCATCTCATAACCACTGTTGAGCAGCACTGTTTTGGTTTGGAAATTGAATGGATTTGTCATGTCGCTTGTCGTGGTTGTGGTGGTATCGGGTTTGGGATTCGGTTCTTCAGTCTTGATGCTTTCATCAGTACCGCATTGCATGTTGAGTAAAGCGAAACTCAAGAGCAGGATGGAGGTAATCATTTGTTTCATATTTTCTTGATGAATTTAGCAGGGTTGCCCCCAACAATAGTGTTAGCTTTCACATCTTTAGTGACAACAGCACCGGCTGCCACTACGGCGTTCTCGCCCACGGTGACACCGGGCAGGATGGTGGCACCGGCGCCTATCCATGCATTGCGGCCTATGTGCACAGGTTTGCACACCAGCAACTGGTGGTCGTGCAGGTCATGGTTATTGCTGATGAGTTGAACATTGGCGGCAATCATTGCATCATCCTCGATTGTGATGCCGCCGCGTGACATCATCAGGCAATCGGGCATAATCATCACATTATTACCCATCTTAACCCTGTCGAAGCACACGCCCTTGATTGGTGGCAGCACCGTGACACCGTTGCCCATGTTGTCGCCAAAGAGTTCTTTTACAAGGTTGTTATACTCATCAGTGTAAGGCATGGTGTGGTTGATGGTGAACACCAGTTTCACGTCTCTCATGCCACGCTCCATCTCCTGGGGTGTGGTCTTGCGGGGATCTACAATAAAGGCTTCCATATCTTTGCTCAATTAAGTTATTAATCTATTGCAAAGTTACGGCCAATTGTTAAAGTTGCTTTTACCTAAAAGTTAGACAAACTTTCAAATTTTTCCGAATTTAGTTTTTACGGTAATCAGTCGGTGATTTTCCTAATAGTTTTTTAGTGAAGCGTGAGAAGTGCGACAAAGACTCAAAGCACATGATGTCGGCGACTTCGGTCAGTGTCTTTGACTGGTCGTTGAGCAGGGTAACTAGTTCATATGCCGAGTAGAACGAAATCCACTCCGAGGCGGGTAAGCCCGATACCGATTTGCTCACCTGCGACAGATACTTAGGTGCTATGCACAACAAATTGGCATAATGAGCCACGTCGCGATGCCGGCGGCAGTCACGCTGAACAGCAGCGATAAACCGCAGGAAAATTCGCGATGCGTTATCGTTGGCTTCCATCTGCGACAATTCGCTTGAATACACAGTCCACAGGTCATAAAGGAAAATTTGCAGCACACAGCCCAGCACATTCCTCTTGAATGGTGATTCAGGCTTTTCCAGCCTGTTGCTGAAAAGCTTGAAACTCTCGTTAATTAGCGCCAGCGAGCTCTCGTGCAGATGGAAAGATGGATTAGAGCGGATGAAAATAAAGCCCCTGGTTGCCCACACCATTTCGGGGTTGTATTGCTGTAGAAAGTGGGGGGTCACGACAAGGAAGGTCGCATCGAAGTCGTCGCAATAGGCGACATCCTTAATGGTATTCGACATTTGCCAGATTACAAGGTCGCCTTCACTCGAGCGATGAAGGCTTTTCCCGTCTGAAAACTGCATCGTCCCTTTTCTCACCAGGATGTGAACATGATGAGTGGTGAGATATTCGGAGGGAAATACTCGGTCTTCGCTCACTTTCAGTATTTTGCAATAATCATCCTCCATTTTTCTTGTGATTTTTGATGAGCAAAGTTACACATTATTTTTTAAGAAGAGATGCCGTTTAAGTTTTTTTGAGACACTCGTAACGGGCATTTAATATTTGAGAATTTAACAAAATGGTTATAATCTTTTTTGTCTCAATCGGCTGGCAAATCGGTTATTTTATTTACCTTTGTGCAGCTAAATCAATGAATAAATGAAATCGCAATCTAATATAAAAGATGTGTTGGCTTTCTTGCGACTACTGGCTGCCAACAACGACAGGACATGGTTCAAGGCACACAAGGAAGAGACGTTTGACCCCCTGCGCAAGGCATGGGAGCAAGACATTGAACGACTCATATCGCTCATGGCCGAGTGGGACGAGAAAGCCCGTGGGCTTGACGTTAAGCAGTCGGTCTATCGCATCTATCGCGACATCCGTTTCTCGCACGACAAGCGCCCCTACAAGCAATATTTCAGCGCAGTCGTCGGGCGTGGCGGTCGTCATTGCATCTCAAGCGGCTATTATCTGCACTTCGAGCCCGGCAACTTGATGCTGTGCAGCGGAGTGTGGTGGCCGGCCAAGGACAAACTCGACGCCTTGCGTCACCTCATTGATGCCGAGCCCGAGGAGTTTACCAAGCTAATAAACGACAAGCAACTCATGGCCTCGGGTTTTCACTTCGAGGGCGAGACGCTGAAAAATGTGCCCAGGGAATATCCCCGTGACCACCCCCTGGGTCAATACTTAAAGCGCAAGGAGTATATTCTCATGAAGCATGTGGATGAAGATTACTACGATTGCGACGATTGGGTGGAGCGAGTCAATGATGATTTTAAAGTGCTGAAACCTCTCCACGATTTTCTCGACTACGTCTACGACGAGTAGCACGATAAATTGTAACATGCCCAACTGCCGACAAGTGCTCTCGTTGTCTATTATGGGCGCCAGTGGTGTCCTTGTGTGGCTCTTTACGGGTCTTGCTTGTGCTTGTCCTTTGCGCGACGATTATTAATCCATGCGCTTAGCAGCATGGGCAATGCCAAAAATAATGAATACTTGGGCAAGTTAATGAGTAATAAGTGCTTGAAGCGCATCCAGTCGTGTTCATTGGCTAAATAAACGCTGAATGACAAAATGATAATTATATCCATTGTCATGAAACCAGCCACAAGCACCATTACCAGTCGCCACAGTGTGCCCCAGTAGCTGTAGCCGAATAGTTGCAGATAGGTGCGATATATAAAAAAGAAAATAATAATACCCCAGATGATATAAAACCAATCAGGATCCCCATTGATAAAAGCTCCAATTATAACGGCAGTATTGTGATAATTATTATCTGCGTGGCATTAAACACTTGAATAAAGAACCCCTCGGGCAGGGTGTGATGTGAACAGCATGGTGAATGACGAAAGATTAGGTGAGTGGGAATGATAAGAAATGAGCAGAAAAACATCGCTGGCCAGTCGTAGTGATGAGAGAGCCAATTGAGAAAGCGAAAGAATAATTTGAAGTCGGTGTTGTTATCAGTTGTTGTGAAGTCGTTGGGATTAATTAGGCTATTAAGGAGAAATACAATCAGTGCCACAATCACAAGCATCTTCACTGGTGGAAAACTCACTTGGCGACGGCCGTTTATATAGTCGGCAATTAGATAATCTGGGCGCAGTAACAGTTGCCACAATGTGTAAGGGAGGGAACGAGACCCCACTCCCCACACATTATCTTACCCATCTGCTAATTGTTAAATTTCCATTATTTCTCTCATTTATCTAATCTTGAGTTATTTAGCAGTCGTAGAGCGAACGCTCAATAACCAGAGGCATGCGCTTGCGCTTGAATGCAGAGCGGCGATGGCGATTAAGCACTAGCTCAACAGTCTCGGCGCTGTAGGCATCAATGAGGCGCTTCATGTGCTGCTCATCGTCGCCATGCTGCAAGTAGGTGTTTAGAATGTCGTCAACGTCTTCATAGGTGTGCCCCGGTGCTATCTGCGCCATGTCGCCACCGGCTGCCACGCCATTGCCGTCGGTGGGCATGATGTCGTAGGCCGCCTGCAGTGCCTGGTGGCGCGGGTCGCTTTCTTGAGGATAGCACTCGGTGAAGATGTACTTGCACAGTTCATACACCTCATGCTTCCACAGACCGCCAATGGGGTTGTAGTCGGCAACATCGCCATGGATGGTCCAGAACCCGAGGTTGTGCTCGGTGAGGTTGTCGGTGTCCATTACCAAGCCTCCGGTCACCGAGGCTAGATTGTAAAGATATATCATGCGCAGGCGGGCTTTGATGTTTCCTTGCGAGACGGGTGTGGATGGGTAACGTTGCTCGCATGTGGCCTTCAACAGCAGATACTGAGCTTGCAGGTTCTCAACCCAGCACTCGTCGCAAAAGGCTTTCATTGCCATGCTCGCCGAGTCATTTTCCTCGACCGAGTTAGACGTGCAAGGCATGCTCACCCCTATAAACTTAAACTGATGCTCGGGATACCGGTTCACAACTTCATGGCAGATGGCTGCCGTCACTGTGGAGTCAAGACCACCCGAGAGCCCCAGTATCATTGTCTTGAGGCCATTTCCACTAAGATACTTTGCCGTCTCGCTCACCATGGTGTCAAACGCTTTCTTGTAATCCATAATCTTATCTTGATAGGTATTAAACTAATCGTTAGTTCTTGCAAATTTCGTTATAATACTTTACTCTTGCAAGTGATTTTTGCAGGAAAATTTTGCAAATTGAAAAACTGATTTTATTTTTGTGGGGAAATAAACTATTGTAATGAGCCAAGAAGAGATAATTAACTCAATCGGTCAAGCACCTGAGCCCGAGGCCAAGGTGTGGTATGCCATCCGCGTCACTTTCAATCGTGAGATGAAAGTTAAGGACGACCTTGACTTGCGTGGTATTGAGAGTTTTATACCCATGAAATATGTTATGGGCACTCGCCGTGGGCGGCGGGTAAAGAAACTAGTGCCCACAATTCACAACCTCATTTTCTTCCACATTGAGCCGTCGCTCATGAAGGAGTACAAGGCCACAACTCGCCTGCCAATTCGGTACATTATGAACCCTGCCACCAAGAAACCGGTGGTGGTTCCCGAGAGCGAGATGAAAAATTTTATTGCCGTGGCGGGTACCTATGAGGAGCAGTTGGTTTACATCACTCCCAAGCCGGGGCAGTTCACGCGTGGCGATCGCGTGCGCATCCTGGGAGGCCCCTTCGAGGGTGCTGAGGGGGTGCTGCAGCGCGTCAAGGGCAGTAGTCGCGTGGTTGTGAGTGTGCAGGGACTCGTTGCTGTTGCCACGACCGACATCCACCCATCACTACTCGAGAAAATCCCCAAGGAGAAATAATCGCGGCTTTCTTTGTTATAATTCAAAAAAATGTGCGTACCTTTGTAGGTTGAAACAAATACTAGGGTAAAATGAACGAAAATAATCAAAAGGTAGCGTTAATAACAGGAATTACTGGTCAGGACGGCAGTTATCTAGCCGAATTCCTGCTCGAGAAAGGCTATGAGGTGCATGGCATTATCAGGCGCAGCAGCTCGTTCAACACAGCTCGCATTGAGCATCTATATCTCGACGAGTGGGTGCGCGACATGCGGCAGCAACGACTCATCAACTTGCACTATGGCGACATGACCGACTCCAGTTCGCTCATTCGCCTCATCGAGAATCTCAAGCCCGACGAAATCTATAACCTGGCGGCACAGAGCCATGTTAAGGTGTCGTTTGACGTGCCTGAGTACACTGCCGAGGCCGATGCCGTGGGCACCCTGCGACTGCTCGAGGCTGTGCGCATCACTCATCGTGAGCATCTCACCAAGATTTACCAGGCCAGCACCAGCGAACTCTATGGCAAGGTGCAGGAAGTGCCGCAGAGCGAGACCACACCATTTTACCCACGCAGTCCCTATGCGGTGGCAAAGCTCTACAGCTACTGGATTATGAAAAACTACCGCGAGAGCTACGGAATGTATACCGCCAACGGCATCCTCTTCAATCACGAGAGCGAGCGCCGTGGTGAGAACTTTGTCACACGCAAGATAACCTTTGCGGCGGCACGCATCGTTAATGGCCTGCAGGAAAAACTCTACTTGGGCAACCTCAATGCCAAGCGCGACTGGGGTTATGCACGCGACTATGTGGAGTGCATGTGGCTCATCCTGCAGCAACCTGAGCCCGACGATTTCGTCATCGCCACTGGCGAGTTCCACTCGGTGCGCGAGTTCTGCACGCTGGCTTTCCACTATGCCGGCATTGAGTTGGAGTGGCAAGGCGAGGGTCTTGACGAGAAAGGTATCGACCGTGCTACCGGCAAGGTGATTGTGGAGGTCGACAAGAAATATTTTCGTCCTGCCGAGGTCGACCAGCTACTGGGCGACCCCACCAAGGGCCGCACCCAGCTGGGATGGAATCCTCGCAAGACCACCTTTGAGCAACTCGTTAAGCTCATGGTCGACCACGACCTTCAGCACATCCGCAAGGTTTATCACCTTTAGTTAAAACTGGTAAACAAGTAGTAGGCGTAAACGAGTAAACAAGGCAATGGCCGGTTATAGTAAACAGTTGCCTCGTTTACCCTTTTACTCGTTCACTACTTTACAACTCTACTAAAAAAAATATGGATAAAAACTCTAAAATATATGTTGCCGGGCATCGCGGACTCGTGGGGTCGGCAATATGGAAAAATCTGGAAAATAAAGGTTACACCAATCTCATTGGCCGCACTCACAATGAGCTCGACTTGATGGATGCTGTGGCGGTGCGGCGCTTCTTCGACGAGGAGCAGCCCGAGTATGTTGTCCTGGCTGCCGCTCATGTGGGTGGCATCATGGCCAATCTCAAGTATCGCGCCGATTTTATCTATCAAAATCTGGCCATTCAGCAGAATGTGATAGGGGAGAGCTGGCGGCATGGAGTGAAAAAACTGCTCTTCCTGGGCAGCACTTGCATCTATCCGCGCGAGGCTCCACAGCCCATTCCCGAGACCGCGTTGCTCACTGCACCGCTGGAGTACACCAACGAGCCTTATGCTATCGCCAAGATTGCCGGTATGAAGATGTGCGAGAGTTTTAATTTGCAATATGGCACCAACTACATTGCTGTGATGCCCACCAATCTCTATGGCCCTAACGACAACTTCAATCTTGAGACCAGCCATGTGATGCCGGCGATGATTCGCAAGATGCACCTTGCCAAGATGCTCAATCAGGGCAACTGGGATGACTTGCGGGCCGACCTTAATCGTAGGCCGGTAGAGGGTGTCGATGGCAAGGCATCGCAACAGGAAATTGAAGCTGTGCTCAACCATTACGGCATCAATGCCGAGCGCTTGTGCCTGTGGGGCACGGGAGCGCCCATCCGTGAATTCCTATGGAGTGAGGATATGGCCGATGCCAGCGTTTACTGCCTTGAGCACATTAACTTCGATGACGTGCGTGGAAGCAATGCTGAGGTGCGCAACTGCCACATCAACATTGGCAGCGGTAAGGAAATAACCATCAGGCAGTTAGCCGAGATGGTCAAGAGCACTGTGGGCTATAACGGCAACATTGAGTGGGACAGCACCAAGCCCGATGGCACCCTGCGCAAGCTCACCGATGTTTCCAAACTTCACTCTCTGGGCTGGCGCCACACCATGGAGATAGAAGATGGCGTTCCCGCACTCTACCAATGGTATTTGAGTAGTCTTTAAGATATATACCATAAAATATAATAAGCACAATTTTGCATGTGGCAAAATGGTGCTTATTATATTCTGCTAACTTGAACGTGGCTTACTTCTTAATTACTTTGTAAACCTTGTCGCCGTCAATCACGATATTGATTCCCTTGAATGGGGTGTCGCTAACTTGACCCATGGGATTCACGTAACGCACATTATGGTTACCCTCGATGGTGATTTCGTCGATGGCAGTTGCGTCGAGCTTGAGTTGGAATTTGGCATTTGTCAAGTTTTCCTCGCCTTTGATGGGATAAACGTTGAAGTTATATTCAGTATCGGGCAGGCCTTCAAATACTGTCTTGAAGTTGATTGTGCGGGTCTCGCCGGCAGCAATCTTCACAATTTCGCTATTACCCTTAAGGCGGTTATTGCCATTCTCCATGACGCGGTAGTAGATGGGGCCAACATATTCGCCTGTGCCGATATTCTTGATGTTGATAGTGGCGTTAATGTTGTCGGGCGTCATGTAATAATCACCAACTGTGAGTTGCGACACTGCTTCAAGATAAATGAAAGAAAGAGTAATGAAAAACGTTTCATAAATAAAAAATAATAGGATTGATTGTTTGATGGCAAAATGATAATAATCACTTTGTTTTGACCGCAAAATCACCTAAAATATTAATAATAAAAAAATAATGCATGAAAAATTATGCATTATTTTTTATGTGTGTGGATGTGTTAGTACAATAGTAATAAATTTATCTGCCTCGCAGCACGGCGTTGATGCGGCTCAGCTGGTTGGGGATGCGGATGCCTTGAGGGCATTTCTTAAGACACTCCTCGCAGTCCATGCATTGGTTAGCGCGTGCCTCGATGGGAAGTGCCTTGTTATATTCCTTGATAAATTGCTCGTGCTTGGCGGCATAGGTGGGTGTGCCTTTCTCAGGCAACTGCTTGTTGTTCATCGCGTTGTTGTAGAACGTGAAGTTGCCGGGAATGTCCACGCCATAGGGGCACGGCATGCAGTAGGCACAGGCGGTGCATGGCACCGTGGGGATGCCTTGCATGGTGTCGGCAATCTTTTCCAGCAACTCATTCTCGGCTGGTGTGCAAGGCTCTAGCGGCGAGTGAGTTGCTACGTTCTCAACCAGGTGCTCCATCACGTTCATGCCACTCAGGGTGGTGAGGATGTTGGGGTGTGAACTAACCCAGCGGAAGGCCCATTGTGCCACAGTGTCGTTTGGACGGGCGGCCTTGAGTTGAGCCACGCAGTCCTCGGGCATCTTCGACAGGGCACCACCGCGGAATGGTTCCATAATCACAGCTTGAATGCCTGCTTTGGCGAGCTTATTATAAAGATACTCGGCATCGGCATCAACTTTCCATCCACCTTTTTCCAGCGATGCGTGGCGCCAGTCAAGGAAGTTCATCTGAATCTGTACGAAGTCCCAGTGATACTTGTCGTTGTGGTCGACGAGCCAGTCAAACACGCGCACGTCGCCATGATAGGAGAATCCCAGATGCCTGATTCGTCCAGCCTCACGCTCCTTAACGAGGAAGTCGAGCAAGCCGTTTTTCAAGAATCGGTTTTCGAGGGCCTCCATTCCATTTTGCCCCACGCCATGCAGCAGGTAGTAGTCGATGTAGTCTACTCTAAGATTCTTGAATGAGTTCTCATACATTTTCTTGGCCTCTTCAAGATTCCACAGCTTCTCGTCGTAGTTCGACATCTTGGTCGCCACAAAATATTTATCGCGGGGATGACGGCTCAACGCTGCGCCCACTATTCCCTCGTTAAGGCCACGGCCATAAATGGGAGCTGTGTCAAAGTAGTTGACACCATGCTCAATGGCATAATCAACAAGCCGGTTTACCAGCTCTTGATTGTCGCGCGGAAGGCGCATCATGCCAAATCCCAGCAGCGACACTTTCTCGCCGGTGCCGTGTTGCACGCGATAGGTCATGTGGTTGCCGTTGGTGTTGTTATCACTGTTTTGGGCAAAGCTGTTGAGCGGTTCTAGCGCCATCAGTGCCATTGCCGAGCCGGTGCCAATGCCCAGTCTCTTCAAGAACTCTCGCCGGTTTAAACTCTTGTGTGACATAATTATAATGTGATAGAATAATTAGTTAGGCTACAAAAATACATAGAATTATTGAAAATCACGTAACTATAGCATGGTTTTTTCTCAAGAGCTGCGCTTTTTGTAGGTAAGTGCCGCTCCCAGGTTCATGATTACAGCCAGCACGGTCAGGGCAAGGAAGTTGAAGCGCATGTCGTAGAAAGTGGCTCCCTTGAGGAACACCGAGCGCAAGATGGTGATGAAGTAGCGTGGAGGCAATAAATAGGTTAAATATTGTGCCCATTGTGGCATTGATTCAATGGGGGTTAACAAGCCGCTCATGAGCATGAACACCATCACAAAAAAGAACATGAAAAAGATGGCCTGCTGCATGGTCGACGACAGGTTGGAGGCGATAATACCAAAGCCCGAGATTGTCAAAATGAACAAGAATGCCCCCGCATAGATGGTGAGCAGGTTGCCCACCGATGTGAGACCATACACCAGCCAAGCCACTACAAGCGCTATGGTAATGACTATGAGGCCGGCCACCCAGTACACTATGAGTTTTGCAAGGGTGAAGGTGAAGCGGTTAACCGGTGTTACGTTGATTTGTTCGATGGTGCCCGCCTCTTTTTCTCCCACTAAATTGAGAGCTGGCAGGAACCCTGTGATTATAATCATGAGAATGGCAAGCAGGGCGGGAATCATGAAGTTGCGGTATTCAAGGGTGGGATTATAGCGGTTTTGGATAACAAATAGGTCGCCATGACGCGCCGGCGAAATGCTTGACCGCAACTCGTTAATGCTGCCAGTGAGGGTTTGAGCTAGATATTGTGCTCCCAAGCTGCCTTTAGTGGCATTAACGCTGTTGGCGCTGATGCTCACTTTCTTGGGAAATCCTGTGGCAATCGACTTTTCAAAGTCATGTGGCACTTCAAGTATTGCATCCACTTCACCATCTTCAAGGCTCTTGAGCGAGAGCTCGAAACTTGGCGACACGCTGTGCAGCGACAGGTATTCACTTGCTTGAATCTTGCTGATAATGCGTTGTGAGAATTGCGAGTGGTCATTGTCAACAACGCTTACCTTGACGTGCCTCACGTCCATAGTGGTTACCCATGGGAGAACAAGCATTATCACGATGGGGAATGCCACTACCAGTCGTGGCAAGAAACTATTACGCTTGAACTGTAATACTTCTTTTTTTATAAGAACTTTTAATGTCGACATGGCAATGGGGTTATTGAAGTTTGTCTTTAAAATTCTTTAGAGCAATGGCAAGCAGGCCTAATGTCATGAAAACTAAGATTATAAAGTCTTTCATTATCAACCCGAAGGGAGCTCCTTGTATCATTAGCTTACGCATGGCCTCTATATACCACCTGGCTGGCACTATTGCCGACACCGGTTGCAGCACCGCAGGCATGTTTTCGATGGGGAACATCATGCCCGAGAGCATTACAATGGGCATGAGCATCACGGCTGCCGACACCAGCAATGCCACCACTTGAGTCTTGGCGACAGTCGATACCAGCAGCCCTAGCGATAGCGACAGCACAAGATACACTAGTGATACAATTATTATTGACCCCAAGTTGCCCGTGAGTGGAATCTCCAGCATGTAGTGAGCAAGTAGCAGTATCGACGCGAGGTTTATGCACGATAGTGCAAAATAGGGGACAAGCTTGGCAAGGATGATGCTAAGTGGCCGCACCGGTGACACTAGTAGCACATCCATTGTGCCGGTCTCTTTTTCTCGCACAATCGACACCGATGTCAAGATAGCACATATCAAAATGAACACCATGCCCATGATGCCCGGGACGAAGTTGAAGGCACTTTTCATCTGTGGATTGAAGAGCATGTGTGTCTCTACTAAATTTGCGCTTTGCTGGAGCTCGCCCGCCAGGATGTTGCCTAGGTAGCCGGCTCCCGCTTGAGCAACGTTGGTGTTGCTGGCATCCATGATGAATTGCATGGAGGGCTTGCCTGCGGCATTGGTTTTCCATTGCTGGATGATGTTGTCATAGTCGTGTGCAAAGAACACTATGGCATCGGCTTGCCCCGAGCGCAAGAAACGGTCAATATCATGCTCGGCAATAGCACCTTTGTAGGTGATATAAGGATTGGCCGCAAGCTTATTGACACTTTGTCTTATGTCTTCGCTCCACTTGGGCACAACCACAGCCACGTTAACATTGTTGACCTCGGTGGAGATGGCGAAACCAAATAGCAGGATTTGCACCACAGGCATGAGCAGTGCAATGAGCATGGTGCGGCTGTCGCGCAAGATGTGAAGCGTTTCTTTCTTTACAAATTTTATAAATCCTCTCATTTGAGTTGTCGGTTGTGAGTTGATTGTGCAATATGCATTGTTTTAGTCTCCTCGTTGTGCACCGCGAGCAAGTGTGCGGAACACCTCGTCCATCGATGTGGCCTCAAATTGTCGCTTCAGGTTTTGAGGACTGTCAAGGGCTTTGATTTTACCATCCACCATCATCGACACCCGGTGGCAATATTCGGCTTCGTCCATGTAGTGAGTGGTGACAAAAATTGTGGTGCTCTGGCTCGATGCCTCATAAATCATTTCCCAAAACTGGCGGCGGGTGATGGGGTCAACTCCACCCGTGGGCTCGTCGAGAAAAACGATATCGGGCTGATGGATAGTGGCTACCACAAAGGCAAGCTTCTGCTTCCAGCCCAGTGGCAAGGAGCCCACAAGTGTGTCCTTCTCGCCCAGGAAATTGAGGCGTTCAAGCATGGATGTGGCACGATCTCGCAGTGGCTTACTTTTCACACCATAGATGCCGCCAAAGAGTTCCATGTTTTCCATCACGGTGAGGTCGTCGTAGAGCGAGAAACGCTGACTCATGTAGCCAATGTGGCGCTTGATTTTCTCTCCCTCTTTCACTACGTCAAATCCGGCGACGGTGCCGCTACCGCTAGTGGGGTAGCTTAAGCCACACAGCATGCGCATGGCAGTGGTTTTGCCGGCGCCATTAGCGCCAAGGAACCCAAAAATCTCACCTCGTTTCACGTTGAAACTGATGTGATCGACTGCGGTAAACGTTCCAAATTGCTTGGTGAGTTCATTTACCTCTATAATATATTGTGTTGTGTCGTTAGCTCTCATTGCTCAGTAGTTTGATGAACACATCTTCAATGTCGGGTACAATACCCTTGAGTTCTACATCTTCATGGCCTTGGGCAGTGAGGCTCTGCACCAGTTGCCCGGCATCAAAGCCGTCGCCCGCAAGCAGGTGGTGATACTCTCCTGCGGTGTAGCAGTTAGCGACAGTCTTGAGTGAGCGCAGGTCCTTAAGCAATTGGAACATGTGGCTTGACTTGATAGCATAGAGCGAGCCGTCAAATTTCTCAACCATGTGTTGTGGAGTGTCGATGTCAAGCACTCGACCACTATTGCACAGCGCTATGCGGTCGCAGCGGCTGGCTTCGTCCATGTAGGGGGTGGAAACAAGTATCGACAGGCCTTGTTGTTTCAACCCGTGGAGCATATCCCAAAATTCACTGCGCGACACAGCGTCAACGCCGGTAGTGGGCTCGTCGAGGAATAGGACTGAGGGCTTGTGAATCAGCGCGCAGCTAAGCGCAAGCTTTTGTTTCATGCCCCCCGACAGGCGTCCTGCCCTACGTTTCTTGAATGGCTCTATCTGCTTGTAGATGGGTGCGACAAGGTCGTAGTTCTGCTCAACGGTGACACCAAAGAGTGTGGCAAAGAACTCCATGTTCTCCTCAATGCTGAGGTCGGGGTAGAGCGAGAACTTTCCAGGCATGTAACCCACGCGAGCGCGAATTTCGCGATAGTCTTTTACCACATCGAGATCATCGACGCGGGCATCGCCTTCATCGGCATTGAGCAGAGTGACAAGTATTTTAAATAATGTCGTTTTGCCGGCGCCGTCAGGACCAATTAGACCAAAAATTTCGCCACGTTTCACATTGAGTGTCACATGGTCAAGAGCCATGATTGTGCCATAGCTCTTGCTAATATTATTGACTTCGATTGCTAAAGGACTTGTACTCATGCTCTTATCTCAGTTTTACATTGCCGGCTAGGCCTAACTTTAGGTAACCGTCGTTGCGCACGGCAATTTTCACTGCATAGACAAGATTAGCGCGTGTGTCCTTGGTCTGGATGCTCTTAGGGGTAAACTCACTCTCGCTTGATATCCATGTCACCTTGCCGGTGTAGGTGCGTGTCTTGCCGCCGCCAAAGTCGGCAACTACTTTCACTTGTTGCCCAAGTTTGATGTCGCTCAACTGGTCACTGGTGAAATAAGCGCGCAGGTACACAGTGCTCAGGTCGGCAACTTTAAAAAGTGGCTTGCCGGTGGTGGCAAATTCACCCATTTGCGCATATTTTGTCAAGATGGTACCATTCACGGGCGAGCTGATGATGGCATTTTGCATCTGCTTGTCGATGATGGCTTTTTGAGCGTCAATCCCTCGCTTTTGCGCGTCTAAGCCTTTCTTTTGGGCTTCAACGCCCTTGATTTGAGCATCAACACTTTGTTTTTGCGCACTATAACCTTTGCTCTGATTGGCAAAACTCTGGTTACTTGAGTTGATCTGCTCTTGAGTGGCTCCCAGTTGCTTTTGTAGTACCAAGATTTGATAGGTGATGTCGTCAACCTGTTTTTGCGATGCCGCATTATCCTTGAGCATTGCGCTGAAGCGGGCCTTTTCCTTTTGCAGATTAGCGATTTGCTGCTTGATGCTTGCCACTTGTTTTTCCAGATCAAGCACATGGCTGGTGGTGGCGCTTTGAGTGGCGTCGATTTGCAACTTGCTGCTGTTCATGTGGTCTTTGTTGGCGTCAAGTTGCGACTGGGTAGCGCTCAAATTGTCTTTATTGGCATCAAACTGTGCTTTCTGTAACTCTAGTTGGGTCATGTCGAGGTAGCCCAGTTGAGTCCCGGCCTCCACTTGCTGGCCTTCTTCCACGTTGAACGATTTAATTTCACCCGAGCCTTGTGCCGATACCACAACCTCGGTAGCTTCAAATGTCCCGGTGGCATCCCATTCAGTGTCATTGTTGCATGCGGTGGCTAGAGTTGCCACTGCGATGATGAATAATATCTTTTTCATTGATTAACAGTGTTTTTTAAGTCATATATTGTTTTGAGTAACTCAATGTTATGGATGATTTGCGACTGTGCGGCAGTGTTTTCGTCGGTTATGCGTTCCACAAGGCGGTGAATGTCTATCACGCCGTTGCGCAACTTCGACTCCTCGGCAAGGCGCACATCGCGACGCAAGTCTACTATTGTGGCATCGCTCTTGACAATCTCGCGCAATCGTGCGATTTCATCGTTCTCGCGGCTGGTCTCAAGACTATTGTTGAGCAGGAATACATCTCGTTGAAGTTCGGCCTGTTGGTGTTGTGTGGTGAGTCTGTTTAAATTGTTCTTGCGGTCGTAAAGGCTGCTAAGGCTCCATGTCGCTCTCACACCCACCATGGCATTAAGTGACCACTTGTGGTTGAGCATATTCTCAAATGTGTTGTAGCCCGGGTATCCATAGAAAGCCTGGCCAAATGCGCTGATTACTGGTAGCACCGAGGCTTTGATTGCTTTCTCGCGGGCCTCGATCGTGCTGATTTTTGCGTCAATGAGCCGTAGTTCGGGGCGATTGCTTGTCAATGTTGCTGGCTCAATGTCGTGTGGCTTGACTAGAGTCTCGCCTTCAAGCGACTTGTTAATCAATATCTCAAGCATGTGCTGGTAGCTCTTGCGGGTCCATTGCATGGTGGTCTTGTTTTGCTCTACTGCCATTATTTCGGCACGTAGCTGGCTCTCGTCGGCACTGGTTGCGACACCGTTCCTCACGTGCGATTGAAGTTTGTCAAGGTTGCCGCCCAGCATTTCCAGTGTCATGCTGGTTTGTTCAATGCGGTCATCCATGAGCAGTATGCCAAAATACAAGTCGTTAACCCGCTTGTTGAGAGCATAAAGGTCGACATCGGTCTGTGCTTTTTGCTCAAGGTCTTGTGCTTGCGACAATGCCTTCTCGCTACTTGCCTTGCCTCCGTCAAAGATTTTTTGACTCACATCCAGTTGCACTCGATACTGGTCGCGGGCAAGCCCTTTCATCTCGAGTCCGCTTGTGCTGAGCATTGCCTTCATCTTGTCGGGGAACGATGGTGTTTCGTTCTGATAGGTGGCTTGAGCCGACAGGTTGACTTGTGGAAGCCATGAGTGGGTGAGGTTGCTGAGTGTGTATTCGCTACTTTGCTCAATGAGTGCATACTGCTTGATTAGCGGGTAGTTCTCTCGAGCCAACTTGTGGCATTGCTCAAGGGTGACTTGGGCATGCACAGCAGTGAGCAGAGCTAAACCAATGATTGATGCTACGGTTCGTTTCATGATTTGCTTGGTGTTAATCTTCTCATTATTAGTTCAATGTTTTCTTTTTTTCTGGTCTCGTAGAATTTGTCCACATTGCCTAGCCTGTTGCCCATCGCTGCTTGGAACAAGGGCTGTATCAAGAACGGGAATGCGTTGAGCGAGAGCATGTCGAGCATGAGTGTGCTGGCTTCTACATTCTCGATTTCACCTCTTTCAGCTGCTTTGTCAAAATCCTGTTGCAGTATGGTCATCAATCCTCCTGCATTTTCCGAGATTGTTTCTTTAACTAGCTTGAAGCGCTCGGGGCGTGATACGACTTCGCGAATTATAAACAAGGGGAGGTGTGGATTCTCACAAATGAAGTTGAAGTGAAATTCTACGGCGTCTTTTATCTTTTCAAGTACTGGCTTGTCGCTTCCTGTGAACACGCCTATCAAGCTTTTCCCCAGCAGGCCGATGGTCTCTTTGAAGATGCGCTCAAAGAGTTGCTCCTTGGTCTTGAAGTAGTAGTGAAGCATAGCATGCGTCACTCCGGCATTGCGGGCAATCGATGTGGTGCGGGCTCCGTCATAGCCCTTCTCAAAAAATTCAAGCGTGGCAGCCTCTAGAATTGCCTGCTCTTTATTGTTAATGTGCTTTGTCATATTGTAATAAATTGATTATTAGCGTGGTGTGCTTAAAATCCACTTTATTAACAATGTTGTTAATAAAATTGTTGCTGCAAAGCTATGACAAGTTTTTTTATTATGCAAGAAAATCTTAACAATTTTGTTAATATTTTTTTGAAACGTTTTTTTTATATAAAAAGCGTGTTATTTTGTGGAAAAAGAGATTTTATTTAAATTTGTAACCTAAATGAAATCAACAACGATGAAAAATACAATTCTACTTATGTTAGTGTTGCTGTCGGTTTTCACAGGCAGTGCTAGCGAAGGCTACACAATATACCCCGTGCCTCAACAGCAAGTGATGCAGGGGGGTGAGGCATCGTTCACAAGCCGAGTGAGTGTGATTGCCGAGCCGGGTATCGACCAAGTGACTATCGATCGTGCCGTGCAGGTGCTCAGTGAGCATGGACTTGCAGCGGTGGTGACTAAACGTGCTGTCAAGGGTGCTTCAACCCTGCTGCTTGGTGTTAGTGGTTCTCGCGGCATTGCCGACAAAAATATCACTGCATTAAAACTTGACCGGGCAGTATTTGGCATGCCAAAATATGACCGCCACATTCTCAACCTTACTTCTCAAGGTGGAGTGGCTCATGTGACAATACTCGGCGAGAACACCGATGCTGCCTTTTGCGGACTGGCATCGCTGGAGCAGATGCTCGACCGTGGCACAGGCAACCTGCCGTGTGTAACGCTCTATGACTGGGCCGACATTAGAAATCGTGGTATTATCGAGGGATATTATGGAGTGCCTTACACTGCCCAAGTCACTAAAGACTTGTTCCGGTTTATGGCGCGTTACAAGATGAACACCTACATGTATGGTGCCAAGAGCGACCCCTATCACTCGCGCTACTGGGACGCCCCTTATCCCACCACCATCAGTGCCGAGCAGTTGCGCATTGGCTATCTCACGCAGGAGATGATGAGCGACATCACCAGTGTGGCTCATGCCACTAAGGTCAACTTCATTTGGGCTATTCATCCAGGCAAAGCTTTTGCCGACCCTGCCCAGACCGATGTGCTCGACCGCATTATGGCTAAATTTGAGAGTATGCACTCGCTGGGAGTACGGCAGTTTGGAGTCTTTGTCGACGATGTTGGCGTGCCAAGCGACCCGGCCATTTTGAAACTCTGTGCCGACAACCTCTCAGCTCTGCAGCAACGCATCGACATGCGCTGGAACAAAGCCGACGCAATGGCTACCGACACTGTTAAACCATTGCACTATGTGCCTCAGCTTTATGCTTTCTCATGGGTGAACCGTGACCGTGGACGCGAGTTCTTTGAATCGCTAGGTTCAACTCCCGAGAAACTCAATATTTACATCACTGGTCGCGACGTGTGGTCGGTTCCCAACAACGAGGACCTGGCTATTGTCAAGAACTGGCTGGGACGTGAGGTGAGCTGGTGGTGGAATTACCCATGCAACGACCAGGACCCCACCAAGCTCTTTGTGATGGACACCTACACCAACTTCCGCGACGAAACTCACATTAACAGTCTGTCGCACATCGAGAAACGCATCAAGGGTCTCAACACTCTCATCATCAACCCAATGCAGCAAGGTGAATTGTCGAAGATTGCACTCTTCGGTGTTGCCGATTATTCTTGGAACAGCAGGGCATTCGACAACTATGAGAACTGGGAAGCGGCTGTTGTGGCTGTTGTGGGGAATGAGCGTGCACAGGCTTTCAAGAAGATTGCACCCTATCTGCGCTATTACGACAACGATGCCATTGGCTACAAAATCGACCGTTATCACGTGTCGATTGAGCGCAAGCATCCCAGCCATGCGGCACTGCTGGCTGAGTTGCGTGAGGTCAACGCCGCTTGCAAGGAAATCGAGGCTATGGAGCACTCAGCAAGCGAGAGCGATCGCTTGTTCTATGCCGACGTGCGTCCATGGTTGCTGAAGATTGACGACATGACCGCCGAGGCCATCGCACTCTTTGAAGGCAAGAACCCTGCGCCAGGCAATTACACCGACAATCCACGCTACCGCTTTGAGTCGCTGGGGGGCATGGGAGCTCACATCAGCTTGCGCACCCTCACAGCCGAGCCATCGGCGCAGCGCCTGCCCGAGCTCTTGAAGTGGCTGCATGAGCAAGACACTATAAAATAACTATTCTAATAACCCTTAATATATTAATTTTATATGATTAATCTGAAAAAACTATTGGCGCTAGCTGTGATTACAGCAACAGGCATCGCAGCTCAAGCCCAGCTGCCCAAGGCAGTCACCTATGAGGGAGACCCCATGCACACGCAGTGCTACACTCTGCGCAATGGCATGAAGGTGTTTCTGAGTGTTAACAACCAGTCGCCACGCATCGCCGCGCACATAGCAGTGCGCACCGGTTCGCGCAACGACCCTGCCGAGACCACCGGCCTGGCTCACTACCTTGAGCACCTCATGTTCAAGGGAACAAAGCAGTTTGGCACTAGCGATGCGGCCAAGGAAGCTCCCTATCTCGATGAGATAGAGGCACGCTATGAGCAATACCGCAAAGTGACCGACCCGGCCTTGCGCAAGAAACTCTATCATGAGATTGACAGTGTGTCGCAGATTGCCGCGCAATATAACATCCCTAATGAGTATGATAAACTCATGGCAGGCATCGGCGGCATTGGCACTAATGCCTACACCAGCACCGATGTCACTTGCTACACCGAGGATATTCCGTCCAATGAAGTGGAACGATGGGCACGCATCCAGAGCGACCGCTTCCGCAACATGGTGATTCGCGGTTTCCACACCGAGCTCGAGGCTGTCTATGAGGAGAAGAACATAGGCATGGCCAAGGACATGTGGAAACTTGAGGAGGCTCTATATGCCAAGGCATTTCCAACTCACCCCTATGGCACTCAAACAACCATTGGCACCCAGGAGCACCTCAAGAATCCTTCTATCACCAACATCAAGAACTACTACAACAACTACTATTGCCCCAACAACATAGCCATCTGCTTGGCTGGCGACATGGAACCCGACAAGGTGATTGCCATTCTCGACAAGTATTTTGGCGACTGGCAGCCCAACAAGAACCTGTCGCGTCCCGAGTTTCCGGCTCTCAAGCCCTTCACCGCACCTGTCGATACCACTGTGCTGGGACAGGAAGCCGAGTTTGTGACTCTTGCTTGGAGATTTGATGGAGGCAGTTCGTTGCAATGCGACACTCTGCAAGTCATCTCAAGCATGCTCAAGAATGAAATCGCCGGCTTGATGGACCTTAATCTCGACCTGCCACAGAAGATTATGGGCTCAAGTACCTATGCCGACATCATGGCCGACTACTCGCTTCTCATGGCTATGGGATACCCCAACGACGGGCAGTCGCTTGAGCAGGTGCGTGATCTCATGCTTGGCGAGATTGAGAAACTGCGCAATGGCGACTTTGACGACGACTTGGTAACAAGTGTTGTCAACAACTTCAAGCTCCAGATGCTGCAGGGACTCAGCAGCAACCGGGCCCGTGCAAGGGCAATGGTTGATGCCTTCATTAACGGTACACCATGGAAGCAGGAGGTTGAGCAGATCAACCGCATGAGTGGCATCACAAAGCAGCAAATAGTTGACTTCGCGCGCCGTCACTTGCTCAATAACTATGTAGTGGTCTACAAGCGTCAGGGCATCGACAACTCGGTAAAGAAAATCGAGAAACCTGCCATCACACCCATTCCCACCAACCGCGACATGCAGAGCGACTTTGTGCGCAACCTTCTGGAAGAGAAGGTAGAGCCTATTCAACCCAAGTTTGTCGACTTCAATAAAGATATGGTTGTTTCCGAGACCAAGGCCGGACTGCCACTGCTCTACAAGCAGAACACCGACGACGACCTCTTTATGCTGGCCTACAAGTACGACTTCGGCATGACGGCCGACCAGCGCTACGACTTGGCTCTTAGCTATCTCGACTACTTGGGAACCAAGACCATGACCATGCAGCAGCTCAAGCAGCGACTCTACAAGCTCGCTTGCAGCATGAGCTTCCGCGTTAACGACAACGATACCTATGTCATCCTGAGCGGTCTTAGCGAGAACATGCCACAGGCAATTGCACTCGTCGACGACCTCATGGCAAATGCCAAGGTCGACAATGAGGCCTATTCACGCCTGGTTGACCTTATTCTCAAGAGCCGTGCCGATGCCAAGAACAACCAGGAGCAATGCTTCGCTCGACTGATGGAATACGGTCAGTTTGGACCTTATAACTCGTACACCAATATCTTGAGTGAAAAGCAACTGCGCGACATGAATCCTGCCGAATTGCTTGAACTCGCAGGCGGCATGCGCAACATGCAGCACACGGTGGTTTACTATGGACCAATGGCACAGAAAGAGTTCTCTAATGCCATAACAAAACTCCACAAGACTCCTAAGGACCTTATCGACGTGCCTTTCGGCATGGACTATATGGAGCAACCTACCACCGAGACTGAAATCCTGCTCGCACCCTATGAGGCCAAGAACATCTACATGGTGCAATACAACAACAGCGAGCGCGATTGGGACCCCGACCACGCCGCAACCATCAGCATGTTTAATGAGTATTTCGGCACAGGAATGAACGGAATAGTGTTCCAGGAGCTGCGTGAGGCACGTGGACTGGCCTATTCGGCTGCTGCTGTCTACAACCAGCCAAGTCGCGTGGGTCACAAGGAAGATGCCTACACCTATATCATCACTCAAAACGACAAGATGATGGACTGCGTTGACGAGTTTAACAAGCTCATCAGTGACATCCCCCAAAGTGAGGCGGCATTCAATCTTGCCAAGGAATCGCTCGTCAAGAAGCTTGCCAGCAGCCGCACAACCCGTGCCGGAGTGCTGTGGAGCTACATCGCAGCTCAAGAGCGTGGCATCGACTTCGACATCAACTCCAAAATTTATGAGGCCCTGCCTAAGATGTATCTCTTCGACATCGTTGAGTTTGAAAAGGAAAACATGGCCGGCAAGCCCTATCGCTACCTTATTCTTGGCGATGAGAAAGAGCTCGACATGGAACGCCTCCAGAAGATTGCCCCTGTGCGCCGCGTCACACTCGAGGAAATCTTTGGATATTAATTAATGTGTAAAGAGGAAGAATCCTCAGCACAAGCAATAAAAAAACATCCTGCTCAACGCGCACTTGCGGTTGGGCAGGATGCTCTATATTTATGCTTGTGGATAATATATTAATCTGTTGGCGTGCGATAAATTTTAATTTATAAAGTAATTGATTGATAATCAACTAAAAAATGAAGGCGCTGCCGGTTGTCGCTACAATATAGTTCTTGTAGTTACATTGAGTCTTGAGCAGGGCTAATGCTAAGAGGACCAATTAGTTGTAAAGCATAATGCATAATTCATAATTAGGCTACCGCTTACAAATATTGAATGATGCATCAGTTGGGTTAATTTGTGACACAAATTTAAAATCAGCAGGATTGTCAATTTAACGTGATTTAACAAATGGGGGGGGTAATTTTGCATTTATTTACTATATTTGCAGCAGTATATAAATATGTACCTCAAACCTTATAAAACAAATGTGAAAATGAGACGATTATTATTACTTTTAACCATCATTGCCACTTGTTGCATGCCCCTGTTACTCAAGGCACAAGTAACTGCAAGAGTGGAGATTTCACGTGATGCCGACACCGACGAGGGCCGCTTCGTGCCCATAGGCGAGAAGGGTGTGCTTCGCTACTCCTTCCTCAAGAAGAAAGAGAAAGGCAAGAACGTGTACAAAATCATGCATTTCGACACCGACCTCAAGCT
>DGWL01000100.1:0-17994 GCA_002396125.1 Porphyromonadaceae bacterium UBA4259
TTGTTGAACTTGTGGTCAAAGAGCAGCTGATAGTGGAATTGCTTGTAAATGTCCTTTTGGTCATCATAGAAGCCTGTTACCACGTTATTGTGCTTAATCTCGCCGTTGGGGTTGTACTTGCGGTTATTCTTCAAGTCGTCACGGCTGATGCCGTCCCAGGCGTGATAGGTGTCTTCCTTGCCGCCAAATGAGATAAACTTCAACGATGTGCGGTCGCCATAGTAGCCCACTTGAGCAAAATAGGAAAACATCGCCGATGAGGCACGGTCGCGATAGCCATCACTCGAGATGTGAGACAGGCGCAGGTCGGCAACCCAGTGGTTGCCCAGGCGGCCGGAACCCACCTTGATGGTTTCCTTGTTGGTGTTAAACGAGCCATAAGAGCCCGAAACCTCGGCATAGGGAATGAGTGATGGAGCTTGCGAACGCATGTTGACACTGGCGCCAA
The DNA here is from genome assembly GCA_002396125.1 of Porphyromonadaceae bacterium UBA4259. Classification (GTDB taxonomy): domain Bacteria; phylum Bacteroidota; class Bacteroidia; order Bacteroidales; family Muribaculaceae; genus Sodaliphilus. The sequence goes on from DGWL01000100.1 coordinate 449, forward strand.
AAGCTCCCGAACCGTTGGTCGATGTGCCGGCTCCGCGCTGTATCTGGATGTCACGTAGCGACGAGGCCAGGTCGGGGGTATTAACCCAGAACACGCTGTGGCTCTCCGAGTCGTTGACAGGGATGTCGTTGAGTGTCACGTTGATGCGGGTTGCATCGGTGCCGCGCACTCGCATCGAAGTGTAGCCTACACCTGCTCCGGCATCGCTCGTGGTGAGCATGCCGGGAGTGAACTGCAACAATTGTGGCATGTCAAGGCCATGGTTCACGGTTTCAATTTGTTTTTTACTCACGTTGGTGAATGCAACAGGGGTGCTGCTTGTGGCACGTGTAGCCAGCACCTCCACTTCTTGAAGGCGCAAAGTGTCGCTGCCGGCATTCTGTGCTTGGGCAGCAATGCCACCACACAATAGTGCGGCAGCAAGAATAAATGTTTTCTTCATAAAAAAGTGTTAATAAGTTTTTGTTCTCTACGCCGGTATTATCCGGTTCAGATTCGGCGGCAGGTTCACGACCAGCCTTTATGGGTATGTTCTCAGCCACACCGGCACGCACAGTAACTACTCAAGACAAGTGGTTGACAGGCAATGCCTTAAAGGTGTAGCACCCCAAACTCATAGAATCGTGCCACAAAGTTACAAAATAGTTCTTAGTTTTTAGTAATAAAATGTGAATTTTATAATGATTTACCACGTTCCATACTCGGTGCGCACCGCATCAATGCGCAGCAGGATAAACAGCAGGATGGTAAATCCCCACAGCGAGGAACCGCCATAGGAGAAGAAGGGTAGTGGTATGCCAATCACAGGCACAATGCCAATCACCATGCCAATGTTGATGGTGAGGTGGAAAATGAGAATAGAAGCCACGCAATAGGCATAGACTCGGCCAAAGGTGGTGTGTTGCCGCTCGCCAATGGCGATGACTCGCAAAATCAGTGTCAGGAACAGTATAAGCACTGCCGATGTGCCCAGGAATCCTTCTTCCTCGCCAATGGTGCAGAAGATGAAATCGGTGTGTTGCTCAGGCACATAGTTAAGCTTGGTCTGCGTTCCTTCAAGGAATCCTTTGCCTGTGAATCCTCCCGATCCAATGGCAATCTTCGATTGGTTAACGTTATAGCCCTTGCCTTTTAGGTCCTCCTCAATGCCCAGCGCAATGTTGATGCGGTTTTGCTGGTGTGTCGCCAGCATGCCAAAGGCAAAGTTGACCGAAAACATGAAGATAATCGATGCCACGGCAAAGATGACCGTCATCAGCACCTTGTTCAAGTCGTCGTGAAACATTCCTATGAGCAGGTAGATGAGCGATGCGGGGATAACGGTGAAGAAAAACACATAGCCGTTGATGTGCACGCCCAGAGCGCTTAAGCCCCATGCGAGCAGTGTGCAGGCAATGTAGCCAAGCGCAACATTACGCCCCAGGATTAACGACCTGCAGTACACCAGCAGCATGAGCACGATGACCACCATTACACATGTGAGCACGATGAATATACCCATTGGAATGCCCATTACCATGGTGCCTGCAAACTTAAGCACGAGAACAAAATAACTCACGGCACACAACATGGCAAAGAGCACAAAGCCGTTCATGCCCTCGCGGTAGAGAACGAGAATCAGCGAGAAGTAGACCAGCGCCGAACCTGTTTCGCGCTCCAGGATGATGCACAGCACCGGCAGCAGGATGATAAATAGCGGCACTATATAGGTGCGCCACCCCTTCAGTTGGAAGCCGTAGGTGCTGAATAGCTTGGCTAGCGCAAGTGCAGTAGCTGTCTTGGCAAACTCGGCGGGTTGCAGGCTCACAGGACCAAACTTGAGCCATGAGTGTGAACCCTTGATGTTTGGTGAGACGAAAGCTGTGACTATCAAGATGATAATCATTATGGCATAGATGGGATAGGCATAGGCTTCATAGATGCGGCGGTCGATGAGTAGCAACGAGAAGCCGATGACAAACGAGAGGCCAATCCACAAGAACTGCTTTCCCGAATAGGTGTCGAAGTCAAACATGCTCACCTGGCTGTTGCTGCTGGTTGTTGCAGCATAGATGCTCACAGCTCCAGCCAGCACCAGTATCACATAAAGTAGCACTGTAAACCAGTCAACAGCCGCCAGCAAGCGGTTGCTCTCGTTACTGTTATCCCTTGTTGATGCCATTGCGATTGAAAGTTGCTAGGGTAGGGGTTAAAATAATAGCTTTTTCTTGCTCGCTATTTAGTGGCGAGTCGCTGTTGCGACTGCTGGGAGTGTTGTGGGCAGTAGCTTCGGATGGGGTCGCCGGTTTTACCTCTTCCTCTTGCTCAACGACAGCAGGCGTGTTCTCGAGCCAGCTGTCGCTCCACTTGCTTGCACGGCTCTCTATCTCCTCGCTGGAACCGCGCAGGTAGCGCTCTATCATCATTGCACCCATTGGCACAGCCACCTGAGCACCATAACCTGAATTCTCGGCATAAACACAAATGGCAATCTTGGGATTATCCTTGGGAGCGAAGCCCATGAACACCGAGTGGTTTTGGCCGTGAGGATTCTCAACGGTTCCTGTCTTGCCGCACACTTCCAGTCCGGGCAAGTTGGCACCCTTACAAGTGCCGCCTGTTACTGCCATGCGCATGCCATTAACGATATAGCTGTAGTAGACAGGGTTAATCTTGGTGTGATGCTGCTGAGTGTATTGCTTGAGGATACCCACGTCGCGAATTTGCTTCACCACGTGAGGCGTGATGTAGTAGCCACGGTTGGCTATAGTGGCACTCAGATTGGCGATTTGCAATGGCGTCGCCATGATTTCGCCCTGACCTATTGCGATTGAAATGATGGAGTTTGCACCCCACTTGTCCTCGCCTATAATTTCGTTATAGAACTTGGAGTTGGGGATGAAACCGCGGCTCTCGCCAGGCAAGTCGATGTTGAGCCTGTAGCCATAGCCCATCGACACCATGTAGTCCTTCCACACGGTGAACGACTTCTCCAGGCTGCCATACTTTTTGTTATTTAGCATGTAGTATAGTCCCCAGCAAAAGTAGCCGTTGCATGAAGTCGCAAGGGCTGGTTGCAAGGCAATTGGAGAGCCATGGCCGTGGCATCCCACTTTGAGGCCCTTGTTCACGTAGCCGCCATAGCAGGGATAGGAGGTGTTGGCATCAACAATGCCTTCTTGCAGGAAAATGAGTCCTTGTGTGGGTTTGAATGTGGAACCGGGAGGGTAGGCAGCCATGATGGCACGGTCGTAGAGTGGCTTTGTGGGGTCGGTTACAAGGCGTGAGTAGTTCTTGCCGCGGTCCTTACCCACAAGCAATGCCGGGTCGTAGCTTGGGCTGGTAACAAGTGCGAGCACTTCGCCCGTGGCTGGCTCTATAGCGACGATGGCGCCACGGCGTCCTCGCATTATCTTCTCGCCAAATTGCTGCAAGTCGATGTCGATGCTCATTTGCAAGTCCTTGCCGGCTATGGGAGCAACATCGTCCTTGCCGTCGTTGTAGCGTCCTTTAATCTTGCCGCGTGCGTCGCGAATCATCACTTCCTTGCCTTTCACGCCGCGCAAGTATTTCTCATAGCTCTTTTCAATGCCCAGGTCGCCGGTGTAGTCACCCGGCAGGTAGTAGTTGTCGCTGTCGCGCTCAATATCTTCGGCGTTAACCTCTCTGATGTCGCCAAGGATGTTGGCTGCCGCAACATAATTGTAGCGGCGAATGATGCGTTGTGAGATGTCAAAGCCGGGGAAGCGGTACAGGATTTCTTGTAATCGGCCATAAGTTGTGGAATCGAGATTCTGAACCAACGGCTGTGGAGTGGTTGCACTGTAGTTTCGGTTCTTCTTAGGGTCGCTCATGTTTTGCCACAGCAAGTCGAAATCCTCACGCTTGAGTTGCAAAATCTTGCACATGGTGGTTGTGTCAAACTCTTGCACGTCTTTAGGCACAAGCACTAAATCGTAGGCGGGCTCGTTATATACCACCAGTTTGCCGTTGCGGTCATAGATTTGCCCTCGTGATGGGTGCGTGATTTTGGTTGAGCGTGCGTTGCTCACGGCAATCTCGCGATATTTATCGTCGAGAATCTGCAGGTCAAAGAGTTTCCACAGGTAGATGGCGACAACGACGACTATAAAGCCGCCTATCACAAACTTGCGTTTCTCGAGGTTATAATCTTTTCTCACGTTCGGTGCTCACTAAACTGTCGATACCAAAAATCAATAATATAGATAGCACGCTGCTGGCGATGATGCGCAGCAGTGTGAGCGGGAAGTTGTGAAGAGTGAAAGCTTGTGTCAAGAACAACACGGTGCAGTAGATTGCCACGAGCGTAGACATGTACTTGAGGTAGCTGGTGATGCCCAGCGAGTCCATCGATGGGATGGGGTCGTTTTCTTCATCGTCGCGCAAGATGAACATGTCAAAAACAGGCCTACGCATGATGGTCATCACCACACACGCCAGAGCGTTCATGCCCTGCGTGTTGTTGAACATGTCGACAAAGAGTCCAAAAAGGAATGCTATGGTGAGAGTCCAGTTTAGCGAGTAGTTGAGAGGCAAGCGCAAAATGAGGTAGATATAAATCACAGGCATTGCCACGCCAAAGAGGATTATCTTGCTGCATATTATTTGTGCCACAAGCAACGCGGCAAAGAGGATGAGGAAATGCATGAGAGTGTTTTTCATCGTTTCATGCCTCCTTCCTCCTTGAGTGTTGTGGCATCGGCCGAGTCGAGTTGCTTGAGCTCGTCCTTGCGGTTGTTCTTAATGATGTGCACATTGCTAAGCTTTGTGAGCTTGCAAGAGAGTTTCACAATGAGTGTCATGAAACTGTCGTCTTTCATTGTGGGTGACACGCGCTCAACCACGCCAACCATGAAGCCCTGTGGGAAACTTAGCGAACTGCTGCTGGTCACCACAGTGTCGCCCACATGATAGTCGTCAACCTTTGGCAGGTCTTTGAGTATCGCATGGTCGGTACTTTTTCCGTCCCACACAAGCAAGCCAAAGTTGCCATTTCCCTTGAGTTCGCAAGTGATTTTTGTGTCGGGGTGCAACATCGACATGATGCGTGCCGAGTGGGTGTTGACAGCGTCAACAATGCCCACCACGCCATTCATGTCCATCACGCCCATGTATGGCTCAATGCCGTCGGCGCTGCCGCGGTCGATGGTGATATAGTTGCTGGGATTAACCACGCTGTTGCTTATCACGTGCGCTGAGATGAACGAGTAATCGCCCTTGCCGCTCACGTTGGCACCAGGCTGGGCGCCATACTTGAGTTCCATCTCGTTGAGTTGAGCTTTTAGAGCCAGAATCTCCTGTTTTTGTGCCGCGTTGGCAAGATGCAGGTCTTCGTTAATCTCTTTTAGATGGAAGTAATCCGAAGCTCCGTTAACACCCTTTGAGATGGTTGCCACGGTTCCGTTGGCCGAAGTGAGATACACGCTCTGCTGGTAGGGATTAGACCTGAAAAGCAGCACAAGGCTCAAAATCACATAGAATGCGAAAATGAACCAAGAACTGTTTTTTATGAAAAAGTTTAGCAGATTGTTCATGTCCTAAACTTGGGTCGACGATTGTTGTACACATTATCTCCCACGGCCTTCGCTTGTGTTCAGGAGTGGGAGGAAAAGTGTTAAGTTGCAAGTGCTAAGTTGCGGTAGTTGGGTTAAGCTACGAGTATTAGACTGGCAACTGATAACTATAAAGCTTTTATCTCTTAAGGAACTTGAAGCGCTTGATGTTCTTCAGTGCCACGCCGGTTCCCTTGGCCACTGCGTGCAATGGATCCTCGGCAACGTGGAATGGAATACCAATCTTGTCGGTCAAGCGACGGTCAAGGCCACGCAGCAAGGCACCGCCACCGGCCAGGTAAACACCATTCTTCACGATGTCGCTGTAAAGCTCGGGTGGAGTCTGTTCAAGGGCACTGAGCACTGCGGCTTCAATCTTTGATATCGACTTCTCGATGCAGTGGCTTATTTCTTGATAGGACACGGGCACCTCCATGGGCAGAGCCGTCATTTGGTTAGGACCATGAACAATGTAGTCCTCGGGTGGGTTTTCGAGTTCGGTGAGTGCCGAACCCACATGAATCTTAATTAACTCGGCTGTGCGCTCACCCACCTTAACGTTGTGGGCACGACGCATGTGCTCAATGATATCCTCGGTGAGGTCATCGCCGGCAATGCGGATGCTCTTGTTGCTCACGATACCTCCAAGCGAAATCACGGCAATCTCGGTGGTACCGCCGCCTATGTCAACAATCATGTTGCCCTCGGGGGCGAGTACGTCGATGCCAATACCCAGGGCCGCTGCCATGGGCTCATATATCATGTACACGTCGCGACCGCCAGCATGCTCGCTAGAGTCACGCACCGCGCGAATCTCAACCTCGGTCGACCCCGATGGGATACACACCACCATCCTGAGCGATGGCGAGAACCAGTGGTTCTTTTGGCTCACCTTCTTGATCATACCTCTAATCATGAGCTCGGCAGCGTTGAAGTCGGCAATCACACCGTCGCGCAATGGGCGCACCGTCTTGATACCCTCGTGCACCTTGCCGCGCATTTCGCGTGCTGTCTCGCCCACTGCCATTAATTTGGCCGTTTTTGTGTCGAGAGCAACTACCGATGGCTCATCTATCACTATCCTGTCATTATGGATAATAATGGTGTTGGCTGTACCTAGGTCGACAGCAATTTCTTGAGTAAATGAGAACAATCCCATATCTTTCTTAACGTCTTTATAATTTAGTGGCACTCAGGGCTGTGTAATGGCTTCATTCCAAGCAGCTTGAAAACACAGAGAACGCCATGTTATTCACACTATACTTTATTTCAAGTGCAAAATTAGCGAAAATAAAGCAACTAGTGATACATTTTGCAAATAAAAAATCAAGAATTATTTTTTTTAACAACTCTACTACTATTTTCGGCTATGGTGTGCCGTTAGAAAAAAAACTTGTCAAAAAAACATTTGTTTTCTTGCTCCAATTGGTGATGGGGAAATGAGACCGGTTGCTATTCCATCGTGTTGTCGCGATCATCAAGGCGCTTGCCCCACAGGTAATGGTTGGTTTCGCGCGCAATAACCCCCGATAGCAATAGAAGCGAAATGAGATTGGGGATTGCCATTAGGGCATTCATGATGTCGGCGATATTCCACACCACGTTCAAAGCCATTGTGCAGCCCACAAAACACAGGATGATAAACACGATGCGATAAGGTTTTATGCTTCGTTTGCCGGCAAGGTATTCCATGGCCCTTTCACCATAGTAGCACCATCCCAAAATCGTGGAGAAGGCAAAGGTGAGAATTCCCAGAGTGAGAATCGTTGGCCCCACATAGGGAATCATGCTGAAGGCTTTCTTGGTGAGCATGCCACCGTCTTGATAGCTTATATTGGGGTGAGCAATGATGCTTGTTGTGATAACAAGACCGGTAATGGCACACACCACCACGGTGTCCCAGAATGTGCCGGTCGAGCTCACAAGCGCTTGACGCACAGGGTTCTTGGTTTGTGCCGCAGCAGCTACAATGGGTGCTGATCCAAGTCCCGACTCGTTGCTGAAGAGGCCTCGTGCTATACCGTAGCGTGCAGCAACCATTATCACAGTTCCGGCAGTACCTCCTGTTGCGGCCTCAAGTGAGAAAGCTTCGCTGCAGATGAGGCAGATTGCCTCCCACAAGTGCGTGTGGTTAAGGCACAAGATATAGATACATCCCAGCACATAGAGGACTGCCATGAGTGGCACAAGAGCTGTGCACCAGCGGCTGATACTCTTCACGCCTCCCAGCACCACCACGGCCACGAGTGCCATTAGCAAAACGCCCACTATCACGCGTACCAGTGTTTCGTTGCCGCCCGATGCACAAAGCATTACCACGTTCTCACTGATGGCGTTGGCTTGAACCATGTTGCCGATGCCAAAGGCGGCAATTGCCGTGAACACGCAGAACAGCACTGCTAGCCACTTTTGTTTCAGGCCTCGCTCTAGAGCGTACATGGGGCCTCCAAGCATGGTGCCGTCGCTAGTCTTGACGCGATATTTTATCGCAAGCAATCCCTCGCTATACTTGGTGGCGATACCAAATAATCCTGTCAACCAGCACCACATTACAGCTCCTGGGCCACCTAGTGCTACAGCGGTTGCCACACCAATGATGTTGCCGGTGCCGATGGTTGCAGCAAGTGAGGTGGCTAGGGCCGCAAACTGGCTCACATCGCCATTTGCATCTTTGTCCTTCTTGACCGACATCTTGATGGCTGTGAATATTTTGCGTTGAGGAAAGCGCAGCCTGAAGGTCAGGAACAAGTGTGTGCCAAACAGCAATACTATCATGGGCCAGCCCCACAGGTAGCCACTGATTATTTCGGTGATTTCGTTGAAGGACATTGTTTATGGTTTTTAGTTTTCAGATTACAGATTTTTTCAAGTCTGATTTCTTATTTATGGGGTTAGTCGTTAGGCTGGCTGTCGGCCAACTTGAAATGGCCGTTTTCATTAACGACAGTCATGTCATATTGCGCCTGAAACACTTTGCCGTCGGCATCTTTCACATCAACTTGCACGATGAAACTTTGTGGGTCTTCAATGCCTTTCATGATGGTGTCGACGCGCTGCACTTTCTCGCTTGTCATCACATCGCAAATCAAGTCGATGGCGTTATCCTGATTGTTGCAATTCTCAATGTAACTGCTGTAGAAATCTTGAGTCAAGTGCTTCTGTGCCAGGGCTTGAGCTTGCTTGCCATTGAGCTTGACGTAGCTGTCAAGGAACGAAGTTAGGAATGTCACCTCGTCTTTGTTGTCAATGACTTGTGTCGTGTCACTTTTAGCTGTAGTGCCACTTGCTTCGTTTCCCTTGTTACCGTTGCAGGCAGTGATTGCCAACATGAGAGTCGCACTTAATATGAGAGTAATAAAATTCTTTGATTTCATGAGAGTGTAATTTATTGTGTTAATTTATCGCCAAAGTTAGTAAAACTAGATTGAATTTCCAAATATTAACTGTGTCAACTGCGATAAATCGTCAATAATGTTGTGGCAGTGTGGGGTGATGGCCTCGCGAGTGCATGTGCTGGGAATTCCCACCACATGGGCTCCACTAGCCATGCCTGCCCGCAGGCCATTGATTGAATCTTCCACCACGCAGCAGTGCTCAATGCCAACGCCCAGTTGCCTGGCTCCCAGCAGGAAGCATTCGGGCGATGGCTTGGGCTCACTCACCATGTCGCCGGTGACTATGCCCTTGAAAAAGCTTGCGAACTCGGGATGCTGGCTATAGACAGCATCCATCTTGCGGGGATTGCTGCTGGTGACAATGCAGCAGGGAATGCCACGATTGTTGAGTGCTGTAAGCACCTGTGTTGTGGCGGGGAAGTAGTCAAATCGCATGTCGCGTTGAAAACTGTCGAGCAACGCTTTCACTTGCTTGCGTAGCTCGGGAGTAGCAAAATAGGTGTGGAGGATGTTGTGCAAGTTCGACCCCTTTATGACCTGAGCAAAACCCTCTACACCAGTGGGGAAGCGGCGGTCGACAGCTTCCCAAAAACCGGTGTAGATACCTTCGCTGTCAATCAGCACTCCGTCGAGGTCAAAGAGTACGCCCTTGATTTTGTTATTATTTTCTGTTTTCATTGATATCCTATTTTAAAGAGGCAAAGTTATAACATTCCCGCAAAACCACAAAATAAACACCGCTTCTTGCTGAAAAATAGCAATGATGAACTTTGGAGTTTAGAATAAGTCTACCTTTGCCCGCAATACCAATTTTTTTACACATTTATCTACATAATTAATGAGAAAATTAGCACTTTTACTGATGGCTCTCACTCTTGCCATGGCGGCAAGTGCCGAGCCTGCTCATCCGCAACCTGCAACTTTGCTTCAACCTAATGGCGAAAGCTTGAAAATCAAGCTGGTGGGCGATGAGTTTTATCACTTCAACACCACAGTTGATGGATATACCGTGATTAACAACAAGGGTAGCTGGGAGTATGCCCTTGAGCGACTCGCCCACAATCACCGGCGATGGCTCGCTGAGTGTCAAGTCGCAGCACAATCTTGGCATTTCGTTCTCAAATAACCTGCTTGTGGAAAGTGGTGTCAAGCTTGAGCTCGATGCCTACAACTTTGGAATTATCGCCACTGGCAACAATACCGCGGTTCTCACTGTTAAGGGTGCCGAGACCGTGCTCAAAGCCAGGGGACTCAACAGCCAGCCGCTGGCAGGCCTGGGTAATGTTGTCCTGAGCGATGGCTTGACGTTCACTTCGCCCGCCGGCGCCTATTTCGACACAGCCTCCCATGCCGTTGTCGCTCAAGATGGTGGCTCACTCATAGGCCAGTGGATTGAGATAAGCAAGGGGGCACTTGTTGTGGGAGATGTTAACGGCGATGGTGTGGTTAATTCGAGCGATGTCACAGCACTCTACAAGTTCATTCTCACCGGCGACACCACGCAACTCAGCAATGGTGACGTTAACGGCGACGGCACTGACAATTCGGGCGATGTGACCGCTGTCTACAAGTTAATCTTGGGCAATTAATGACTTGCGCGACTGGCGTTCAATCATTTTGCCACTGGAGAAAAAACACCCCATGATGCAAGTTGCCATCATGGGGTGTTTCAGTATCACTCTGTTTAGAGATTGCGGTGATTAACGTGAGCGCGTCTACCAAAATTGTCGCAGTGGTGGGGGAGTGGTTGTTGTTGGCAGTTGTGCGGGGAGCTTCTTGGTGTTGAGTGCGCTGTTGATGGCTACAGCCATCAACACTTTGCCCAGGATGCCTCCCACAGCGCCTATCACCCCGCCAAAGAGTCCGCCCTCGGCATAGGAGACGGATTTAATATTGGCAATAATCAATTTCCCAAAGATAAGGACTTATTTGGTAATTACCAAATAATTCTATAATTTTGCGATAGAATTAATAAAATAGATAGTAAGGCGATGAAAATTCTGTTTGTTGGCGATGCAAGTAATATGCACAACAGTTTGGCTCAGGCTCTCAGAGACTTGGGGCACACCGCCGTGGTGGCCAGCAACGGCTCGCACTGGATGAACACTCATCGCGACATCAACCTCAAGCGCCATCCTGGAAAGATGGGGGCTGTGCGTTATGTGCTCGACGTGCTGCGTGCGCTGCCCAAGATGCGAGACTTCGACGTGGTGCAGACCTGCGGGCACATTTTCCTCGACCTTAAGCCTGGTAAGGTGAGGCGTGTTTTTGACTTTCTAAAGCGTCACAATCGTAGTGTCGTGATGAGTGCCTTGGGCACCGACTATGTCTACTACACCGCCTGCCATGATGGCAAGACTTATCGCTACAGCGATTACATGTTGGGCGACAAGCCGTCGCCTTATGCCCTCTCGGCCGAGTATCAGGCAAAGCATGAGGACAACTGGAAACTGCCGGTCATGCGGGAGTATAGCGACTATGTGTTGAAGAACATCGATGGTGCAATCTCTTGCTTGTGGGAGTATCAGGCATGTTACGAGCCGCTGCTGGGCGACCGCATTGCCTATGGCGGCATTCCCATCGACACTGCTAATGTGGCCCCTAACATCGTTGAACATGAACCCGACAAGGTGAAATTCTTCATAGGCATACAGCGTGACCGTAACATCCTCAAGGGCACCGACTTGTTGCTTGAGGCTGCAAAGCGCACGGTGGAAAAGTATCCGCAGCAGTGCGAGCTCACAGTGGTTGAGAGCGTGCCCTATCAGGAATACATCGAGAAGTTGTGTAGCTCACACGTTATCCTCGACCAGCTTTATTCTTACACCCCTGCAACCAATGCGCTGCTTGCCATGGCACGTGGACTGGTGGCGGTGAGCGGCGCTGAGCCTGAATATTACGATCTCATTGGGGAGCACGAGTTGCGGCCCATTGTCAATGTTAATCCTCTCATCGAGGGCGACATCGATGCCAAGCTTGAATGGATTGTCAAGAACAAGCACCGGCTGCCAGAGCTAAGCCGCCAGAGCAGGGCCTTTGTCGAGAAACACAACGAAGCCCACACAGTTGCCCGGCGCTATTTGGATTTTTGGAATAAAGTGCTTGAAACCAAGAAATAGAATAATTCATGACTCTTCAACTATTAATATCAACCCTTAACGAAGGAATCAACAGTGTGGCGCAGTTGGTGTTGCCGCCGCGTGAGGGAATTGGCTACGTGGTGTCGTGGCAACACAGCGGCAATGAGGAAATTGCTCTACCAGTTGAGTTGCAGCGCCCTGACGTCGAGGTCTATAATCTGCAAGGGCGTGGCTTGAGTCGCAATCGCAACAATGCCATTCGTCACGCCACAGCCGACGTGTGCCTCATCGCCGACGACGACTGCCGCTACACCCACGAGCGCCTGCAACAAGTAATCGACACGTTTGAGCAAAATCCTAATGTTGATATAGCCACTTTCCGTTTTGAGGGCGAAGGGTCTAATAAGTTTTTTCCAACCTATTCATTTAATCTATCCAAATTTCCTAAAGGCTACTTTGTCTCTTCAATAGAAATTGCTTTTAGGCGCGAGCGCGTGCAAGGCAAATTGTGGTTTAATGAAAATTTTGGGTTGGGCGCTAAGATTTTTGATTGTGGAGAAGAGCACATTTTCATTCAAGACGCTCTTTCACAGGCTTTGACTTGTATGTTCTTTCCCATCACTGTTGTTAGAGAAAACGACTCTACAGTGTGCGTGAAACGCGACGTTGAGCCTGGCACACTCATGGCACATGGAGCGATATTGCAACTGTATAATCCTTCAACTGTGTTCTTGCGCATATTGCTGAAGGCTTATCGACTGTGCCGTTATAGGAACGTGCCTTTTTTCAAGGCTGTTCGGCACATGAAAAAAGGCGCTCAATACATGAAATCTCACCCTGAGATTTTAACTGACAATGTTTTAATTCATGATTAAAAAATCCTCGAAGCGTCGCCACTTGTCATCAATGACTTGAGGATGCAATTCAGGCTCAACACCGTCGATCAACGCAAAGGGGTTCATTCCTGTGGCGATGTTGACACATGATGTGCCCGAGATTCGCTTTGAAAACTCAATATAATAAAGCTGCTTGCTTGTGTCTTGGCACAGTTGCAGGTGGAAAATATCGCTAAATGGTCCATCATTGGCAGGGCATGCAGCCAAGATAAATTCTCTCACGGCACTTGCCAGCTCTCCATCAAGCGGTAACAACTTGATGAAGCGGTCATAACCGTTTTTGAGTGTAACTTCACGTGGGAAGATGTGCATCGTGGTGTCGTCGTAGCGCAACACGTCGACAACATACTCGTGCATGATGTCAATTCTTTGAGTTACGCACGCATTGTCGAGCAACTGCACGTTGCGAGAGCCGGCCGAACGGGTGTTAGGCCTGATGCACACGTTGGTGGTGCTGAAAGTGGCAGGCACTTTAATGCGACAGCCGGCGGTGAGTGGCGCCAGGTGATTGTTCATCGCATTTTTGTTGTAGTAGCTTGGCTCAACTCGGGAGAAACTGTGATGAGTAACAATCTCGGCTACCAAGTCATTTACCTGCCGGGTGATTTCATCGGCTGGAAAAACCACAGCGTCGCCTGCCTTGAGCATTTCAAGTGCACGGCTATCGTGAATGCGCTTCACTTGTGGATGTCTCTCGGCAATGCGCTTGAAGTCTTCGTCAAGGTCGCTAAGATACAAAGTGTGATTGACACTATTGCGCTTGACGTAGTCCTCAAAAAAAAGCTCGGCACTCAGTCCTGCGCGACTACCGCTTTCAAATACAATGAAATTCATAGCGTTGCTCGGGGGTTGTGTGGATTACTTTACCATCTTTTGCACATAGAACATCTCGGCATAGGTGCGGCCGCACTCAAGTCCGCGCATGCGGGCAAGCGCCTTAATGCCTTCTTCGTTCAAGGGCGAAGGCAATGTCTTGATTTGAGTTTTGTAGTGATAGAAAAGTCTGACCTTCTCCTCGATGAACTCGTTGATGTCATAGTAGAACAGACCGCCCGGAATATTGTCGCCACTGTTGACAAAAGGATATTCATAGAGGGCAAAAAGGCTTGGCATTTTGCCTTCTTTTAGTCTCATTGCGGCCTTGACACAATTATACATCACGATGTGGTCTTGATGATGAGAAGGGTAGTTGGCAAAAACTTCATCGGGCTGGAACGATGCAAGCACTTTGTCGATGGCAGTTGTTATTTCTCGAGCAGGGATTGTGTCCATTTCGGCATCACGGTTGAAATATAAAATGTCGTAGGAAAATCCTGTTTCACGAGCAACAGTGTCAACCTCCTGTTTTCTAATATCTATTTGTTGTCGCACATCACATCCGCCAATTGTGCCAAAGATTACATGCACTTGAGCACCTTGTTTTATCTGGCTTAGCATATAACCTCCGCATCCCAGTATTTCATCGTCGGAGTGTGGTGCTATTACCAATATCTTTTTCATTGTTTTTCAGGAAATAATAGGTTTTACAAATGTTTTGCAACCGCAGTCTCCAGTTGCTCAATGTTACCAACTTTTTCCACAATCTCGCCATTACGGCCAATGATGAAGATAGTGGGCAACTGCTGAATGTTGTAGGAGCTGGCATATTGTGAGTACTCGCCGTTGGGGTCGCGCATCGAGATCCATGGCAACGATGACGAGGCTTGTATCCACTGTGCGTCATCACCATCAAGGCACACCTGGAAGATTTCCAATCCTTGAGCCTTGTGCTTAATGTAGATGGTGTTGAGCAACTTGTTGAGTGCCGGTGAGAACGACTGGTTCTGCATGGTGAAGTTGAGGATTACCACTTTTCCATGCGACGACACTTCTTGCAAGCTTTGCATTCGTCCCTTTTGATCCATGAGCTTGATGTCGATGAGAGCAGCCTCGGTGGCAACGATGGTGTCGCGTGGCGATGCCTCGCTGCGACGTCGGCTAAGTCCTATCTTGAAATTATCAACCATGTAGCCCGTGCGCGGGTCGTTGGGGCGGAAGTTTGCAAAGGCGTTGGTGACAGCGCCTATTATCTTGAAGTCTTTTTTGTCGAGTGGGTCAAAGAGTGGCTTGTCGGCAATATACTTGTTGATTAGGTAGAAAGCCAAAATTCCGGCAGGATCTTTCACCAGGTCACGACTCAATTGGTCTTTCCACTTGCGGTAGGCATCACTGCTGGTGTCGCCGGCTTTGCTGAACTTGGCTGCCTGCTTGTCGATGTTCATCATTTTCACAGCGTTGTCGCTGCCGCTAAGGGTGTAGTCATCGGCCCAGCGGGCAATCGAGGTTTTAACCTCAAGGTTATCGATGCTGTCGATGGGAAAATAGATGGCATCCTTGCCGTTGATACCCAAGCGATAGATATTGGGATACTCGGCGGCATCCTCACTCAGCGAGAACTTGTCGCCGCTGGTCACAACGCTGTCAACAAAGAGCCAGTTACCATTAACGTTAGTCTCTAGATAGATAGTTGTAGTGTCGCCGGCACCTTCCACAGTGCCGCTCACTTTAAACTTGTTGCTGTTGCATGAACACATCAGTGCTACTGCAGCAACAGCCAGGAACATTAATTTTTTCATATTGTGTAGTTCTTTTTTTTCTAAAAACGTGCGAATTTACTCCAATTTGACCGAATGAGCAAATTATTCCTTAATTAGTTTTCTATTACAAAGCCAATCCCAGCCCCACCGTTAATGGCGTGAAAGCCGGTGCATGTTCTTCCTTGAGCACGTGGCAAGGGCTATAACGAATATAGACGCCTATAGCTCTCCACTTCAAGCCGCCCATGATGTCGACTGTGACAGGTATCTGATGAATGCCTGTGTGCGACACTTTCACTTTCTCATCATTAAGTTGATACTGGGTGAGAACCGAAGCGCGAAGGTTGAAGTTGACAACCGGCCCGGCAAAAATGTCGAGTTTGTCGACAATGCGTTGCTTGAAAAGCACGGGCATTGTGAGTGAGAACACTTTCACTCGCGACAGGCGCTTGCTGGCACCCTCGGGGTAGGGGGCAACGGCAAGCCTCTCGCCATCGTCAATAAATCGCACATCGTTATTGAGGCGATAGTTGCGCCAGTTGATGCCCACGCCCATGGTGATGCGTTGCCCGTGACCGGTATTGAACTTTGCGCCAACCACGGTGAGCCAGCCAATATCAATGCTGTGGCCCATGTCGCTCTCAATGCCTTTTGCGTGATTCCAGCCTAGCACAAAATCGCCGCTATAGATGTTCCACCCCACGCTATCGGTGAACAGTGGATGCCAATCCACGTGAATGTAATCATCATCGGCAGCTCGGGCACCTATACATGTAGCCACGCAGGCTATTATTACTATTATAAAATTCTTCATGCCACAAAGGTAAGAAATTATCTTTAATCAAGCAAAAATCCCCTCAACCTTGTGGCGGCGAGGGGATGTGTAATTGGTTAAATTGCTGTGCTTTTACTTGCACACCCAGGCATTGCGGCAGCTGGCGGGGAGCAAATTCTTGGCGCGGCGCAGCTCACGCTCGCTATTGCCTTGAGCGGCAACCACATGGTGGAACTTGCCACGGCCCACCACGCGGGTCTTGATTCCCTTCTTGGCGTATTGCTTTACCATCTTGGCTGCTTGGCTTGCCTTGTGGCAGGTGTTTATTACCAGCAGGTAGCGACCATTCAAGTCGCTTGGCAGGCCGGGGTTGTAGGTGCTCTCGATGGCTTCTTCGTCTTGTGGCTTTCCAGTGGTGTTATCAATCACGGCCACTCTGTTGTCGCGAGCTGTGGTTGCTGCCGTGGGTTTGATATCGATAATCTGGGCAGGACGAGTCTTGACCTCAACTGGAGTAACGCTTGCTGTTTGAGTTGAGCGGTCGATTATCACCGGTGTAGAGAACAACAAACCGGCAGCCACGATAGCTGCAACCGATGCGGCGGCCTTCATGCGCTCATGCCAAATGTTGCCTGTAATGACGGCTTGTGGCTCGTGAGTGGTTGATGCTTCATCAAGGCTGTTGAGCACAATATTCTTGAGTCCGAAAAACTCATTGAAGGCTTCGTCTTGTGAGAATGGTTCAAATTCCATCTTGCCCTTGGCGGTGGGCTTGAACAATCCCATCCTGCCCATCGACACCTCATTGCCGGCGGCAAGTTGGCTCTTGAGCGATGCCACATGAGTGGCTATCATTTCACATGCTGCGTCATAGGCCATGCTATGGCGGCGGGCGATGGAGGTTGCCAGCAACCCGTCGTTGTGAGTAATCCTTTGGTTGAAGGTGATGTTGCGGCTTGGCCTGATGATGGTGTTGCCGCTCATGCGTGATGGTGTATAATTGGCTATGAGTGCTCCCCAACCGGGAATCACCACGCAGTCATTATACATCATCAGGTATTCTATGTGTTGAGTAATTGATATCATTGCCGCAAAATTAATGCTTTTTTGCCACTCTCGCAAGGGTTGTTGATAAGTTTTCGTCTCTTTGGCAAAACTGAAAACTGACAATTGAAACCTTTTTCACTCCCCAATCATTCCTCTTGCGGTGCGCTCGTCGAGCCCATGAGCCACAGCGAGCTTGATGTCGCGTTCCACGTCGTCGCGGTTGAA
>DGWL01000100.1:18113-19782 GCA_002396125.1 Porphyromonadaceae bacterium UBA4259
TCTAGGGCATTGGCAATGTCGATTGAGGCATCGTTGAGGCGCCTGAGCGTCAAGTAGCAGTCGGCGCGGTTGGCAAGTAGGGTAGATGTGGGTTTTACCTTAATCACCTCGCTGAAGCACTCTGCAGCCTTTTCAAGGTTGCCCTGATGCTTGTAGAGGTAGCCTTGCCCTTGCCGGCCCATGCCCGAATTGGGGTTGATAGCCAGAATGTTGTCGAAGTCTTTCCGAGCCGTCTTGATGTCGCCCAGGTTCAGTGCTATCATGCCGTGGTTGTAGCGCGATTCCACGTCGCGCTCGTCAAGCATCATGATTCGCTCATAGTCGGCCTGTGCCAAGGCGATGCTGTCGACCATTGTGTAGAGGGCGGCACGGTTGTGAAGCAGCGTCACGGCATTAGGGGTCAGGTCGATTGCCATCGAGTAATTGCGCAACGCTTCTTTCAGTTTTCCCTGGCGACGTTGCAGTGTGGCGAGATTGCTCAGCAGTAGTGAGTTGCTGGGGTTGCCTGGGTCGCCTTTGATTGCTTGCAGCAGGAAGTGCTCGGCTCGGTCCCAGTGCTTGAGGTCGATGTGGTGCTGAGCCGAGTCGATGAGGGCAAAGTAGAGAGTGGTGGTGTCGATGACGACGTTGCTGTTCACTGGTTTGGGTGTCTGCACGGGGTCGGGCTTGAGACCGCGCTCAAACTTCATGTTCTGCTCGTTGATCGACTGTATTGCCTGAGCCCAGGCGCCGGTGGCAAAGGCCAGCATTATAAATAGGTGTGCAATTCGTTTCATTGTGTGTAAATGCAAAATAACGCCCGCAAAGATAAATATCTCATCGCGCACTCTCGCCACAGGTTTTGTTTTTTTAGAATAGTTTAACTTGCCGGTTCATTCTGCCCCTTGAGCAGCAAAATGGTTCCAGCCTTATTATATCTTGCGCTTGTGACTGTTGTGTCATTTTTTTTGTTTACATTTGCAGTCTGAATTTTTAATAAGTTAAGAAAAGATGATAGTAGATGCCTCGACACTAGGACACAACTCGGCGGTTGCCGACTCGCTGGCACGCGTGACACGCAAGTTCCAGTCGCTGCCCGACTCGCTCTCTACACTCACTCCCGAGAAATTACACAATGAGATAAAGAATTTCAACTGGGGTGATGTGATATCGCAGTTGACCGAAACCGGCGTGTCGCTTGCTCTTCGCATTTTGGCCGCTGTGGCGGTGTTTATCATTGGCCGCTTCATTATCACCAGGCTCTATCGCCTGTTGTTCTCGCTCATGTTGAGCCGCGACGTTGACCGCTCGCTCACCACCTTCTCGTTGAGCCTGTTCAGGATGACGTTCTTCTTCATCCTGGTGATTATTGTCATCAGCATTCTGGGCATCGAGACCAGCTCGTTTATCGCCATCTTTGCCTCGGCAGGTATTGCTATTGGCATGGCATTCAGCGGCACATTGCAAAACTTTGCAGGTGGTGTGCTCATCTTGATGCTTAAGCCCTACAAGGTGGGCGACTACATTGAGCATGACAAGTTTAAGGGAACAGTGAAGGAAATCCAAATTTTCCACACTATCATCACCACCTATAACAATGAGTCGATAATCATCCCCAACGGTGTGCTCTCAACGGGCACTGTCAACAATTACTCGCGTGAGAGAGTGCGACGTGTGGAGTGGCGTGTGG
>DGWL01000062.1:0-9732 GCA_002396125.1 Porphyromonadaceae bacterium UBA4259
ATCATGCAGAGCATGGTGGATGAAATTCTCAAGGAGAAACCGGCACTGCTCATTATCACCGGCGACCTCACTTTCAATGGCGAGGCCCAGAGTCATCATCAACTTGCATCTCACCTCAAACGCCTGCATCAAAACGGAGTGCGCACGCTGGTAATTCCTGGCAATCACGACGTTAACAACCCACATTCCCGCTCATTCCTTGCCGCCGAGGCCCAGCCTGTTGCCACAGTAAGCGCCGGCGAGTTTGCCTCAATCTACCACGACTATGGCTATGACAACGCCAGTGAGCGTGACCCTGCCTCCTTGAGCTACATTTGCGAGCCAATCCCAGGCTTGGTGATGCTCGCCATCGACAGTAACCGCTACGATGAGAACCGCAGCATTGCCCGTGGCGACAGCCTTAACACCTATTTCAACGGCGGTCGAGTGAAAGATGCCACCCTCGAGTGGATTAAGAACAGCTCCACTCTGAAGCAAGCACGCAGCCGGGGCAAGAAGGTGATGGCCATGATGCACCACCACCTGCTCGAGCACATCGATGGCGAAGCGCGCATGTTGCCCAACTATATCGTGAGCAACCGTGATGCTGTGGTGGCGGCACTTGAGCAAAGTGGCGTCCATGTCGTGTTCACCGGGCACCTCCACATCACCGATGCCGCTGCTGGCAACAGCATCACCGACGTGGCAACAGGGTCGGCATCGACCTATCCTCTCCCCATGCGCACCATCACCCTGAATGAAAAGCTCGACACAATTACCGTGACCACACGATTCTTCGATGGCATCGATGCCGGCATCGTGGAGCAAGGCAAGCGCTTGATTGAAGGTAGCGGGCCGGCATTGGCATCGGTAGTGTCGCGACGATTATGGGATGCCATGAGCAAGAAATTACAGCAGTTGCAGCCCATGCTCAGTTCAATGAATATCGACATGAGCCACCTGCCTGCCAGCGAGCGCGAATTGCGTGCGTTACTGCTTCGACACCTGCAAGAGCCTCTCACCCGCAGCCTGCTCACCGTGACTCGCGGCAACGAGAACCCACAGCAAGCACCCCTCATTATCGATGCCATCAAGCAGGGCGTGCAAGTCATGATTGCCGAGGTGATGCCTGCCGATGCCGACACCGTGGGTGACTTTCTCATCGAGAACTTGATGCCACGCGTCGAACCCATGCTGCGTAGCGCACTCGAGGACATCAACCGGCTGGGCACACCACAGCAGTCATCTACCCCCGACCACACTCTCTCAATCGCGCTTTGAAAACCAGCAAGCAACAGCACATAGCCACGTAAAGGACGTTTTTTCTCGGTTTTAAACAATTTTTATCAAAAAAATAGCATCTATAATTGCAAATGTCTTTAACTTTGCAGTTTGATTAACGAAACATATATTCTAATTAACTATATTAATGGATAAATTAAGCTATGCACTGGGCTTAAGTATGGCCCAGAACTTCAAGGGCTCGGGAATTCAAAGCATCAATGCCGACGACTTTGCCGATGCCCTGCGTGCTGTCTATGAAGACAAAGAGAAGAAAATGACCTATGACGAGGCCAAGCAAGTGGTACAAGACTTCTTCACCGAGCTCGAGGCCAACGCCGGAGCAATGAACGAGGAACTGGGAAAGAAATTCCTGGAGCAGAACGCTCAGCAAGAGGGCGTCAAGGTGACCGAGAGCGGCCTCCAATACCTCGTGCTCAAGGAAGGCAATGGAGTGAAACCGGGTCCTAACGATGCCGTGACAGTTCACTACACCGGTCGCCTTATCGACGGCACCGTGTTTGACAGCTCGGTAGAGCGCGGCGAGCCCGCAACCTTTGCCGTGGGGCAGGTTATCCCCGGTTGGGTCGAGGGACTGCAGCTCATGAGCGAGGGCGCAGCTTGGCGCTTGTTCATCCCGTCAAACCTCGCCTACGGTCCTCACGGAACCGGCCCCATTCAGCCCAATTCCACACTCATCTTTGACGTACAGCTGATAAAGGTTAACCCCAGCAACAAATAAAACACACTATAACAACAATTTAAAAGAAAACACAACTAAATTATGAAAAAGTTATTTTCACTGGCCATGGTAGCCCTCTTGGTGGGCACAATGGCAAGCTGCAATGGCAACAAGGCCGGCGAGAGCGCTAAGGCTTCAAAAATGGGCGACTCTATCGCCAACCAAATGGGCGAACTCATTGGCTCGCAACTCAAGATGATGCAAGAGCAAGGTCCCGAGAAACTCGACGAAGCCGAGCTCATGAAGGGCATCGAGGCCATGGAGTCTCTGCTCAAGAGCGATACCACTCTCAAGGCACGCTCGTTCAACCAGGGTGTTGCCATTGGCGCACAAATCTTTGGCGGCTTGAGCCAGCAAGAGGAGCAAACCGGCAAAATCAACCGCAAGGCATTCCTCAAGGCTATCAAGAAAGCCTTCACCAGCAAGGACAGCGTTGACATGAACAAGATGCAAACTCTCCAGGCCAACATGATGGGTCTGATGCAGCGCGCTACCATCGCCAAGGGTCAAGAAAACGACAAGGCCGGACAAAAGTATATCGCCGAGCAGATGAAGAAGGACAAGGGCTTCAAGAAGACAGCTTCGGGCCTCATCTACAAGGTGGTTAAACCCGGTACTGGTGCCAACTTCAACGATTCAGCTGTGGTTGACGTCCTCTATGAGGGTAAGCACATCAACGGCAAGGTGTTCGACAGCAAGAAGGATAGCCCCATCCCCTTCAACCTCAAGCAAGTGGTTCCCGGCTTCCGCGAGCTGCTCACTCTCATGAACACCGGTGCCGAGGTTATCGCCATCATTCCTGGCAACATCGCCTATGGTGAGCAAGGTAACCCACAAGGTGGCATTGGCCCCAACGAGACTCTGGTATTTGAGGTAACCGCCAAGGGCATCCATCAGGATGACCCCAACCAAATGCCTGGCATGCCCAAGGGTCTGCGTAAAGCAGCTCCAGCACCCAAGCCTGCCAAGCCAGCCAAGAAATAATAATTAATTCCAGAATTTCACGAGACTTCCTCTCCGCGCCCCATGATGCGGTGGGGAAGTCTCTTGTGTTTAAAACCAACAGAATCACACTATTAATTATGAAAAAGATATTTTTAGCATTCATAGCTGTGGCCAGCTGCATGACAGCCGGCGCACAAGACTTCGACATTGCAGCCATCACTCAAGCCAACAAGAACAAGGCCGACTCGCTAAGCACAATGATGGGAAAGGCTATGGCCACACAAGCTGCCATGAACCACACCACTGCACAAGCAAGACAATTGTTCCTCAAGGGATTCAATGATGTTATAAGCATCGACAATCAGGACGAGGCCTTCAAGGAAGGCAACTCAATCGCAACCGAGTTCTACAAGACTGCCGAAAGCATGAAGCAACGTAACGGCATTGAGATGAGCCGCAAGGCCTTTGCACAGGCGCTGCTGGAAAATTTCAACGACACCACCCGCACAATCAACAACCAGGTTGCCCAACAAATCAACGCCGAGGCTAAACGCTTCATCGATGAACTCACAGCTCTGCACAAGGACAGCACAGCGGCTGCCACTAAGGCTAGCCTCATCGCACTCAAGAGCGACTCGCTAAGCAGCAACATGGGCCAGTTCTACGGCCTGCAAATGCGCTTCTTGTGCAAGCAGAAGAAGCGCGATGCGGCACAAATAGCACGCTTGCTCGAAGGCTTCAACTCTGCAATCAACATCGACGACAGCAATAAAGCTCTCATCGACGGGCGCACGCTGGCCACCGAGTTCATGAACATGGAACAAGGCTACAAGAAGCAGTTGGGTCTCACCCTCAACAAGGACCTCTTCACTGCAGCAGCCACCACCGTTCTCAACGACACAAAGACTCCCACCCTCGAGGAATATCAAGTGCTCAACGAGAGGACATCGGCCTATGCCAAAGAAACTCAGGCATTTGTTAAGGAGAACGGCCCCGAAGCACTGGCACAAAAAGGACTGGGCAAAAAATACATCGAGAACATCATGGAGAAAGACTCGGCCTACGTTCAGGCACCATCGGGACTTGTCTACAAAATTCTCAACAATGGCAACGGCAAGAAGTTTGCCGCTACCGACAAAATTAAGGTCATGTACAAGGGCACTCACGTCGACGGCACAACCTTCGACGAGAGCAAGCAACCCGTGTCGTTCTCGCCTAGTCAGGTTGTTCCCGGCTTCCGCGAGGCTTTGCTCATGATGAGCCCGGGTGCCAAGATGATTGCCGTGATGCCTCACAACCTCGCCTACGGTGCCCGTGGAGCCGGCAAGAATATCAAGCCCTACGAGACGCTGGTGTTTGAAATCGAGACCATCGGCATTGACGATGCAACACCCGCTGCAAAGCCAGCTCAGCCAGCCAAGAACGAGACAGCCACCAAAGCCACTGCCGGCAACAAAACCACCAAAACTACAACTCCTGCCAAGAAGACCTCTAAAAAAGCAACAGGCAAGAGCAAGAAAACTGCCAAGCGCAAGAAATAAATCTCACACTTATAATACCAAAAGGCTCAGCGCGCATCAATGCGTGTTGAGCCTTTGATTTTTTGGCACGATTTTTGCTGGATTTTAATTAAATGTATTAACTGAAAAAACACATTATCAGAACATGAAAAAGTCAAAAATCACCAAGAGCAACTCGATGGACAAAATCATTAAGATGATTTCACGCAACGAGCAGATGGAGCGTAACGGCGGGGGACAATGGGTGGCAACCCACCGAGTGCACAAGTCGAAGAAGGCCTACTCACGCAAGCGCTTCAAGAACGACACCAAGCGCGCACTGGGCGACGAGTAAGTAGAACAAATGAGACTGGCAAAAAAGAGACTGCTCCCAGCCTACTCCAAGTCTTTCCTTGAGAATCAAGAAAAACATTTAAAACTTATCCCTTATCACTTATTTTTTACTATCTTTGCAGATTAATGCATCACAACGAATCACTAAACTGCAATTAATATGAAAAAATACATGATTATGTGCGCAGCACTCATGATTGCCGGCTCGGCAACGGCACAACAAAAGATTAACTACCCAAAGGCAAAAACCGTCGACGTGGTCGACGACTACTTTGGCACCAAAGTGGCCGATCCCTATCGCTGGCTCGAGGACGACAACAGCCAGGAAACCGCTCAGTGGGTAAAGGCCGAGAACGAGATTACTCAAGCCTATCTCAAGAAAATACCCTTCCGCGACAAGGTGAAACAACGTCTCACTCAACTCGCCAACTACCCCAAGATGGGTACGCCTTTCTATGTGAAAGACAAGATTTACTACTTCTATAACAACGGCCTGCAAAACCAGAGTGTGCTCTATGTGAAGGACCGCATCGACGGCGAGGCACGCATGGTCTTCGACCCTAACACACTGAGCCAAGACGGAACGGTTGCACTGCAGAGCCTCAACTTCTCGAAAGACGGACGCTATGCCGCCTACACCATCACCCGCAACGGTAGCGACTGGAACGAGATTATAGTCCACGACTTGGTGGCCGACAAGATGCTCGACGACCACATTGTGTGGGCCAAGTTTACCGATGCTCAGTGGCTGGGCGACGGATTCTTCTACAGCGCCTACGACAAGCCTGAGGATGCCAAGTCGTCGAAAAACGAGTGGCACAAGGTGATGTATCACAAGCTTGGCACACCACAGAGCGAGGACTATTTGGAGTTCCGCAGCTACGACGACCCATTGCTCTTCAACCAGGTGGGTGTTGACGAGAATGAACGTTTTGTATTCATCCTGCAAAGTGCCGGCGAGGGCAACGCCCTCTATGTCAAGGATCTCAAGAGCATCAACCCACACTATGTGAAGATTGCTCAGGATGGAGAGTACGCCTTCTCGCCCATTGGCGTTGACAACGGCAAGATTTATGTGCTCACTAATCAGAATGCTCCTTGCTACAAGGTGCTCGCCTACGACATCAACAACCTTGGAGCCAAGAATTTCACCGAGTTCATTCCCGAGAAGAAGTGGGTGCTGAGCGGTATTCAGATGAGCGATCACAAATTCATCGTAACCTACGACCGCGATGCCAGCTCGCATGCCTACCTCTATGACGCCAACGGTCGCGAACTTAACGAAATAAAGCTACCCACGCTGGGTTCGGTGGGTTTCAGCTGCAAGAACACCAGGAAGGAGATTTTCTACACCTTCACTTCCTACACTTTCCCCTCCACCATCTACAGCTATGACGCCGCTACAGGCCAATCACGCGAGTTTTTCAAGCCAGCCATCGCCCTCAACCCCGAGGACTACGTGACCGAGCAGGTGTTCTACCCCAGCAAGGACGGCACTAAGATTCCCATGTTCCTCATCTACAAGAAGGGATTGAAGAAAGACGGCAAGCGTCCTGTGTTTCTCTATGGCTACGGAGGCTTCAACGTGTCGATGAACCCTGCTTTCAGCTACTCACGCACACCATTTGCCATGCTCGACAAGGGTGGCATAGCAGCCTACACCAATCTGCGTGGCGGCGGTGAGTACGGCGAAGAATGGCACAAGGCCGGCACCAAGATGATGAAGCAAAATGTCTTCGACGACTTCATCGGCGCTGCCGAGTGGCTCATCGCGCAAGGCTACACCAAGAAAGGTAAAATCGCCTGCAACGGCGGCAGCAACGGCGGTCTGCTGGTGGGAGCTGTTGTCAACCAGCGCCCCGACCTGTGGGGAGCCGCTGTGCCCCAGGTGGGCGTGATGGACATGCTGCGATATCACCTCTTCACCATTGGCTGGAACTGGGCACCCGACTATGGTCGCAGCGACGACAGCCGCGAAATGTTCCAGTATCTCAAGGGCTACTCGCCACTGCACACTATCAAGAACGACGGCACCCCCTACCCTCCCATCATGGTCACCACCAGCGACCACGACGACCGCGTGGTACCGGCCCACTCGTTCAAGTATGCGGCACAGCTTCAAGCCAGCAACACCGGCAACGCCGTTAAGCTCATTCGCATCGACGTTAATGCAGGCCACGGCCATGGCAAGCCCATGAGCAAGGTTATCGACGAGTACACCGACATCCAGTCGTTTATCATGTACAACCTGGGAGTGAAACCCTAACTCGAGTAAAAGCCTCTCGTTCTGCTTTCCACAAGAAAAAAATGATTGAAGCAAAAAACATAATTAAGCAATATGGCAACCTCGAAGTGTTGCGCGATGTGTCGGTAACCATTGGCGATGGCGAGGTAGTTGCCATCGTGGGGCCTAGCGGCGCCGGCAAAACCACGCTGCTGCAAATCATTGGCACTCTCGACGCGCCCAAGAGCGGGCAGGTGCTATATGACGGCATCGACGTGCTCAAGCTGGGGGCGCGCGAGTTGGCACGATTCCGCAACCGCAACATCGGTTTCGTGTTCCAGTTCCACCAGCTGCTGCCCGAGTTCACCACGCTTGAGAATGTGGCCATCCCGGCACTCATCGGCGGTGACAAGAAGGCCGAGGCCTACGACCGTGCTCGCCATCTGCTCGACCACCTGGGACTCTCTTCGCGCCTCGACCACAAACCGGCGCAACTGAGTGGTGGCGAGCGTCAGCGAGTGGCGGTGGCGCGAGCGCTCATCAATAGCCCCAAGGTAATCCTGGCCGACGAGCCATCGGGTTCGCTCGACACGCAAAACAAGCAGGAGCTGCACAAGCTCTTCTTCGACCTGCGCGACGAGTTCAAGCAAACCTTTGTCATCGTCACCCACGACGAGAGCCTCGCGGCCAACGTGGATAGAGTGTTGCACATGCGCGACGGATTAATTATTAATGATTGATGTAATGCGCAATGCACGATTAAATATCGCTCACCACAGCCCCTCAGCAAGGCATTCACTGCGGCTTGTGTTATTGACTGTGCTAATGCTCATGGCAATGTCATGCGACCGCAATCATGATGGAAATCTCGATTCCACCTACGAGACACAGCTCACCGACATTGTCACCTACACTGGTCAGGATGCCGACGATCATGCCACATTCCGCCTCGAGGGGCGCGACGACGAGCCTGGCGTAGACCTTTTCACCACCGTTGCCAGGCCCGACAAGGTGGCCCTCAACTCGCGAGTGCTACTCTACTACAGCATTGCCCACAAGGCTTCCGACGGCAAGAGCTGGAACATCAATGCGAGAGCACTCACACGCATCATGAGCGACTCGCTGCGGGTAAATAACCAGCCGCTTGGCAACTACTCGATGCGACCCATCAAGCTCATTAGCGCGTGGCGAACCGGCGAATTTATTAACTTGCACGGGCAGGTGGAGTACACCGGCAAGAACCGGCACCTCTACATGCTCATCGACCACGACACGCGCAACAAGCCCACTGCCGACGCCTATCTCATCCACGACCTCCTCGGCACACCCGAGGATAGCGTCTACTACTGGCGCGACTTCTACCTCTCGGTCAATGTGGGGGTACTCAAAAAACCACAGTCGCCCACCACAACCCTGCGGCTCCACATCAACAATGCCGCAACACCCGATATCGACCACATCGACTTCAAACTTAAATAGAAAATATTAATCAATTAAATACATTAAAAAAATGGCAAACGAAAACAAAAAACAAGGTAATCAAATTCAAATCGAAGTTCCTAACGATGAAATGCAAGGCCGCTATGCCAACCTTGCTGTGATTTCACACTCGCCCAACGACTTTGTGATGGACATGATCTTCGTGGCTCCCAACACCCCCAAGGCTCGCGTGCAAAGCCGCATCATCATGACTCCCGAGAACGCTAAGCAGTTGCTCTACGCGCTCAAGGAGAACGTCGACAAGTATGAGGCTCACTTTGGCGAAATCAAGCCCCGTCAGGTCAACAATGGAGGCAACAACGGCATCATGGACTTCCCCCTCCCAAAAGGACAAGCTTAATTAATGCATAATTTTCTTTAATCTTGAATTATGTATTTTTAAGAATAATGGAACATAAGCTATTTATCTATAACACTCTCACGCGCCGCAAGGAGCTCTTCAAGCCCTTGCAGGAACCCAATGTGGGCATGTACGTGTGTGGCCCTACGGTCTATGGCGACCCACACTTGGGCCACGCCAGGCCTTCAATCACCTTCGACGTGCTGTTCCGCTATCTCAAGCACCTTGGCTACAAGGTGCGCTATGTGCGCAACATTACCGATGTGGGCCACCTGGAACACGATGCCGACGCCGGTGAAGACAAGATTGCTAAAAAAGCACGGCTCGAACAACTCGAGCCCATGGAAGTGGCACAGTTCTACACCAACCGCTATCACGATGCCATGCGCGCGCTCAATGTGTTGCCACCCAGCATCGAGCCACATGCCACAGGTCACATCATCGAGCAGGAACAGCTGGTGCAGGAAATCCTCGACAACGGCTATGCCTACGAGAGCAACGGCAGCGTCTACTTCGACGTGGAGAAATATAACCGCGACCACAAGTACGGCAAGCTCAGCGGACGCAACCTTGAGGACGTGATAAACAACAGCCGCACCCTTGATGGCGTTGACGAGAAACGCAACCAGGTGGACTTCGCTCTGTGGAAGAAAGCGCAACCCGAGCACATCATGCGGTGGCCTTCGCGATGGAGCCAGGGATTTCCCGGATGGCATTGCGAGTGCACAGCCATGGGACGCAAATATCTGGGCAACCACTTCGACATTCACGGCGGCGGCATGGACCTCGTGTTTCCACACCATGAGTGCGAAATTGCACAAGCTGTGGCTAGTCAGGGCGACGACATGGTGCACTACTGGATGCACAA
>DGWL01000062.1:9782-10766 GCA_002396125.1 Porphyromonadaceae bacterium UBA4259
AACAACATGATTACCATCAACGGACAGAAAATGGGTAAATCGCTGGGAAACTTTATCACGCTGGAACAGTTCTTCACCGGAAACCATGAACTGCTCGACCAAGCCTACACGCCCATGACAGTGCGCTTCTTCATCCTGCAGGCGCACTATCGCGGAACCGTCGACTTCTCCAATGCCGCTCTGCAAGCTGCCGAGAAAGCCTACGAGCGCATCATGGACGGATGGCACCGCCTTGCCGAGCTCAAAGCTGCCGACACAAGCAGCATCAAGCTCGACGACTACGCCACACGATGTGCCGAGGCCATGAACGACGACCTCAATACCGCTCAGGTAATCGCAACGCTCTTCGACGCATGCAAGGTAATCAACCAGGTTAACGACGGCAACGCTACGCTCACACAAGCCGACATCGATGCGCTGAAGGCAACATTCCAAACCTATCTCTTCGATGTGCTGGGCGTGCGCGACGATGCCGCCGGCAACGGTGAGGGTGTAAATCTTGAGCCTTATAAGAAGGCCGTTGACCTGCTGCTTGAGATGCGCCGCAACGCCAAGGCCGCCAAGGACTGGGTAACAAGCGATCTCATTCGCGACCGCCTTAACGAGGCAGGTTTCGATGTCAAGGACACCAAGGACGGCTTTGAGTGGAAAGTGAGATAACTATTCAGTTAGTGAGCAATCGCTCATTTCAACTCCAGGCCACAACACCATGAAGGTTTCAGTAATAATACCAGTCTACAACGTGCAGGACTATCTTGCACGTTGTATCGACTCGGTCGTTACTCAGACCCACTCCAATCTTGAAATTCTGCTCGTGGACGACGGCAGCACCGACTTGAGCGCAAAAATGTGCGACGACTATGCACGGCACGACCGCCGCATCACAGTCATCCACAAGGACAATGGCGGCCTGAGCGACGCGCGCAACGCGGCGCTCGACGTGATGACGGGCGACTATGTCACCTTTGTTGATGCCGACGACTA
>DGWL01000049.1 GCA_002396125.1 Porphyromonadaceae bacterium UBA4259
CATCAAGGGACGGTTCTTTTGATGTCATAAGCTCAATTTTATCGGTGCATTATTATGACAGTTACAATTTCATAAGTAACTTTACATCTACATTACAAAAAGATTACACCATCTAGTCATCTTGTTTGCCCAGTTGCCCTTCAAGCACATCAGCTTTATTCCTCAAATGTTTTTTAATTGGGATTTTTTTTATATTTTTGCGGCGTTAAAACTGTTAACCTATTGAACCGGGTTGAACAAAACTGAAAAAAAGAATATGGATGACCAATTGAAGAAACGACTGGAAAATGACAGCACGGGTTTGTTGACCTATGAGTATATTGCCAATAACATAGGCGAAATAGATGACGTGATTGATGAGCTTGTCGACAACATTGTTAATGTAGACAAGAACGGGCAGTTTGCCGTGAGCACCGCACGTTATCTCAACGCCATTGACAAGGCCAAATACTGGCCGCAAATCGACAGGCTCATTAAGGCCGCCATCACTCTCGACCGCGAGCGTGCCTACTTGCCCGACCTGGCAGCATCGATATGGGGTAATGACTACAAGCAGCGCGCGTCGCAATTGGCGATTGAGGACGATAACTTCAGGCGAGTATATAAGCGACTTTATCCCTCGGGCATGTAATTGCGCCAGAGTCCTCTATAGAACGTCCAGGCACACATTATTTTTTTTTAGCATTTCACACTCACTCACATGAAAAAGACAGTTAAATTGTGGGCATGCATCGTGGCAGTGGCTGTTGTGGCCGGTTGCGGCATTGCTATGGCTCAAACTGCTAAAAACGAGAATTCTAATAAAACATCGCAATCAATGAATAACAACCTCACAGGCACCACTAGAGTGCTGCTCGAGACATCGCTGGGCAACATAGAGATTGCCCTCTATAATGAGACACCACAGCACCGCGACAACTTCATCAAGCTGGTGAATGACGGCACCTATAATGGTGTGCTCTTTCATCGTGTTATCAAGGACTTCATGATTCAAACCGGCGACCCCGACTCAAAGAATGCCGCCCAAGACGCAATGCTGGGCTCAGGCGGTCCCGGTTATGACTTGCCTGCCGAGATTGTCTACCCCAAGTATTTTCACAAGCGTGGGGCACTGGCAGCAGCCAGGCAAGGCGATGAGGTGAATCCCGAGCGCCGCAGCTCGGGCTCGCAGTTCTACATCGTCACCGGCAAGCGTTACTCGGAGTATCAGCTGCAGGCTATGCAGGAGCGACTCGCCAATCAGGCCCAGGCTGCTATTTTCCAGCAGTTGGTTCGTGAGCACGCCAGCGAGATAAACCAGATGCAGATGGCTGCCGACACCGTGGGGCTTAACAAACTTCGCGACGAGCTCATAGCCAAGACTCAGCAGACCTATGCCACCAGTCCTGTGCAGTTCACCGCTTCACAAGTCGAGGCCTACAGCACTGTGGGTGGCACTCCACATCTCGACGGGCAATATACTGTGTTTGGCGAGGTTGTCAGCGGCATGGAAGTGGTTGACAAGATTCAGAATGTGACCACAGGAGCCTACGATCGTCCCGTCGATAGCGTGAAAATCATCACGGCAAGAATCATGAAATGATAACATTCAGCACTCATCGGTTTCCCAATGGATTGAGGCTGGTCCATCATCACGACACGACAACCCGCATGGTTGCCGTCAATCTGCTCTACGACGTTGGTTCAAGCGATGAGCACCCGGCCAAGACCGGGCTTGCCCATCTCATGGAGCACCTCATGTTCTCGGGCACGCGCCATGTTCCCAGCTACGACGGCGCCTTGCAGGCTGCCGGTGGCGAGAGCAACGCATGGACCAGCATTGATGTGACCAACTACTACGACATCCTTCCCGCCCACAACCTTGAGACTGCTTTGTGGCTCGAAAGCGAGCGGTTAATCAATCTTGCTCTCAATGAGGAGAATATCGAGGTGCAAAAAAGTGTTGTGATTGAGGAATTCAAGCAGCGTTATCTCAATCAGCCCTACGGCGACATCCTTCATCTGCAGCACGGACTCGCCTATAAAGAGCATCCCTACCGCTGGCCCACCATCGGGCTGAGCGTTGACACAATCAAGAATTTTACCCGTGATGACGTTCTTGATTTCCATCGCAAGCACTATGCCGTCAACAACATTGTGATGTGCATTTCGGGCAATGTCGATTTCGACACCACAGTGCGCCTTGTTGAGAAATGGTTTGGCGATATTGAGTCACGTCCCATAGCCGGGCGCCGCTTGCCTGCCGAGCCTCCACAGGGGCAATATCGCTTCATGAGTCACAAGAGCGACGTGCCCAGCAACATGATTTTCACGAGTTATCACATGTGTGGCCGAACCGACTCTCACTATCAGGCCACCGACTTGCTTAGCGACGTGCTGGGCAACGGCATGTCGTCGCGCTTCTACCGTGAGTTGATACTTGGCAGCGACATGTTTGTCGATGTTGATGCCTCGGTGCTTGGTTCGCGCGACCCGGGTCTGTTCTATGTGAGAGCACGTCTTTCCCAGGGTGCTTCGCTCGATCGAGCCGCCGAGCTCATTGATGGCGTGATAGAGCGTGTTAAAACCGACATCACTCAGCACGAGATTGACAAGTGCGTCAATAAGTATATTTCCAACAAACTGTTTGAAAACGTGGGCTATGCCGAGAAGGCTGTGGCCTTGGCACGGCATGAGCTGCTGTGGGGTGCAAGTAACATCAACGATGAGAACGAGGTGTATCGCAGGCTCACTCCCCACCAGTTGATGCAAGTGGCCAACACTATCTTCAGTCAAGACAACTGTTGCAGGATTTACTATGGTCCCGACGCTTGATGATGTCACCGATTCTCTATAAGTTAAGAGCGGCACCTGATAAAATCAAAGTGTGGTGAGAAAACACTAAAAAAGTATAGCATATTTATGAAAAATGGGCATTTTGTGAAAAAAATGCCCATTTTATTTCGCTGTTTTCCAAAAAAGCATTATTTTTGGAGTTAAAAATTAAATTGACGATTAAAAAATTCTTTTAATATAGATATTATGACTACGCGTGAAATGGCCGAATCGAGTGCAAACCTCGAGAATGCCCAACCCCTAAATGCTGAGGCTGAAGTTAATGCAGCCGCTACAGCTCAAGAGACACCTGCACAGGAAGCAGTTGAGAATCAAGTTGAGAATCAAGAAGTGAGCGATGCTCAGGAACCTACTCCCGAGGCAGCGCAGGAGCCTCAGGCCGAGGAGCCGGTAGCTGAGGAGGAACCCAAGGTCGAGGAAACCGAAGTGGCAGCCAAAGAAGAAGTTATTGAACTTCCACAGGTTGACTACACAACTCTCGACAAGGAGCAACTCATTGGCGAACTTGAAAAACTGCTCACCTTACCTGTTGAAACAGTTAAAGACCGTGTCGCTCAAATCAAGGGCGCCTTCTTTGCCATCAGGAAAGAGGAAGTCGCCAAGGAAAAAGCTGCTTTCCTGGAAGCAGGAAACGAGGAAGCTGCTTTTGCCCCCATGGAAGATGCGAGCGAGGCAAGAATGAAAGAACTGCTGGGGGAATTTAAGGAGAAACGCGCTGAATTTAACGCTGAGCAAGAGGCTGTTAAGCAGGCTAATCTGGAAAAAAAGAATAATATTATCGCCGAGATTAACACAATCTCTGAAGACCCCGACAATATCAACCGCCAGTTCCAGCATGTGCAGCAACTGCAGCAGGAGTTCAAGGCCATAGGCGAAGTGCCGTCAACCAGCACTACTGAGGTGTGGAAAGCTTATCAGCAAGCCATTGAGCGCTTCTACGATTTGCTCAAGATGAACAAAGAACTGCGTGACTATGATTTCAAGAAGAATCTTGAGATTAAGCAGCAACTCTGTGAGGATGCCGAGGCTCTCGACGAGGAAACCGATGTGATTGCCGCATTCAAGAAATTGCAGGCACTCCACGACAAGTGGCGCGAGACGGGACCCGTTGCCAAGGACATTCGCGAGCAGTTGTGGGCACGCTTCAAGAATGCCTCGTCGGTAATCAACAAGAAGCACCAGGCCTTCTTTGAGGAACGCAAGGCCAACGAGAAGGAGAATGCCGATGCCAAGACCGCTTTGTGCGAGGCTATCGAGAAGATTGATACCGAGGGACTCAAGACCTATGCCGCATGGGATGAGGTGACTAAGCAGATTATTGGTCTGCAGGAAGAATGGAAGAAGCTTGGTTTTGCCTCGCGCAAGGTGAACACCGCTTTGTTCACACGCTTCCGCAAGTCGTGCGACGACTTCTTTGCCAAGAAAGCAGCCTTCTTCAAGTCGATGAAGGAAGAACTTGCAGCTAACCTTGCTAAGAAGACCGAGCTTTGCGAGAAGGCCGAGCAACTTAAGGACTCTACCGAATGGAAGTCGACTACCGATGCTCTCATCGCTCTGCAAAAGGAGTGGAAGACCATTGGCCCGGTGGTAAAGAAACACAGCGATGCAGTGTGGAAACGCTTTATCTCGGCCTGCGACCACTTCTTTGAGGAGAAAAAGAAGAACACATCAAGCCAGCGCTCGGTAGAACATGATAACCTCAAGGCCAAGAAAGAGATTATCGCTCAAGTGAATGCAATTCTTGAAGACGAGGCGAATGCCGAGGAGGCTCCTGCAAAGATTCGCGAGCTCATGAGCAAGTGGCAGAGCATCGGTCACGTGCCCTACAAGGAGAAAGACAAAATCTATGCTGCCTACAAGGAGGCTATCGACAAGGCATTTGAGAAATTTGACATGAAGGCCATTCGCGCACGCCTCTCCAACTTCGAGAGCAGCATGAGCCAGTCGGGCAGCGACAAGGTTTATCATGAGCGTGAGCGCCTGGTGCGTGCCTATGAGCAGAAGTGCAATGAGCTCAAGACCTATGAGAACAACATGGGCTTCTTCAATGCTCGCTCCAAGAGCGGCAACACTCTTGTGAAAGAAATGGAACGCAAGATTGCCAACCTCAAGGACGACATCGCGCTGCTTGAGCAAAAGATTAAGATAATCGACGAGAAACTCTAATCAGTTTTAGAGAACTTGTTAACAGCGTTTCACTCTCTATGGCCTCTCCTTAAAGTGCCATAGGGAGTGAAATGTAAAAATGTGAACCTTAAAACAAGCTTTTTTTGTTGTGAATAGCAAGGGCAGATACGGTCATTTTATCCGTTGGATTTTTATAATTATCGACTTTGTCATCATCAATGCAAGCTATTTTGCTACTTGCATGGTGGGTGACTTGTGGCATGAACCGTTCTATAGCCGCATGGTGTGGTTCATGCTCAACCTGTCGTTTGCTGTAGTGGTTTATGCTCTAGGCACGTTTCATCACAAGCGAGTGGTGTATCTCGACCGGGTGTTCATTTTGCTGGTGAAGTACATCATGCTTCACATGGTGATATTCCTGATGCTTATCTCGTTTATCGATGCCTTGCCCAAGCTCAAGACGGTGATGCTGTTCTATGGCATTTTCTCTGTGTTGCAATCGTTGTGGTGGATTGTGTCGCGCAAGCTATTGAAGTGGTATCGCAGCAAGGGCTATAACTACAAGCGCATTGTTGTGGTGGGAGGCGGCAAGAGCGGTGCCGGCATCAGGCTCATGGAAGAGCTCGAGAAAGATCAAGGTTACGGCTATAACATTGTGGGCTTTTTTGACAGCGGAGCAATGCACAATGTCGCCGCCTACAAGGGTGAGTTGCACGATCTTGACGATTTTATCGCCCAAAACACTGTGGATGAGATTTATTGCGCTTTGCCCGAGAATGAGCTTGGCGAGTTGCAGCACATTATTAACCTGGCCGAGCGCAATGCCATCGACTTTTATTATGTGCCACAGCTTAGCCGTTACATCTCGCGTCGTTTCGAGATTGAAACATTCGGCAACGTGCCTGTGATGTCGATTCATCCACAACCACTCAGCAATCCATTCAACAAGGGTATTAAACGGGTTTTCGACCTGGTGGTGTCGTCGCTGTTTTTACTTGTGTCGCCGTTGATTTTTATCCCCATAGCCATCGGCATCAAGCTTTCTTCGCCTGGCCCGGTCTTTTTTCGCCAGGAACGCACTGGCTATCGTGGAAAGTCATTCATGTGCCTCAAGTTCCGTTCAATGAGGCTCAATGATGAGAGCGACACCTTGCAAGCAACTAAAGACGACCCGCGCAAGACAAAGTTTGGCAATTTCTTGCGCAAGACCAGTCTTGATGAGTTGCCGCAGTTCATCAACGTGTTCCGCGGCGAGATGTCGATTGTGGGACCCAGGCCTCACATGGTGCAGCAGACTCATGAATATAGTGCGCTGATCGACAAGTATATGCTTCGTCACACAATCAAGCCCGGTATTACCGGCTGGGCTCAAGTGAACGGCTTCCGCGGACCCACCTATGAGTTGTGGAAAATGGAAAAGCGTGTTGAGCTCGACGTGTGGTATACCGAGAACTGGAACTTCATGCTCGACATCAAAATCTTGTTCATGACGGTGCTTAATGCTATAAAAGGTGACAAGAACGCACTGTAATTCACTGGAAATTAAAGGCTATGGCTGCTGACTTGAAACGAGAGGCTCTTGCCGTTCTGAAAAAATTCTTCGGCTACGAGTCATTTCATCAATTGCAATATCAGGTTATCGAGCACGTGATTGGCGGCGGTGATGCTTTGGTGCTGATGCCCACCGGCGGAGGCAAGTCGATGTGTTACCAGATTCCGGCTCTGTTAAAACCGGGATGTGCTATTGTGGTGTCGCCATTGCTCGCGTTGATGAAAGATCAAGTGGATGCTCTGATTGCTAATGGAGTACCGGCAGCGGCAATCAATAGCCAGCAGACCGAGGCGCAAAACCGTGAGATAATTGACAATGTGTATCGTGGCAATATCAAGCTGTTATACATCTCACCCGAGCGGTTGCTTGCCGACATGGACCGCTGGGCACGCGACTTGCGCATCAATCTTATTGCAATCGATGAGGCGCATTGCATTTCGCACTGGGGGCACGATTTCAGGCCCGAATACAGCCAGTTGGGACTGGTGAGGCAACGCTTTGAGGGAGTGCCCGTGATGGCGCTCACCGCCACAGCCGACCGTCTCACGCGCGACGACATCAAGGTGCAGCTCAACATCACCGGTGCCAAGACTTTTATAAAATCGTTTGACCGCCCAAACATTTCGCTTGCGGTAGTGAGTGGCTTGAGTGGCCGCGACAAGATGCGCCGCATTGTCAACTTTATTGAAAATCACTCTGGCCAGAGCGGCATCATATATTGCCTCAGTCGCAAGTCGACCGAGTCTCTTGCCGTTAATCTGCGAGGGTTGGGCTTTAATGCGCGCGCATTTCATGCAGCAATGCCCACTAGTGAGAAGCTTGCGATTCAGCGCGATTTCATCAACGATGATTTGCAGGTTATTTGTGCCACAATCGCCTTTGGAATGGGTATTGACAAGAGCAATGTGAGATGGGTAATACACTACAACATGCCCAAAAACCTGGAGAGCTACTATCAGGAGATTGGGCGTGCAGGGCGCGATGGAATGAGTGCCGATGCGCTCATGTTCTATTCATTTGCCGATGTCAAGGCGCTCATGAATTTTGCCAACGACTCGACTCAGGCGCTGGTTAACATCGAGAAACTAAACCGCATGCAGCAATATGCCGAGGCCAACGTGTGCCGGCGCCGCATCTTGCTTAGCTATTTTAATGAGCGCTATGATCATGATTGCGGCAACTGCGACGTGTGCAACAATCCTCCCGACCGTTTCGATGGCACCAAGCTGTGCCAAATGGCAATGAGCGCTATGGCCAGGACAGGCGAGAACATTGGCTTCAAGACGGTGATTGACATTTTGCGGGGGTCTCGCAAGAATGATATTGTGGCCCACGGCTATGACAAGATTAAAACCTATGGCGTGGGGCGTGACCTCACCACTACCATGTGGAATGCCTACCTGTTGCAAATGCTTCAGCTGGGGCTTATCTACATCGCCTATGAGAACGATAACCACCTGAAAATTACAGAGCTGGGCAAGGAGGTGCTCTACGGCAAGCGTTCTATTATGCTTTCGCGATTCTATTTCGATGCGGTGGTGCGCGAAAAGAAAAAGCCCGCAAAGACAATCTTCGACGATAACGAGGTCGACACGATGCTTCTCGAGAAGCTGAAGGCAACCCGCAAAGCCATTGCTGTGGCGCGACACATTGCCCCCTACATGGTATTCAGCGACAAGGTGCTGACCAAGATGGCGGTGGCCAAGCCTGTCACAAAAGCGCAATTCGGTATGCTCTATGGCGTGGCCGAAGCTAAGACCGAGCAGTTCTGGTTGCAGTTCACCAGTGTCATTAAGGAACACCTGAAACGAGGTGAAATTTGAAACTATTGTAAAAACTTATCAACAATTTTCGCAAAATCTCACTTAAACTTTGTAGCAGTCGAGAAATTTTTACTACTTTTGTAAAATTTTGGAGACTTATGGCAAATGAGTTGCAACAGACCCTGGCAAGAATCATCAACAAGAGTAACATCTTGGTTGAGAAATATCATGCGCTTGAAGATGCTAATCGCGCGCTCGCCAGCGACAATGAGCAACTGCATGACAAAATAGAGCAAATGAAGAAAGACAACGAGCTGATGCGTCAAGAAATTGACTATCTCAAGATGGCAAGAGCCATTGCTCCGAGTCTCGACGATGTGGAAGGCGCCAGGTCCACTATCTCCAAGCTGGTGCGGGACATTGACAAATGCATCTCTCAACTTAATGGTTGATGCACGATTATGGCAACTGACGATAAGACACTAAACATATTAATAAGAATAGCCGATGTTGATCCCATAGCACTCACCATTCCACGCGATGAGGAAGCAAGTTATCGCGAGGCCGAGAAATTGGTGAACACGCTGTGGAACAAGTGGAAAGATCGCTTTGATGGTGACAACTCATCGCAAAGCGTCATGGCTATGGTAGCTTTTCAGTTTGCTAGACTTTATTCTAAGTCCTATAATCAAAATGTCGCTGTGAACAATTTCCTAACCGCCTTTGAGCAGCAGCTCAACGAGGTGGTTGTGAAGATATGAGACTTGTGACTCGGCATGCATCATGGGTGATAGATTAATCTCGTTGCCCTTGAGCACGTTGGAGTGGCAAAAACGAGTTTGAAATTAACAGGTTCCTGCACTTCTTGCGCAAGATTCGCCCATGGCTTTATTAGAGGCGGATGTTGCTGTGAGCAGTGCGTTTTTAGTTTATATATTTTTATTTTTTTATAATGAGTATAGTAATTTATATTGTAGTGGCAGTAGTGGCACTGATAGTAGGAGCCGTTGCTGCAAACATGATGTTGAAGCGCAGCGCTAAGTCGCAAGCTAACACTATTGTAGAGAAGGCCAAACTGGAGGCCGAAGTGTTGAAGAACAAAGAAGTGATGAAGGGCAAAGAAGAAGGGTTGGCCATCAAGAGCGAGAGCGAGAAGCAGGCCAATGCCCGCCTTGCCAAGGTTCAATCGAGTGAAGCTAAGCTCAAGCAGCGCGAAATACAACTCAATCAACAACAGCAAGAAGTTCAGCGAAAAAAGAATGAAACCGATGCGCTGAAGGTAAATCTTGATAACCAGCTTGCGATTCTTGACGACCGCAAGAAAGAGGTTGACAAGATGGAGATGAAGGTGCGCGACACTCTGGAGCACGTGAGTGGACTCTCGGCCGAAGAAGCTAAGGAAAAACTCGTCGAATCGCTCAAGGACGAGGCAAAAACAGCGGCCGCCAGCTATATCAACGACATTATGGATGATGCCAAGCTCACTGCCAATAAGGAGGCTAAGCGCATTATCGTCACCACCATCCAGCGCGTGGCAACCGAGACTGCCATTGAGAATGCGGTGACCGTCTTCCACATCGACAACGATGAGATGAAGGGACGCATCATCGGTCGTGAAGGACGCAACATCCGTGCCCTTGAGTCGGCTACAGGAATTGAGATTATTGTCGATGACACTCCCGAGGCAATCGTGCTCTCTAGTTTCGACCCCGTGCGTCGCGAGATAGCACGCCTGGCATTGCATCAGCTGGTTGCCGATGGCCGCATCCATCCGGCTCGCATTGAGGAGGTTGTGACCAAGGTGCGCAAGCAGGTTGAGGATGAAATCATCGAAACCGGAAAACGCACTGCCATCGACTTGGGTATACATGGCCTGCATCCAGAGCTCATTCGACTCATCGGCAAGATGAAGTATCGCTCTAGTTATGGTCAAAACCTGCTTCAGCACTCACGCGAGACTGCCAACTTGTGTGCCGTCATGGCTAGCGAGTTAGGCCTTAATCCCAAGAAGGCTCGCCGTGCCGGCCTGCTTCACGACATTGGCAAGGTGCCCGATGATGAGCCCGAGTTGCCACATGCTCAACTGGGTATGAAACTCGCCGAGAAATACAAGGAGAAAGCCGACATTTGCAATGCCATTGGAGCCCACCACGACGAGGAAGAGGCTACAAGCCTTTATGCTCCCATCGTGCAAGTGTGCGACGCTATTTCAGGTGCACGTCCTGGTGCTCGCCGTGAAGTGGTGGAAGCCTATATTAAGCGACTCAACGACCTTGAGCGTCTTGCAATGTCCTATCCGGGCGTAGTCAAGACCTATGCAATACAGGCTGGTCGTGAACTGCGAGTTATTGTTGGTGCCGACAAGATTTCAGACCAAGAAACCGAAAAATTGTCGACCGAGATTGCACAAAAGATTCAGGATGAGATGACTTATCCAGGACAGGTGCGCATCACCGTTATTCGCGAAACCCGTGCTGTTAGCTTTGCTAAATAATAGTTGAGCGTGATGGACGAAATTAAACAGTTAAATAACCGGAAAGACCAGCTCGAGGCTAGCAAGTGCGTGAACTGTGCGGCAGGGTGCGATAAAGCATGCGAGGCGCGTTGCAATCTTGATAGCTACAACTGGCTTGCCGATGTGCCCGGCGATAAGAACGACTTCGACATAGTGGAGG
The DNA here is from genome assembly GCA_002396125.1 of Porphyromonadaceae bacterium UBA4259. GTDB lineage: Bacteria > Bacteroidota > Bacteroidia > Bacteroidales > Muribaculaceae > Sodaliphilus. The sequence continues at coordinate 10,953 of DGWL01000049.1, forward strand.
TGCATTTCAAGAACACCCGTCGAGGCTTCTATCGCAACAGCGCGAAGCTCGACCTCAAGCAGGGCGATGTGGTGGCTGTGGAGGCTAATCCTGGGCATGATATCGGCACTGTGGCGCTCACAGGCAAATTGGTGAAGCTTCAGATGAAGCGCACTCGCTTGCGTCCCGATGCTGAGATTTTGCGGGTGTTCCGAAAGGCGAAACCTGCCGATCTTGAACGTTTCGAACAAGCTAAAGCCAAGGAAATCGACACCATGATTCGCTCACGCAAAATAGCTAAGGATCTTGGACTTGAGATGAAGATTGGCGATGTGGAATATCAAGGCGACGGTAATAAGGCGATTTTCTACTATATTGCCGATGGCCGTGTCGACTTCCGTCAGCTCATCAAGGTGCTTGCCGATGTGTTTAAGATTCGTGTGGAGATGAAGCAGATTGGTGCCCGTCAAGAAGCCGGGCGCATTGGAGGCATTGGACCATGTGGCCGTGCTTTGTGCTGTGCCAGCTGGATGAGCACTTTTGTGTCGGTGGCTACAAGTGCCGCACGTTATCAGGACGTGTCGCTCAATCCACAGAAGCTTGCCGGCCAGTGCGCTAAACTCAAGTGCTGCATCAACTTTGAAGTCGACACCTATGTTGAAGCGAGCAAGTCTCTGCCCAAGCGCGACATAGTGTTGGAAACCAAAGATAAAACCTACTATCACTTTAAGACCGACATCTTGAAGCGTGAGATTTCTTATTCGACCGAGAAAGGTCTTCCCACCGACCTTGTTACTATCTCGCCCGAACGTGTGCGTGAGGTTGCTGAGCTAAACAGTGAGGGGATTAAGCCCGAACAGTTGCAGGCCGATGGGGTTGAGGTGAAAGTGGAACGCAGTGCCTATGGCGACCTCGTGGGGCAAGACAGTATCAGCCGATTCGACAGCGCCAAGAAAAAGAAGAAAAAGAAGAACCGCAACAAGGGGCAAGCGCAGCAACAACCCGAGGCTGCTCAAGCTGGCGCTAAGGAAACAAAGCGACAGCAACCACAGCAACCACAGCAGCCCAAGGGGCAGGGTA
>DGWL01000105.1 GCA_002396125.1 Porphyromonadaceae bacterium UBA4259
TATTGACTCATGGTGGCTCATAATCACCTATATGCTCGTAGCCTGTGCCTTGTGTTATTTCTCGATTGCGAGTGATACAAGGCGCGACATTCAGAACACTTTACTCAAAAAAACACGCTTTAACAAACAATAATGAGCGCAGATAAAACGTTAAAAAATAAATATATAAAACAAAAAATAAACTCATGAAACTCAAAAACTTAATCATAATTGCAGTTGCTATGCTCGCACTAACCGGATGCAAGACGGTTAATGAGAACAACCTCTCCTACTTCCGCAATCTCACGGCTGAATCGGGCGAACTGCCACAAGGTAACAACTTTGGTATCAAGATTGTGCCCGACGATGAGCTCTCGATTGTTGTCTCGAGCGCTGTGCCCGAAGCAACAGCAATGTTCAACCAACTACAAGCTAACGTTGCATCCAAGGGAGACCTGCTCACACAGCCATCGCCACGCCTGCAAACCTACATTGTCGACCGCCAGGGCGACATCATGATGCCGGTGCTGGGCAAGCTCAACGTGCTGGGCAAGACCACGAGCGAGATTGAAGACATGATAAGGACACGCGTGGCGGCAACAGTCAAGGACCCATTCGTGAGAGTGGAATTAATCGGTTTCAATATCAACGTGATGGGTGAGGTGAAGAATCCTCACCGCATCCATGTGGGCAATCAACGCTTCACACTGCTCGACGCGCTTAGCGCTGCCGGCGACCTCACCGACTATGGCGAGCGCAGCAACGTGCTGGTAATTAGAGAGGAGAATGGCAAGACTACCTATCATCGCCTGAACCTGGCCGACTCCAATATATTCTCGTCGCCCTACTTCTACATGCAGCAAAACGATGTGGTATATGTTGAGCCTAACCAAATTCGCATCGACAACTCCAAGTACAACCAGAACAACGCCTACAAACTCACAGTCATCTCCACTATCGTGAGCGCGGCTTCGGTTATAGCATCCCTGGTGATAGCCCTTGCGTTGAAATAGCATCACATCCTTTTTTAATCTCGCATCCACCCAACTATGGTATTAAGACTTGACCGCTTGTGTACCTGGATCTTCATTGCCAGCATAGCATTGATGCTCCCGAGCATTGTCTTTGTCAAGATGGTTGATGAGTTGGGGTGCTACATGCTAGGTGCCGTTGCTCTTGTTGATTGTATTGTAAACAAGCAGTACAAGAAATATGCGATAATCGGGGTGTTTGTGCTTGTTTTTGCTTTCTATGTCCTCTATTCCATCTTTTTTCTCAAGTTCAATACACCCAAGTACATCCTGATGGATGCCATTATTGAGTTGAAGCCATTTCTTCCCTACTTGGTGATTTTTGCCATCGCCCCCGTTTTTAGCGAAAGCGAGAAACGGGTAGCCAAAGTGCTGTGTATCATCAATGTTGCACTATGCCTGGCACTGGCATTCATGAGTGATTATATAATTAAAGATTTAATCAATCATGTGGTCTACATTGGTACTACATGCTTCATTTGCGCCACCACATTCCTGTTTTTGTCAATTGACAGTGAAGGCAAAGTGGGCAACCGCGACCTGGCAACAGTAATCGCCATGCTGGTTGTGGGCTTGAGTTGCACAAGAGCAAAATACTACGGCGAATTTGTATTTTACATGTTCTTTCTTTTTCTATATAAGCCCGGAGTACTCAAGAACTTCAACATCAAGCACGCCCTGCTGTTAGTGGCAGTAGTTGCAGTGGTTATTGCTGTGAGCTGGAACAAGATTTCCTATTATTTTATCACAGGAAACTCCGATAGTTTCGACATCGAAACCATGGAGTCATTTGCCCGCCCTGTGCTCTATGCAACCGGAGGATTGATATTACTCGACTATTTCCCATTTGGCTCAGGGCTGGCCTCGTTTGCCTCGTTTGCCTCATCTCAAAACTACTCGACGCTTTACTACGAGTATGGTATCAATAATGTGTGGGGCTTGTCTGAAGACTTTGGCGACTTCATTTGTGACGCCTACTATCCTTGCCTTGCACAATTTGGCATCGTTGGAATAGTGCTTTTCGCTCTAGTATTTATAAAAATTTATCATCACCTGCGTGCATTGATAAGGCATGACGCAATTCGCTATAAATACCCTTTCATTGTGGGCTCAATGGCAATAGTCTTCATCCTAATTGAGAACATTGCCGGCACCCTCTTTGTTCAAACGTCGGGCATGCTTGCAATGATGCTTCTGGGCTTTTCAGCATCAATGAGCAAAAACTTTGAAGAAGTTAACACTTTATCCACCACTAAAAAAACATTCACTATCAAGATATGAGTAACAACACTTTAGACTTTAGAAGACACTCTCGCGAAATTAAACGTCACAAGTGGCTGATATTACTTTCGCTCTTAGCATTCTCGCTGCTCGCGGTGTATTATTGCATGCATCACATGCCCGAGCATGAAATCACCAGCGTCATGCTCATTGAGGAAGAGCAAGACAATGGTTCGGGAGCAGCCATTAGCCGTGCTGGCGGACTTTCGCAAATGATGAGAGCTTTCTCAATAGGCGGATTCGGTGCTTCGTCGGTCGACAATGAGCGCATCATTGCCGAGACTCATCAAGTGCTGGTTCAAACCATCAAAGACCTTGAACTCAACCGCACCTATGTGGGCCATGATGGTATTGAACGCAAGCCACTTTATCGAGGCAACAACCCCATCAAAGTGGTTGCGCCGCCCGAACTTTTCGACACCCTGAAGGTGGGACTCAAAATGAAAGTCAAGCTAGATGGCAACACCGCCGATATCATTGTGAAAAAAGGTTTCTTCAAGACAGTGGCAAGCTTGACCAATGCCACATTGCCTTGCCAAGTAAAAACCCCTTACGGAACATTTGAAGTGCAAAAATGCACTCCCACCACCTCAATCAACGATGTTCCCGACGAGATTGTCGTAAGCATTTCGGGTAATGACGCTCTGGCCGAGTACTACCGCAAGAAAATAGAACTTGACCTTTATGACAAGAAAGCCGATGCCATTGAATTCATCTATAAAGATGCCTGTCCCGAGCGAGGCATTGACCTGCTCAACACCTTGATGGTCAACTACAACAAGGCTCGCAAGGATCACAAAGACGAGATTTCGAGCAAGGAAATAGAGTTCTATGACAACCGCATCGCGTCGCTCTCGCAAGAGCTCAACGAGACCGATAACCGCATCGTCAACTTCAAGAAACAAAACAACATTGTCGACATTGGGGCACAAGCCGAGGCAATGATTAAGGGCAGCACCCTTAGCCAGCAGGAAGCCGTTAAACTACAAGCCGAGGTGGAGATTAACCAAATGATTTTGAATGCCCTTAACAATGGTGGAAACAACGTGTTGCCTGCCGTGGGCGACGAGACGATGGCCAAGGTCATCACCCAGTACAACGAGCTTATCTTGAACCGCCAGGAACTGGAACGCTCGGCAAAACCGGGTAACGAGTCGCTCATAGCACTCAACAAGACTATTGCCGAGTCGCGCAAAACCATCACTAACGCAGCTCAAAAGGGCATTGAGGCCTCACGCATAAAACTCAACCAGCTGAACCTTAGCACCAGCAAGGACGATAACAAGATGGCACAAGTGCCCACACAAGAGAAAGAATACTTTAACTTGTTGCGCGACAAGGAACTGAAGAACCAGCTCTTCATCTTCCTGATGCAACGCCGCGAGAGCAGCATGCTGCAGCTCACCAAGAACACCTCGCCCAGTTTTATTATCGACAAAGCCTATAGCGACGTGAAGCCCAGCCTGTTAAAGCCCATCATCGTCACTGCAGTGCTACTGCTCATGGGACTGCTACTGCCGTTGCTACTGATTCTCTTCATTATGAAGAGACGCAACACGCTTGCCGACACCTTCGACCTGACCGAGCAATGGGAAAGCCAAGCGTTCAAGATTCCCGAGGGCCGCGGTGCGAAACGTGATGAGATGCTTGACAACAAGTTGCGGGAAATAAGGTCTCGACTATTTGAGATGGAAGGCATGAAAACGCTGCTTGTGCACGATATTACCCACAACAACAATGAAGTGCTGGCCCGGCTGAAACTCGCAATCGAAAAGGCCGGTAAAACCATCACCGTCATCAAGGCCGATAACGTTGACATGCTCTACTCAACCAAGATTACTAATGAACTGGAGAATAGCAAGAGCAACGATTACACCTTCGTTGAAATTCACAAGCTCAACAGCACCGGCGAGATAAACGACATTCTTTCAAAGCCTAACACAGGCCTGTTGCTGCTCGTTGCCAAAGGCGGCTGCAAGCGCAGCGACTTTGAAAAAATAACTCATCAGTGCAAGTGCCATGAACGGAGCATTGTAATAATAAACTGACAACGACTCCACTCCCTGCCCTGCACGACAACCACCACATAGTGACCTATTCTTCAAATTAGGTCACTCTTGGTTTTTTGCAAAAATGAATCAATTATTTTAGTAATAGAAATAAATTAACTAATTTTGCACGCTCATTTCCCGAATCGATGCGTGTACTCATTGTAAATAAGTTCTATTACCCTCGAGGTGGCGACTGCGTGGCGGCCATGAATCTGGAGCGATTGCTCAAGGATGCCGGTCACGATGTGGCTGTCTTTGCTATGCAGTATAGCGAGAATGTGGAAACACAATGGAACGGGTATTACGCATCATCGGTTGATTTCACAGGTGGAATTGTCGGCAAAATCAAGGCGGCATGGCGCCTGCTGGGCCTGGGTGACATCAAGAGGTCATTTTCCAAAATTCTCGATGACTTCAAGCCCGAGATTGTGCACCTGCACAACATTCACTCCTACATTTCACCCGCTGTGGCCCAGCTGGCAAAGCAGCGTGGTTGCCACGTGGTGTGGACAATGCACGACTACAAGCTCGTGTGTCCCTCCTACCTGTGCTACTACAACGGCAAGCCTTGCGAGCAGTGCCTGGGTGGTCGCAAGATGCCTGTGCTTGCTAACCGCTGCATGAAGGACAGCACTGCGGCAAGTGCCCTGGCATGGATTGAGGCTGTACGCTGGAATCGCGACAAACTCAACCAAATCACCGATGCATTCATCTGCCCCAGCAAGTTCATGGCAAGCAAAATGCGCAAAGATGGCTTTGAAGAGAGCAAGTTGCACGTGGTGTGCAACCACATCGACCCTTCAAAGCAGCAACTTTTCGACACAATAAACCCTCAGCGTGAAGACTACTATGCCTATGTGGGCCGAATATCGGTTGAGAAAGGTGTCGAAACCCTCGTCAGCACAGCTTCCAATCTCCCTCACAAGCTCAAAGTGGCGGGCGATGGACCGCTATTGCAACTATTGAAAGAAAAATATGCCAATGCCACTAATATAGAATTTCTAGGCCGCATCAATGCCGAGGATGTTGCTATTCTGCTTAGCAAAGCTCGCTTTTCGGTCATGCCAAGCGAATGCTATGACAACAATCCGCTGGGAGTGATAGAATCGCTGTGTGCCGGCACACCCGTGGTGGGTGCACGCATAGGCGGCATTCCCGAGTTGCTTGATAACAGCAACGGCATGGTATTCACAGCAGGCAACAGCGATGAGCTATCGACTTGCATAACAAAAGCATTTGAAGTGATGTGGAATCACGATAAAATAAAGAGTGCAGCGAGTGCACAATTCTCAGCCCGTGCTCATCTTGATAAAATCCTTGATGTGTACAACATTTTCACACAATAACAACGCGGTGTTTTGCGTTTATATATTGATATATCACAATTGTCATGACAATTATTAAGCCTACCGATGCTTCTATCATATTGACCTATCGTTGCCCCATGCGTTGCAAGATGTGCAACATTTGGGACAACCCCACTATAAAGGAAAAGGAGCTCAAGCCAAGCGAGCTTGAGTGCCTGCCTCAGCTCAAGTTCATCAACCTCACCGGTGGTGAACCTTTCATCCGTGAGGATCTTGACGAGATTGTGGAGGTGTGCTACAAGAAAACCCCACGCATCGTCATCTCAACCAGTGGCTGGTTTGAAGACCGCGTGATAGACCTTGCCAAGAAGTTCCCCAACATTGGCATTCGCATCAGCATCGAGGGCCTGGCCAGCAAGAACGACGAGTTGCGTGGCCGCGAGGGTGGCTTCGACAAGGGCCTGCGCATCCTTCACACCCTCAAGAAGATGGGCGTGAAGGACATTGGCTTCGGATGCACAGTTTCCAACAGCAATAGCAGCGACATGCTTGAGCTCTACAAGCTCAGCAAGTCGATGGGAATGGAGTTTGCCACCGCAGCGTTCCACAACAGCTACTATTTCCACAAGACCGACAACGTGATTTCCAATCGCGAGCAGGTGTGCCGCGATTTTGAAACTTTAGTCAACTGGCAGCTCAAGGAACGTCACCCCAAGTCGTGGTTCCGCGCATGGTTCAACATGGGTCTTATCAACTACATTGAGGGAAACCGCCGCATGCTTCCTTGCGAGGCGGGAATGATGAATTTCTTCATCGACCCCTACGGTGATGTGTATCCCTGCAATGGTCTGGAAGATAAATACTGGATGCAGGCAATGGGTAACATTCGCAACACCCCCGACTTCATGGAAATATGGAATAGTCCTGAGGCCGAGCAGGTGCGTGAGAAGGTGCGCAAGTGCCCCAAGAACTGCTGGATGGTGGGCACCGCCGCTCCCGTGATGAAAAAGTATATCAAGCACCCGGCAAAGTGGGCGCTCAAGAACAAGTTGCGCAGCATGGTGGGCAAGAAAGCAGTGCTCGACAAGTGCTGGCACGACGTGGGTCAAGACCCGTGTCAGGGCGACTTGAGAGAAACCTTGTGAGGGAAAAGAACCGGTAGCGCTCTCATGTAACAAACCATCGTTAAAATAATCTTGCTGTGATGAAGGTCGTTGTAATAGGCACTCGTGGCATTCCCGGCATTCAGGGAGGCGTGGAAACCCATTGCGAGGAACTTTATCCCCGGCTTGTTGCCCTGGGGTGTGATGTGACCATCATCAGGCGCACTTGTTATGTCAATGAGAACAATCGCATTTCCCTGTATAAAGGTGTGAAACTCATCGACGTGTATGCACCACGGCGCAAGAGCATTGAGGCGATTGTCCACACCACCCTGGCAATATTCAAGGCCCGAAAGCTCAAGCCCGACGTGTTGCACATCCATGCCATCGGGCCATCGCTATGCACGCCGCTGGCACGATTACTGGGAATGAAAGTTGTGGCCACCAACCATGGCCCCGACTACGACCGTCAAAAGTGGGGTCGCTTGGCAAAGACCATGCTAAGGCTTGGTGAAAAAATGCAGGCACGTTTCGCCAGTCACATCATTGCCATCAGCCATGTTATAACCGGCATTCTCAAGCAATGCTACAACCGCACCGAGAATGTATCAATCATCTACAATGGCGTGAACACCCCAATGAAATCAACCGATACCAGCTACCTTGAATCGCTGGGTTTGAAACAGGGGAAATATGTGATGGCATTGGGACGCTTTGTTCCCGAGAAACGTTTCGACCTCCTGGTTGAGGCTTTCAATAGTGCACACCTGGAGGATTACAAGCTGGCCCTTGTGGGCGACAGCGACCACGACGATGCCTATTCGGCCGAGCTAAAGAGTAAAGCAGCGCAGTGCGACAACGTGGTGCTCACCGGGTTCATAAAAGGCGAGAAGCTGAACCAGATTATGACAGGAGCAGCCCTCTTTGTGCTACCTTCTACCCACGAGGGCCTGCCCATCTCGCTGCTTGAAGCCATGAGCTATAACCTCGATGTGCTTGTGAGCGACATTCCCGCCAACCGCTTGCCCGAGCTCAATGCCACCGACTTTTTTCCTGTCGACAACCTCGATGAACTCACTGCTTCTCTCAAGCACAAGTTACAGATGGCACAACACAACCGCCACTACAACCTCACTAACTACAATTGGGACAACATTGCCCAGCAAACTCTCGACGTATATAACAAAACAGTCAATCAACAATAATTTCACCCATCATGAAAAAGACATTGCTTTTACTCGTTGCAGCTGTCATCAACGTCATCTCACTATCGGCACAAAGCACATTTGACATCACGGCGGTGGCATCGTGGCAGGAACTGCCTTCCTCGCCCGCGATGTGGAAGAGTGGCACCAACTACAAGGTAACCACCACATCCACCATTACCGGGCAAGCCAATCTGCCCGTGAATTCCATGATATGTATCGCCGGCAACGGCAACCTTAACCTCAACAAGGCCACCCTCAACTGCGCTTCGGGCACAGCAATCTTTGTGGTGGGAGGCAAATTGAGCCTGAACACATCGACCATCACAATGGGTGATGGCTGCACCTTTACCGAGGGGGAACTGGGCATGATTAATATGCAAAACTCGACTATAGGACTTGGCCAGCAATCACTCTTAACCATCAACGGCAAGGCGATTAACGGCACAGGCTCAACAATCACAGGTGGATCAACCGCGCTAACGGCACCTATAAGAAAAATCTTCTCAACCGGCATCAACGTCACCGGCAAGTGGATTCTCGACCGAGCCTATCCACAATGGTTCAAAGACGAGAAAGAGACCAACTGGGCCATAGCCATCAACAAAGCCATTGCGATGAAAGGCACAGGCGAGGTGTTCCTGCCACGTGGCAAGTATAATATTTCATCAAGCATCTACGTTAGCTTTGGCATCAAGCTCATGGGTGAGGCAGGTCGCGACAAGACCGGCCCTAACACCGACTGCACCGAGATTATTCCATCTACGGGAAAGACCAGCTTCAACGGTGGCTACATGATGCTCGTCAACGTTAAGCACGAGGACTCGGCCGGCAAGGAAATAGAGGTAACCCCCGAGAATGCCACATGGGAATATCATTACCCCAACGTGGGCACTGCATTGCAAAATCTCACCTTCACATGCTCAGGTAACATTCGCTACAAGACTATACTTGTGGCTGGAGGCATTTTTGTCGATCACATCACATGGAATGGTTGCCTGCAAGCTCTCGCATCGGCCTACAAGACCTATGACGACCATCGCATAATCACCAATTGCTCGTTCTATCCGGCAACAGGAGTGAAAATGCAATCACGACCCACTCTCTATGCCTTCGACCTGAACAGTCTGGGTGATGCAATGGTCTTCACCGGCAATGCGGTTCACATGTGCGACAACTACACACGTGCCTTACGCATATCACAAAGTTTTGGCGGCGTGATTTCGGGCAACGTCCTCAATGGAGATGTGTTAATCGACCATTGCAAGGGAATTTCCTATAGTTCCAACCACAGCGAGTACGGCCACACTGTCACTATCCAGTCATCCACTGTGGTTAACAACGCTAATTTCTACGAGAAAGGGCCTAATCCTTCGGTCATAATCACCAGTACATCCGATAAGGAAAATTCAAGCGTGACAATCAACGGCGACCAGTTTGTGTACTACAACGGTATGCGTGGACGCAACAATGGCAGCCGCGAAAATGCCGATGATGCCGCAGCAAGGCTTAGAAACATCAGCGAGATTGACATAGCTATCGACCAGCAGTCGCAACTGGCGCTGAATAATGCTTACCGCTACGACGCGCCTCTAAACAGCGGCATTGGAACACAATATGTCTATGGCATTAATGTGGCTAACATTAACAGTAAAAAAGGTTTTGAAAGCATCAAATCTTTTAACCGCTACAGTCACACTCTCTCAAAAAACGGAACAATCAATAAGTCGAATAAAGTTAACAAACCGCAACTCAAACTCTCTCCCGACAATTCCCGCATTTATCTTTATGGTAAGGCTACTGTCACCTGGCTTGGGGAGAGTGGTGATTACACCTACTCATTTGAAATTGTCGATGACAATGGACGCACTACCAATCAAGGCAAATCATTGTCCAGCTACGTTGACAAAAAGCCTGTTATTCATCTTGACAAAGGAGGCAAAGGTCCGCTGCTGAATGTTACCGACATAGGCGAGGCTGGCAACAACCTTTTCGTGAAACTGGAGCGTCGAGGCACCGATGGAATCAAGAGAGTGGAAGTACCCCTGGCCGGGACAAAGCACATCTACGACAACGGCATTTCGGTAGCGGGATACTTGTGGAAATAGGATAACAACCGTTAAAAAAAGAACGCGAGGCGACAACCGGTGTGGGAGTCGCCTCGTGTTGTGTTGAACGTGGATGTGGGGGGCTACTTGTCCTTCTTGCAGTCTTTCTTGAAGTAGTCATTATACATCTTTATGCCAAAGATGATGACACTGCACACGGTGGAAATCAAGTTGGTGAAAAACAGTGCCGCACCAGGCCCAAAGAAGCTTTCGTCGTCATCACCGAAGACACCCAGCATAGCGCCTTGTATCATGAACGCGATGCCACCAATGCCAATCATCAAGAATGTGGGCAACGCGATGTCGTCGGTCTTGCGGGTGCGAATGGTCTGCAACGCTTGCGGCACATAGCCAAGCACCAGGCCAATGCTGGCTATCAAGCCAATTGTGTGATAAAAAGTCCCCGAAGGGTCCCAAATACTGTCTAATAATATCATAAGTTTAAATTTATTGATTTTCAATTATGTGGGTTGCGTAGCGATGCAACCCACATAACACTTGTTACTTAATCTCTTTCATTAACTCTCTAGTGGCGGTGACAAGCTGAGCATCAATGCCTTTAACCACCTCGGCGGGGTCGTTGAGCACCTTGATGTCGGGCTCGAGCTGGGTGTTCTCGAGGTAGGAGCCGTCGGGCAGGCGATAGCCAATGATGGGCATGCCGTAGATGAGCGACGGGTCTTGCAGAGTCTCCCACGACACGCTGCTCATGGTGCCTGGCACGGGAGCCCCCACGAGCTTGCCGATGCCTGTGTGCTGATATACCCAAGGAGTGCCGTGAGCGTTGCTGTAGCAAGCCTCACACTGCACCATGATGCTGGGTTTGTTCCAGCGGCGGCTGGGCATGTCGCAAGCCTCACGGCCGCGGATGACCTGTGTAAAATACTTCTTGCCGCTGAAGAGCACCTCGATGTCCTCATGCAGACGGCCACCACCGTTGAAGCGGATGTCGATAACGATACCATCCTTCTTGTAATACTTACCCATGACTTGGCTGTAGACCTCACGATAGCTCTCGTCGTTCATCGACTGGATGTGCACATAGCCCAAGCGTCCTCCCGACAGACTGTCGACCAGATGCGCGTTGTGCTTAACCCATCGCTTGTAGAGCAGATTGTTCATAGCGCCATTTGTGATGGGCAGGATGACCTCGTCGAAGGTATTACCACCCTTGTCGCGAATGGTGACCAGAGTCTTCTTGCCAGCCAGGCCATTGAGCAACTGGGTGTAATCATTCTCGTCATTGATTTCGATGCCGTTGATTTTCTCAACAATCATGCCGCGACGCACCTTGCTGGTAGAGCGGGCGAATGGGCCTTTCTCTACCACCTCATCAATCTTGAGTCCCTTGCCGGTGTAGGTCCAGTCGAAGAGCAGACCCATATTGGCCGTTGGCTCACTGCCACCACTAGGATAGTAGCGACTGCCTGAGTGCGACACGTTGAGTTCGCCCAAGAGCTCACTCAGCAGGTTGGCATAGTCATAGTTGTTGTTGATGTGAGGAAGAAACTTGCGGTAGGCGTCGCACATCATGTCCCACTTGCAGCCATTGAGGTCGGTGCGGAAGAATCGCTTGTTGACCTGATGCTGCACATGGTTGAACATATACTCACGCTCGGCTGCAAGGTCCATCTTTACCTCGGCCTTGTAGGTGATGGGGGTGAGCTTGTCGCTGGCCACGGTGAGCTTGTTCATTGACGATCCCAGGACAAACATCTCCTTACCGTCCTTGCCCATCTGAATGTTGGCCCAGCCAGAGTTCATCTTGTTGACAAGCTTTGTTGAGTGCTTGCGCATGTCAAGCTTCCACAGGTCATAACCGCCCTCAAACTTCGACAGGTAATATAGGTTGTCGCCGTTGTTGGTAACCATAGCGCTGGCGATGCTGCTGGAGTTGGGAGTGAGTCGCACCACACGATCCTCGATGCCGTCGAGCTCAACAACGATTTCCTTAACCTCGTCTTTTTTCTCAGTGGCATCTTTGTCGTCCTTCTTTTTGTTCTTCTTTTCCTCCTCGGCCTTCTTCTTGTCGGCCTCTTTCTTAGCCTCCTTCTCAGCTTCCTTGACCAGCTCGTAGTCCTCCTTGCTCATGCGATATTTATCATAAGCGTCCTGGTTGACAAATGCCAGCAGCACATCGTCCTGTGATCCCCACGAGCCGTGGGCGCGCATGCCGTAGCGATTGCTGGTGAAGAGGATGGCATTGCCTTCCATTACCCACTTGGGTGACTCGCTGAAGTAGCCACTTCCGGTGATGTTGGTGATTTTGCCGCCATCGGCACTGACGATACCAACATCGGTGTAGGGGTCGCGCTGGTTGGCGATATAGGTGAGTGTGAACCACTTGCTGTCGGGCGACCAAGAGTAGTCGAAGCCGCCATTGGTCTCATACCATGTGGAGCCGTCGGTAACCTGATGCACCTTCTTGCTCTTGAGGTCCATGACCATGAGGCGGTTGCGGTCTTCGATAAAGGCCAGTTTCTTGCCGTCGGGGCTCACGTCGGGCGCGGCGCGCTCAACAGTGGTCGACGGCAACAGGATTTCCTCCTTAATGGTGGTGGCATTGGGGAAATTGGGATCCTCTTTGCGCTCAATGGAGGCCTTTACCAGCTGCCAGTTGCCATTGCGCTCGGTAGCATAGTAGAGCGTGCGGTTGTCACTGCCCCACGACAGCCCCTCCTCGGCCTCGGGAGTGGTAGTGATGCGCTTGGTCGTGTTATACTCAACCGAGGTGACAAAAACTTCACCTCGTGCTATAAAAGCAACCTGCTTGCCGTCGGGCGAAGCCACTGCTGTTGTCGCCCCTCTGGTCATGTTGGTGCGCAGCACGTCCTCCGAGTCGTCATGGTAGAGGTCAACCTTTACTTTGGCAGGCTTGCCCGAGGGAGCCTGGATGTAAAGCTCTCCGTCGTAGGTGTAGCACAAAGTACCGTTATTGGCAATCGAGAGGAAGCGCACAGGATGAGTCTTGAACGATGTCACTGCCTTTATGGCACCTGGCTGATCGATGGGGAACTGATAGACATTCATCGACCCACCATTGCGCTCGCTCAGGATATAAACTGTGCGGCCATCGGCGCTGAGCACAGGGCTACGGTCCTCGCCGGCATGATTGGTGAGATTGGTGTGCCGTCCAGTGGTAGCATCATATTTCCATATTTCGCGTGTTACGCTGCTGGTGTGATGCTTGCGCCATGCGTCCTCCATGCCTTTTTGGTCTTGATAGACCATGAACTTGCCTTTATTGTCCCAGTTGAGTTCCTCGGCAGGCGTGCCCAGCACTTGTGTAGTGCGTCCACCTGTCACAGGCACCTTGTAGACCTCGGTAAGCCTTGAGCTGGGGAAGAGTGCACTGCTGGCAGGGTCTTGAATTGCAGCCGAGAAGTAGATATACTTTCCATCGTGGCTGAAAGCCCATGGCAACTCGCTGGCTGAGTTGGTGGTCAGGCGGGTTGGTGCGCCACCTGTCGATGGCATGACGTAGACATCGAAGTTGCCCTTGCGGTCACTGGCGAAAGCCAGGTATCGCCCATCGGCACTCCACACAGGATTCATCTCGTAGCTCGGTTGGGTGGTTAGCTGCACGGCTTGACCGCCGGTGGCAGGCACTTTGTAAATATCGCCCTTGTAGCAGAAGGCTATCTCCTTGCCATTAGGCGAAATTTTGGCATAACGCATCCACAACGGAGTCTCGGCGAGAGCTGTTGTGGCCAGCGTAGCAGCTATCGCTGCAAGTAAAAGTTTATTTTTCATAAAAATACCGGTATATAGTTGTTTATGTTATTACTCTCACAATATTTTTTATGGGGTCATTATCTCAACTTGTGCAAATTTAGCAATTATTTCCAACATTTCCACCTACATTATTCAATAAAGTTAATTATGCCCTGCTTTTACCACATGAACTAATGTGTCATCAGGCTGCTTAATGGCCAAAAATAACTTGACGAACCGCAATCACATCGCCTACATTTACCGCACCATCACCATTGACATCGCTAGTAGCCAAGTGGGTAGTATCGCCACCGAAGATGTAGTTGAAAAGAGCGATGACATCGGCCACATTAACCACACCATCGCAATTAACGTCGGCATCGTTGTGGCTGTTCCACTGAGTGTTGAGCCAGGCAATTTTGCCGGCAATGACATTCATGTACTCCGACGGTTTCTCTTGGGCATGACTGCTTGCATAAAACGGCCATCGCTGACGGTCGTGCTGCTCGGCCACGGCAATAGTTGCGCGCCACTCGGTCGCGTTCTTGCGCAGTGCTAAGATTGGGGCACGACTCATGAATTGTCGCCACTGCGTTTTCACTTCCTGCATGAAGCGCGGAAACTTGACCAATTCCTTAATCCACAAGAATGGGTAGGGCGTGCCGTAGTCGAAGATGAAATGGTCGGCCGTAGTTGCGTCTTGAAAATAACTGTTGTCGAAGTCCCACACCGGCCCAAAGTGCAGTTTCTCGCCTGCGCCCAGGTCTTTGTACATGTAAAGGCTTCCCGAGAACGCCTCAACGTTCTCCATCACCTCATGAATGATGTAGAATCGTGCCACGCTGGTCATGTCGAGCAGTTGTTCCCAGCCACGGTCATTCTTGTTGAGAAGATAGATGCAACTGTCGGCGCTGTGCAGCAGGTTGTGGATGTAGCCCTGCTGCGCGGAGGAGAGCACCTCGGGCGACTCGCTGATGATAGTGAAGGTGGGGTTGGCGGGATTGTTGCCTTGATGCTGCGAGATTACTACCGGCGTTCCCTTGTCGCTGAGTTGCAACAGCCAGCCACCGGTGATGTTATCGGGGTCTTGCTCCAAGTCGGCTTGTTCAAAGATATCAACCCGCCCACTCTCTACGCGTATTTTCTCGCACAAAAAGTACAAGCCCTCATAGTCGCCGTTAATCACTAGTTCCACCGGCACCTCGCGTGGCGTGTAGGGCATACCCATGAGACGACTAACCTCAAACCCCGTGGTGTTGCGCAAGTAGCCGCTGATATCCTCGTTGTGGGCCAGCAGCACGAAATGGCGGCTACTTTCCAACCCCATGGGCGACTGCTTAGTGGCAAACTTGAGACGATAGGGTTTCTTGTAAGAATTGTTCCACGTCCAGTTACCGCGTCCCTTGACGTCGATGGGTAATTGCGACACCTCGCAACCTATCGACTCATGAATCGACGCCTCGTCGCTGTCCATCCACAGCGACGCGCTGATGTAGTATTCACGAGTGGAGATGCTCATTGAGTCTTGGGTTGTGATATAAACCACCGGCAACGTGCCGCTAGGTGCCGCTTGATAGCTGCTGAGCGGTCGCCAATAACCCTCGCTATAAGGCAAATCAAAGATTGGGCAGAACACCCACATCTCAGCTCCCATTGAGGGATAGATGGTTTTCAACGTGTAGGTACGCTTAAAGCCCGGTTCATTTCGGCTCAAGCTGTCGAGCAGGCTACCCACACGCTGTGGGTAATCGCCAGCCGGCAACTCGCTATTGGCAAAAGCATAAAAATCCACATTCCCACATGGCTCAGTGAACACCGCTTTCCACAAGTTGGTGCGCGGCACAGGCTGCAAGTCTATCACCCGGCACCACTTCTGCGCCAGGCTGCCTGCAATAAGTTTTACACGGTCATATCGCTGCTTTCCGTTATCAAAGTAGAACTCTCCCTTGGGAAAAATGAGCGCACAAACTTGCTGCCAGCACACAAGCGCCAGCACAACAAGAGCCACTCTGCGAAATAAATCCCTGAGTTCCATATATACTTTAACGTGCAAAGGTAATTAATATTTGTGATAACAAGGAAAAAATAATACCTTTGCAATGTGATATTGTGCTCTTATTCACTTCGAGCATCATTAAGATTAATGCACTATGATGTAGCTTCCACAGCAAGCTGCCATTATACACAATGTTATAAACCCAGTTAAAGACATTGATATAAAGATGAAACCAACAACTAGAATTATTGCTTCGATAGCTATAGCACTGTCGCTGCTGCCGGCAATAGCACAGGTGGATGAATCAACACAAAGCGGTATGCGCCGGCTCTCATGCAC
>DGWL01000017.1:0-2120 GCA_002396125.1 Porphyromonadaceae bacterium UBA4259
TCAGGAAGGATTGCCGTGCGGTCAGGAACATTAATCTTTTGGTCATCGCTACGCATGATGTCAACAACGTTGCAAATCTCAAGCAGACGGGGTTCCATAAAGAAGAACTCACTCTGATCCTGTTCCGAGAGATTGGCGCAGCTATAGGTGTTAAGCTGTGTGCCAACTTCAATCTTATTGCCTTCTGCGTCTTTCTTGATTGTGGGTGTTCCTATCACTTCCATCACAGGGTTGTAACGAAGCAGGTTATAAGCGAAACCGTCATTATAGACATAAATGCCACGCACGCCACTGAACTGATGGCCTACATATTCCTCTGGATTGTCTATCTTAAGTCCAATCCACGCATATTGTGGAGTCTCGGGATTTGCCCAAGAAGGAACATTTCCATTGGCATCTCTCAAGAGAGTCTTGCCCTCGGCCATCTGGTGCTTGTACTCATTGCTGATTGGCAAAACGCTGCGAGCAATAAGGAAAGTTTGAGGATTGGTACCATTGTTAGCAAACAACTGACGAACACCAACACCTACCAAGTCGTGATCAATCGCGTGGTACTGATGCTTAACATTATGGTCGGCATGAGTCAAGGCTTCAAGAGTGATAGGTTCAGTAAAAACACGAACAGTACCCATTGCAAATTGCCTGCTCGTAACATTGTCTTTCCTAATTTCTGAAATTGAGAACGTCTTTTTTCCTGGATCTATTGAAATTGCGTTATTTCCTTGTTGTCCAGCCACAAATGTATTCAATGCGGACCCTCCTGTTGCAGGATCATCAAGTCCACCAACTATATTCACCTCATTATCAAACTGGATGTCATCATTGAGAAATTCAGTTCCATTGTATTGAGGCAATGCTCCTAATCTTACTTGTCGCAGATTCTCTTTGGTACATTGTACTTTAAAAGTACTATGGCTTGGAAATATCAATTTGCCTTCAACAATCTTACAGTCATTAATAGTTTTACCATAAGGAAGTGTTAATGTAAGAATGACAGAGCCTCCATTCGGATTTGGACTATTAAATTTCATTGAAATTTTGTCCTGTTGCCCTTGAACTCCTGTAGTATAATTGCCAGGGTCCAATCCTTTTGACATGTCGAAGGCGTACTCGTAGGCCTTCAGATTTTGGGTGAGGCAGGCCATGAGGCATGCTGCCACGATTAAGAAAAATTTTCTCATCATAATAATTTCGTTTTTTGTTTTTAGTTTGTAATTCTATATATTAATGTAAAGATGTTAAATATCGGCTTGTAACGAAATTGAAATATATTTGTTTTTTTACCACAAAAATTCTCGTCACTTTTTCAAGTGCCGAGTCGATAGAATCTAATAATAACTGAATAGAAATCGTTTGCAAAGTTATGTCAAAAAAGTCGTCAGTGCAACACTTGGAAATTGTTAATTTTTGTAGTCGTTCACATATTTTCGTTAATATTCAGAAATTATGCTTAAATCAACACACTCACATGCACAGTGTTTTAGGTCACTATTTATAATTATCCATTTGGTTAGTGTATAAATATTTCCCAACATATGGGACACTTATTCTAACATTTTTTCCACCAAACTTGGAAGGTCCAAAAGGGGGATCAGTGGAAAAAAGGTGGGCAACGATAAAGCAAAAAACAATTATTGACTCGATAAAACAGGGGGGGGGAGGGTGTTGCAAAACAGTAAGGGCAGTGGGAATGACTCTTTGAGCATGGCAAGTGAGATTGCAAAGTTCCTCAATGTTGGGTCGAGTTTCAATGCCCTATCGGGCACCGCACACCGCGCTGCGCGCGACTTATGCTTTGAAATCTCACCGAGCACTTCGTGGTTGCATGGTGTTACTATAGAAACGGCTCTCCGAGCCTTTTTACCTCTTCGAGGTCGTAGCCTGTAGTCTTTCAACACCCTCGCAGCCTGTAGTTTTGCAACACCCTCAAATTCGCATCATAAAAGTAAGCCACTTTTCTTATTCTAGCCATTATTCTATATTGAACATCAGTCGATAGCAGATATATATAAATAATTATTATTGTCCGATAAAACAAAGGGGTCGCCTTCAGCGACAGTAAAGAGTGGTTTCAATACCCCCCTTTGGCACTTGTTCCGCTCGCTATCGCTCGTTCCACA
>DGWL01000017.1:2273-17461 GCA_002396125.1 Porphyromonadaceae bacterium UBA4259
CAACAGATAGCAAAAGTTTCTAAAATTTTTATCGGACACTATTGATAGCGTTTTAACTTCGTGTCATGCATCGTTAAGTTTCATCACGCTGATGCGCCATCCTATTAATCGATGGGCACTCTTTGATAGGCAAGTCGCTCATCGCCGCTTTGCAGATAGATAATGCCGCAATAGCTGAAGCCGTGCTTGACAAAGAGCTTTTGCATGATGATATTGTCGCGGTGAGTGTCGATACGAATGTTTGGGTCGACCCTGAAGCAGAAATCAAACACATCACGAAAGATGCCTGTTGCAGATGGGAGCTTGCCCATGCGGTGCACCACATGATAGGGCTTGGTGTCATCGAGCCATGCGCCACCGCTGATGGTGGCATAGGTGGGTTCGGGCGACGGAAGCATAGCAAAATAGGCGACAACGTTTCCGTCGTCTTCCACCACATAACCACCGTTGCAGTTGATATCGGCAATGATGGCCCGGCGGGTGGGATAACCATCGGTCCACTGGTTCATGTTGCCCGAGCTGCGCATTATCTCCCTGGCGGCATCGAGCACCACCATGATGTCATCAAGGTCGTGGAGAGTGGCAAGTCGTATAGCGCGGTTGTGTGGCATGGGCATCACAGATGACATTTCAGACATCATAATTCAGATATCTGACATCTCACATCAGCTTTAGAAATTGAGTGAAATGCCTCCCATGAGGCTAAGCCTTTGTGCTCCCTGACCCGGCATAACTTCCCATTGCCTGTTGAGCAGGTTCCTGACTTGAGCCCAAACCGAGAATATGTGGCTGAAACTGTAGCGAGCTCCCACATAGAGGTCGATAACGTTCTTCATTTCTAAAGCACCATAGTTGAAATAGCCGGCATGAATAACGCCATCCTCTCCTAATTCGGGATATACCCACCTGCGAGTGAATGTAGAGCGGTTGATGCGGGTGTTAAGCCCCACATTGACCATCAATGGCTTAATGGGCCATGCCTTTACATCCAAATTGAAAATAGTGGTTGCCCCATCGTCACCAAGAGGATAACCACGGTAGCGCATACCTTCTTTAAAGTCCTCATCGCTGGTGAATGTGTGAATAAACTGAGCTTGCGCCTCAGCAAGCGAGCGATACTTGTAATTCACATCAAATCCAATAAAAGCACCTTTGCATTTAGTCTGCATAAAGATGACAGCAGCATATTGATTAGTGTTGATGTAGGGCGACCCTGGTCCATCGGGGGTTGGGTCATCAATGTCAAGAACGTCCTTGTAGATTCCGGTATTGGCACCGGGGACAACGGGATCGAGCTGACCGGTCACAAATCCGTAACCAACAAAAGCCTTTGCCGTGAGTCCCACAAAAGGACCAACATTTACACCCACACGGCCGTCGAAAGGCACATAAACGTTACCATAATTTCCCAACGGGTCGTTATAGCGATAGGCATCATGTATCTCTCCCAGGTGGTTTATCTCCTTGCCGCCGGTGGCTTGAGCGAAGAGGCTCACACCCTTTACAATCTTAAAGTTAAGGTCGACATCGGGCGAAAAGCGCACTGCCGTGCCATCGTTGAACGAGAAGTTAACATTAAATCCGGCCTTAGCCTTGAAGATGTCGTTTTCATAGAGATAGTAGGGAGACAGAGTAATCATGCCATAGGTGTGATCGCTAGCCGCATTGTTGCCAATGTCGTGAGAGCGCAAGTTCACAATGTCGCCACTGAAGTTGAATCCCACATCGCCAATGCGGTCGAAGGTGTATTCGGCTCCCAGGCCGGCATTTATCCAGAACTCCTTGGCACCATCGATGCCCTCCAGGTGCGACTTGTCATAGCCGGCATAGTCGACGGTGGCAGTAGCCTCATATTCTATGCCCTCGCCCTTCACATCATATTCACTGTTCCACTTTCCATCAACACGTGCCTCAAAGAAAGCTGTCTTGTGGTTCTTGAGGAAGTCGCCAAAGCCACCATAGTAGTTGAAGCTGTCGAAATGCAGACGTCCGTCAAGTCCAAGCACACCCGCGTTAAGTTTCTTGTTCCACGATGCTTCCAGCAAGTTGTCGTTGAAACGCTGTTTAGAGCGTTGTGATGGTTGCTCAATGAGCTTGGATGAGTTCTTACCAACCCATGTGCTGTTGTGCTGCAGCCACATTCCCAACTGCTCGTCTTCCTTGTCGATGAGTCGATATCCAGCACTGGCTACAATATTGAGGTAAGCACCTGCACCCAAGTTGAGATAGCCACGCTGGTTAGAGAAGTTGTGACGGGTGCGATAGCCGTAGGGCTGCATGGTGGGAATCTCCACCGGCACCAATGTGGGCACAGTCCAGTCGCTGAACTGTGGCGCTACCGCCTGCTTGCTGCTCTTCTTTATTTCCTTGGGCAGCACAGTTTTCTTTACCACTTCCTTCTTCACCGGGTCGAACTCGCGCTCCAGCGTTATTTCCTTGTTGAGGTCATTCTTGGTTTGCGCTTGCACTGCTGTGTTGCCAAGTGTGGCAGCCACTGCGAGCGAGAGATATATGATTTTCTTGTTCATGTTGCTTGAGATGTGTGTATATATATGTGTGTAATGATGTGTTAATTCTTATATTCTACCTATCAAGAGATTTCTACTACTTAGTCCATTTGTTGAGTCGGCTGTCAATCTCGTTGAAAATCTCGCCCTCCTTGCCGGGATAGTTGGCCTTGAGGCTTCGCAGGTAGTCGACAGCATCCTGCTTCTTGCCTTGCTTGTGATAGATGTCACACAACAAGATGAAGCCCTTGGCGAGCCAGTAGTTGTGAGGTGTGTCGCTCTCAATGAGTGCATTGAGATGATTCTCGGCCTCATCAAGTTTTCCTGCCTCATATTTGTAGAGAGCCATTACGTAGGCAGCCTCGGCTCCGGCTTCGCTCTGAGTGTTGGCAGCCAGTTGCTCAAGGTCGGCATAGGCCTCATTGTAATTTCCCAAATTAGCATTGGCATTAGCTCGTGCCAGCATCACTTCTTGCTCTTGCTCGGCATTGAGAGTGTTGGAACTCTCGAGCAGATTGCTGGCGCTGTTAAGCACCTCGGGCCACATCTGTGCCTCTTGTGCAGCTCTCACCATTCCAAGCTGAGCCATGGTGAGATTGTCGTCATTAGTAGCCTTGGTTGCCCAAGTGCTATAAATATCATAGGCTTGCTCACCCTTGTCCTGGTCGAGCAGAATCACGCCCTTCAAAGCCATTGCCCGCTGAGCGAAAGCGGCATCCTCATTGCCAGCAAGCGCGTCGTTGAGCGCATCCATTGCGCTATTGTAGTCGCGCTTGGTGTAATAGTAATGACCAATGTAATACTTAGCCTCGCTCACGTAGGCACCTGTGGGGTATTCACGCAGGTAGTTCTCAAGTTTGGCTATGTTATTCTTGTCGATGTAGTTAGTCTCGGCAGCGTCGAATGTTGCCTTCTCCACCTCTTTCACGTCAATCTTGGGACCGCCGGCAATGCCGTTGAGACGACGGCTGAAAGCCGTGAGCTCACCGCGGTCGGCATAGATGTGCTTAAGGTCTTGTGCGGCAGTCTTGGCCTCGTTACTTGCGGGATAGGCCTCAATCACACGCCAGTAGTCGCTGATAGCACGGTCGGTGTTGCCGGCAGCCTTCTGAGCCAGTGCCATGCGCAGCATTGCCTCGCGAGCCTCGGGCTGGTTGGGATACTTGTCGATGAGAGTGGAATAGGTGGCGATGGCCTCCTGTCCTTTTCCTGCCAATACTTGAGCGTTACCCTTCTCGAGCATTGCCTCGGGCACCTTGCTCGAGTTGGGATAGGTGTTGATCAGTGCGTTCAGCTGGTCAATTTTCTCGGCAAGCTGGTTCTTGTCGCCGGCGATTATCGCCTTGCGCAACAGCGCATATTCGGCCGACGCGTCGACCCTGCCGCTCGCTGCCTGTGAGTAGCTGATTGTAGCGCCGTCGAAGTCCTTGAGATAATATTGCGAGTCGCCGATGCGGTTATAGGCTTCAGCCACCATCTCGTTGTTGAGCGAGTTGGTTTCTATTGCCTTCTTGAAGGCTGTGATAGCCTTGGAGTAATCCTGCTGATTGAAGAGCGACGAACCCAAGTTGTACTGTGCCAGGCCATAGTTGGCATCGGTGCTCTTGACAGCGTTGACATAGTCCTGCTGGTTCTTGGCGGCGTTCTTGTAATCGCCCAACTGATACTGAGCCTCGGCGAGCCAAAGCTTGCTGTCGTTGAATATCTCAGAGTCCTTGCTTCCCATGCCCACAGCTTGTCCCAGGCTACTGGCTGCATCGCCAGGCTTGTTGTTGCGCAACTGCTGCACACCCTTGTGGTAAAGGACGGTCTGCTTAGCTTTCAGCACGCGGTCGCTAGGATTCTTGATGTTGGCTATGCTGGTCAATGCCTTGTCGTAGTCGCTGGTTGTCGTGTAGGCGTCGATGAGATAATTCTCCACGTTGCTATAGTAGGCCGAGCCCGGATACTCGTTAAGGAACTGCTCAAACATGTCGATTGACTTGTTGAACGGAGTGCGACCTCCTTGGCTCTGGCTGATGGCATAGTTGTAGAATGCTGTCTCGCGCACATTGTTGTCCCAGCGCATGTTGGCCGCGTTCTCAAATGCCAGTGCCGCGCCATTGTAGTCGCCGCTCTTGAGACGGGCTTGCCCCACGTAGAGGTAAGCGCTCTGCGTCATGGCATCATCCTCATTAGCCACGCTAAGCATGTGCTCAATCGACTCCTTGTAGTCACGATTGTTGAAGTCGATGACTCCCAGCATGTAGGTAGCTGTGCGCTTCGACGGTGTGTCTTCGTCACACAATTGAGTAAATCGTTCCAGATAGGGCTTAGCCTTGGTGCTGTTGCCCAATCGATAGTAGCTCTCACCCACGATGCGGTTCATCTCGGCAGTGAAGTAATCGTTGGCCTCATCCTCGATGAGCGACTCACCCAGAGTGACGGCATTATTGTAGTCGCCCTGCTTGTAGAAAATCTGGCACATGTAGTACTGCGCCTGATATCCCAGCTCACCGCTACGCTCCACGTTTTGGAAGAGGTCCATAGCGTTGTCGTAGCGCTCGTTGGCATACTCGATATAGGCCTTATAGAATGTGGAGGCGCTGCTGTATTGCTTTGTTTTCGACAGCCGCTCATAGAGTTCGCGGGCCTCGCTGTAGTTTCCTAGCATGAGGTCGCTGTAGGCGCGTCGATAGAGAACGTCCTCGTCGGTGTCATCGTCGAGCGCTTTCTCACGCACCTGCTCATAGTTGCTGAGTGCTTGAGCGAAGTCGCCGTGGTAGAAGTAATAGTCGGCCACCTTGGCTCGTGCTGCCACAGCCAATGGGTCGTAGGGGTGCTCCTCGATGAAGTTCTCAAGCATGGTGAGTGAAACAGGCTTTCCCAGCTCAAACTCGTTGACAGCCATCAGGTACTGTGCCTCAATTTCCTCATTCCAGATGGGTGTCAAGTAGCTGTTGAGGTAGCTGAGTTGATGGGTTGAGCCCACATAGTTTCGCACGTCTTGCATGAGCCTTCCCCGCAGGTTATAGCCTTCGCCACTGGTGCTCATCACGCCCGACTGCCCCACTGCGAGGGTGGGCATGGCAAGCACACTCGATATTAACAGAGCTTTCTTGAGATTCATAATTTCTTATAGTTTGTGTTGTGTAATTTACCCAATTATTTTAATCTGCAAATATACTTATTATTTCATTAAACTATACATTATTATTTATAAAAAGAAAAAAAATAATTTAAATGTCGTTTTATGGGTTATTTTTTTTGATTTATCAATATTTTTCCCCAAATTTGCATATTGTCAATGAAAATAATGAATTAAACCTGTAAAATTATAACTATTTATGGAAACAATTAAATGCCCACATTGTGGAAATGTTATGCCTGTAGGCACTCCCGAGTGCTATAATTGTGGAAAACCCCTTGCTCCTGCCGCTCCCGAGGTAGCTCCGCCACCCGTGCCAGGAATGCCACCGGTTCCTGGTGCTGCAGCAGCTACTGTAGCTGCAACAGCCAGCGCCGCCGTGCCCGATATTCCCGCCGTGCCCGACATTCCTGCAGCTCCCGAACCTCCAACCGCTCCTGCGGTTCCTGATATTCCTGCAGTTCCTGATATTCCTGCAATTCCCGAACCTCCAGTTGCTCCAGCTGCACCTGCGGTTCCTGAACCTCCCATTGCTCCAGCTGCACCTGCAGTTCCCGAACCTCCAGTTGCACCTGTTCAACCCGAGCCAGTCCCGGCTCCCGCACCGGCTCCTGTTCCATCGCCGGCTCCCATGCAGCCTGAACCTGCCAAGAAAAAATCTTCAGGATTGATTATAGGCCTCATCATCGGCCTGTTGGCGCTTGCCGGCCTGGGTGTTGGTGCCTATTTCCTATTCTTCAATGGCGACAAGGGTAAAAATACCGAGAAAGTGGAAAAAGCCGATGAGGATATCAATGCCGAGAGTTTCAGCACCGACAATGCCGGTGACAGCGACTCAACAACTCCCGACGATCAAGATAATGAAGGCGATGAAGGTGACGAAGGTGACGACGATGGCAATGGCGACGATGAACCCAACATCGATGAAGGAAATAATCCTGAGCCCGACATTCAGCCGGTAAATCCTCCCGAATCGGCCACCAAGCCGGCGGCTACCACCAAGCCCGACCCAGGCAAGGCTCAACGCGAAGCCGAGAAAAAACTGCAACAGCAACGACTGAAACAACAACGTGAAGCCGAACGCCTGCGCAAGCTGCAACAACAGCAACAACGCGAAGCCGAGCGCCTGCGCAAGCAACAGCAGCAGCAACAACAGCAGCAGCAGCAGCAGCAACAACAACAGCAGCAGCATCGCGACTTGCAATATGAGCGCCTGCGCAATGGTAGTGGCCAGCGTGCTTTTTAATGAATCATCTCACTTAAAAAAACTTTTTTATGTAAAAGACATTGTTATTGCTACTTGCAGTCATGTTTTTGCCAGTAGCGGCAAGCGCACAACTTGCTCAAGCCTATATCGTTGACAACAAGGGCGACCTTACCAATATTCGCAATGCCCCCAATGGCAAGGTGGTTGCAACGTTGCCCACCAGCGGAGCTTATGTCGTCACCTTAATCAGCGTGAAGAACGGCTGGTGGAAAATCGACGACGAGGTTGAAGAATATGGCGACGACCCCAAGACGATAAACCTTAGCGGTTCTCGCACCGGCTATTGGATTCACCAGTCGCTGCTCATGGCAACTACTGCCGGTGTTGGTTTTTCCA
Organism: Porphyromonadaceae bacterium UBA4259; assembly: GCA_002396125.1. Taxonomy (GTDB): domain Bacteria; phylum Bacteroidota; class Bacteroidia; order Bacteroidales; family Muribaculaceae; genus Sodaliphilus. The sequence continues at coordinate 9,511 of DGWL01000017.1, forward strand.
GACTCTATGCGTCGCCCAGCCCCAAGAGTCGTGTGGTGTTCAAGGGCGACAAGTATCTTGAGCTCCAGCCCATCGACATCAAGGGTAGCTGGCTCAAGATGAAATCGGTCGACGGCAACTACACTGGTTGGATTCAAGCCGACCACTTGTGCACCAATCCCCTCACCACCTGCCCATGACTTTTGAGCCCGCGAAATGTGCTTTTAGTGAAAAAAAGTAGCATAAAACAACAAAAAATCGCAATAAATTTGGTTTTATTGCGATTTTTATATAATTTAGTAGCGTGACCTAAAGGTCGCCTTAACTAACCCCCATTTAGAACCGATGCTATTGCTATGGGAAAAGAGATTGACACATTCTTGCAGTACTTAGGGCTAGAGTTGAACCTCTCGCCCCACACTGTCACTGCCTACAGCGGCGACCTCAAGCAATGGGAAACGTTTCTCACCAATGGCACCGAGCCACTCGACGTGACAAGTGTCACCGCCAGCGACATCAGGGCATGGCTGCTGCACTTGAGCAATCAGGGCGATGGAGCCAGAACAATGCGCCGCAAGGTTCAGGCAGTGCGCTCGTTCTACAAGTGGCTCATGCGACAGGGAGTGGTGGAATCAAGTCCGGCCGAACAGGTAGAATTGGCACGCACCCCCAAGCGACTGCCACAACTGGTGCGCATGCAAAGCATGGACGCACTGCTCGACCAAGACATTGACAACACCGATTTCGAGCAAGTGCGCAACCGCCTGATTGTGATGATGCTATATGAGACTGGCATGCGCCGTGCCGAACTACTCACCCTGCTCGACCGCAACGTCGACACTGCCAAAGGGGAACTAAAGGTGCATGGCAAGCGTGACAAAGACCGCATCATCCCATTTGGCACGGAACTTGCTGAAGCTATTAATAGCTACCGCTCCTTGCGCGACCAGGTGGCTCGCGGTTGCGAGCACTTCTTCGTGAGGGAAAACGGCAAGCCGCTCTATCCCATGCTAGTCTACCGCGTGGTGAGCCAGGCGCTGCAAGAGGTGGGAGTTACAGGCAAGCGCAGCCCTCACGTGCTAAGGCACAGCTTCGCCACCGCGATGCTCAACGATGGCGCCTCAATCAACAGCGTGAAGGAGCTGCTGGGGCACGAGTCGCTCGCCACAACACAAATCTACACACACGTGACTTTTAGTGAATTGAAAAATAATTATAAACTCGCCCATCCAAGGGCACTTAACAAAGGAGGCTAATATGGAAATTAAAGTAAAAGCCATTCATTTCGATGCAACCGAGAAACTCGAGCAGTTCATTAACAAGAAAGTTGAAAAACTGTTAAAGCATCATGAGGAGATCACCAAAGCTGAGGTGACATTGAAAGTTGTAAAACCCGAGACTGCGATGAACAAAGAGGCTGGCATCAAGCTGTTTGTGCCACAGCACGACGACATCTTTGCAAGCAAAGTTGCCGACACCTTTGAGGAAGCTATTGATGTAGCTGTCGACGCTCTCAAACGCCAACTCGAGAAGACCAAGAAAGATAAATAAATCACTATCATCTACAGGGGCCTGATGACGTTGTTCCTCAACCCAGCCCCACATTAACCATTACAGGAGTTGCCCCGGCACGGGAGCGACTCCTGCATTTATTTTTCAAGCGACCAATCGGCAATTACCGTTTTTGCACCTGCATTATAATCTCATGCTCAGCATGCTATGAGACAATTAAAACCTTTTCCGCTTAATCGCATTTTTTACTTGCACTTGCACTAATTTTCTTTTTTCTTGCGCTTGAAGCGGGCCTTGAGTTGCTTGTAACCCTCAACGCCCAGGATTGTGATACCACTGTACTGGAATGTCTTGGCCAACCCGAACCACACTACCCACCACAGCCACTTGCCGTAGGCGCTCATCCACGTGATGATGGGCAAGTCCTTAATCCATGGAATAACAGGGAAAAACGAGATTAGATAGCATGGCAAGCACATAGCCAAGACGATAACGCCCGTGCGAAACGAGAGCTTTGAGAGCCAGCGCTTGATGCGTTCCATGGATGATGAAGTTTTAGAGAATTAAGGTGAGAGTGAGTGATGAGTTGTCTAGAAATCGTCGGGGAACTTGCGCGCCGCTTCCTGCAGCATGCGCGAGACGTCGAAGTAGAAATCCTTGGTCTTTGAAGCGTCGGTCTCGCTGGCAGCCTTGATGCAGTCGATGCCGCCAGGCAGTTCCTGATGATCTTTGGCCACGTAGCCCAGGAAGTTGATGAGGCTATACTCATGCTCAGGATAGAGAACCACCCACGGCTCGTCTTCGGTTCCTCGCCCGCTCGACATGATTGCCGCGATGAGCTTGTCGAGACGGTATTGACGCACAGCAGCACGGGCATATTTCTTCTTTTGCTTGAGAGCATAGATATAGTAGTTGAGTTGCTCGATGTCGAAGATGTTGTCATCAAGAGCCTGAACTGCATATTGCTCAATCTTATCACACTCCTCACGCGATAGCGACTGCTGGTAATAAAGACGTTCAACCTCATCCTTGCCGTCGAACTCGGTGTGACGGAAGGGATTGTAGTCTTCCTGGAAGATAAATCCATAATAGAGGTCGCGATAGGCCTCAAAGTTCATGATGGTGTCGTTGCTCTTGAACGAGCGAACCAGCTTGGGGTAGTAGTATCGCGAATAAGGGTCGAGTGTTTCCTGCTTAATCTTGTCGAAGTCGACCTCCCGCACCTCAAAGCGATATTGCGCGTGGATGTTCATTGCCAGCGACGCCAGTGTGGCGACGATGATAGATATGTAGAATCGTTGTTTCATCAGTTGAGTAAAAAATGTCATTTAATATCAAACACAAAGCCCTCGACTGCGATGCCCATCATGGCAACAGCCACAATCACAGCCAGACCTTTGGCGCAAAGGTACTGAATAAAATTGGATTTTGGAAATCGCAGCCACGTGCCATGAGGTGTCTTGCTAAAGGCAAACTGCCCCAGGACTGTGCCTAAAATTGTGCCGAACACCATGAATCGAGCCTCGACTAGCATACCAAGCAAGCAACCCATGATAGCACCCAAGGCAAGGTAGAGATTGCCCGTCGACTTGCCGTCGGGCTCTCCCTTGGGCTGGAGGTACCTGATGCCCATCACCATTAGTGTTGCCACGCCATAGAAGATGAAAATCCATTGCGGGAAAGTGGTGTAGGTGCTCAGGTGCAAGAGCCACAATCCGGCATAGGCAGGCACAGCCGCCGGAAGCCACGGCTTGAAAAGGAGAACTAGCGCCAACGCCATGAGCACGATGCCGGCAATGAGTAGAATCTTGGTTGTTATCATCGTTAATCAGCAGTGATAGTCTTTGTTATTATATAACTTTTTTTATTACTTTTTTGCACGATTGTGAGCTCACATCACTCTTCTTGAGAGGTAGTAATCACATCGGGCGACGAAGTGGAATCGTCGGTTGTGTCGTTGCGCACATCATCGGGATAGGACACGCGAGTGTGATAGAAAGTGAGTAATCGCTTAATGAGACATTCACGCACCTCATTAATCTCCTTGAAGCTTATGGGCGACTCGTTGAACATGCCATCGGCCACCTGGCCGTCTATAATCTTGTTAACCATGCCGGTGATGTTTTCCTCATCGGGCACGGGGATGCTCTTGGCGGCAGCCTCGCAGGCGTCGGCCATCATCAGGATTGCAGCCTCTCGGCTCTGCGGGTTAGGACCGGGATAGGTGAAGGGCTCAGGATTAACATTTCCGGTTGCGCTCTGCTTGAGAGCCTTGTTATAGAAATAGCGCGTGCGCCCCCGTCCATGATGCTGAGCAATGAGGTCCTTAATAACCTGTGGCAGGTTGGCCTTCTCGGCTCGACGCAGGCCGTCGGTCACGTGCGAAATAACAATCGACGCGCTCTGTTCGGGCTGCAACACATCGTGCGGGTTTACACCACGCTGATTCTCGGTGAAGAATGCCGGATTATCAATCTTGCCGATGTCGTGATATAAAGCTCCGGCACGCACCAGCTGCACATTGGCCCCCACCTTTCTTGCCGCCTCGCCTGCCAGTGTTGCCACCTGCAACGAGTGCTGGAAGGTGCCAGGGCAGTTCTCGGAGAGCTCGCGCAGCACCGGGTGGTTGATGTCGCTAAGTTCAACCAATGTCACTTGCGAGGTGAAACCGAATATCTTCTCAACAATGAAAATTCCGAAATAGGCAAACGACAGCACAATGCAGCTCACGGCAAAGTAGAGAATCACATGCCAGTCGATGGTGGTGACAGTGCCATAGCGCACCACATATTGCGCGACATAGGTGACGGTGTAGCTCAAGAAGATGAGCGATGCGCACACCACCAGCTGTGAGCGCTGCATGATTCCCTTGACCGACATGATAGCGATAATTCCTGCCAAGAATTGCAATAGCACAAAGTCGCTCGCCTCGGGTGCCACAAGCGAACTGATGAGCACTACCACCATGTGGGTAAAAAATCCCAACGATGTGTTGAAGAACACAGTCACAACAATGGGAACCAGCGCAAACGGGATGAGATACATCAATCCCGAGCGAAAATGGGCTATGATGTAGACTAGCAAAACCCACACAAACACAAAGCTAAAGAGGAACACCATGTGTCGCGTGCTATGGAATACTGCGGGATGCATAATGCGAATGTATAGGTAGTAAACCAGCATGATGAGCAGCAGCACCACCACGTTGCCCACTAGCGAGAATCGCTGCAGAGCATTGTTAACATTACTCTCGGCACTGAGTCGCTCATAGGTCTTGAGCAGCGAATACTTCTCGGGAGTGACAATCTCGCCATAATCAATGATGCTCTCCCCGTTGACCTTCACACCATGAGGGGCAAGTGCAATCTTATAGGCATCGTCGAGCAAGGCCTGTGACTTCACCGAGTCATAGACAAGGCTAGGCGACAGGTTGGTATAAAACAGTTGCGACAACTCACGGCTCTGCTCCACACCAAAGAGGACAGTGGTGTCGAGGTAGTTGTAGGCCTCCATTGCCGACATCAAGTCGGCGGCATTCACTGTCACACTCTCGTTGCCCTGACTGTTGACGATTCTCACTTGCTTGATTTTGCCTCGGCCAATCAAGCTCTTAGTGCTGTTGTCAACAATACCTTTCTCGTAGAGCTGGCTGGTGATGTTGATAAGCTTTTGCTTAGTGCCCGCCGTTACTCCGGTCATGTGCTGCAATGCCGAGTTGATATTTTCCTGCGACTTTTGCGCCACATCCTCATTCTTGAAATAGATGGGAGCAAAATTCTGGTTAATACTATCTTTTATTCTCCTGGCAGTCACCGAGTCATACTCGATGGGGATATCAAATGGCGCAATGAGTTTTGGGTAATTCCAAGGCCGGCCCTCGCTATAGACCAGCGCATCCTCGGAGCCTCCCCCAAAGAATAGCGATAGTGAGCTCACCGTGAGAGCGATGAGCAGGAAAACCACCAATTTAGTACGCATCAATTTCTTCATTGAATTATTCTTTTAGTAGACGAGTAAACGAGTTAATAACTAACAGGCAGCTATGTTCTATAAATAATGGACACTAACTGCGCCTGATTGCCTTGCTCACACCTTTCACTTTGCCCAGCCGCTTGCACATCTTGGTTACTGTGTTCACATCCTCGACATAGACGTCCATCTCGCAAGTGAATACTCCGGCCTCGGAGCGGATGTTGAGGCGACGAATGTTAATGGCAAGGTTGGTTGAAATCAAGTAGATAATCTCTTGCAGAATGCCCATGCGGTCGATACCCTCAACACGGATTGACGCGAAGAACGTTTCGCTGCCGCTCTCCCACCGCGTTTCTACCAGACGCCCGCCAAAGCCGCTTTTAAGCTTCATGGCAGTGGGACAGTCGGTCTTGTGCACGACCACATTGTTGTTGTTGTCGACATAGCCAATCACATCATCGCCAGGTAGCGGATGGCAACACTTTGCGAGCTGGTAGTTGCTCTTGCCGTCGATGGTCTTGAGCACATACACCTTCTTGCGGTCGACTTTAGGTGCCGGAACACTGTCGCCGTTGTTATCACCCTTTGAGCCACGACTGCCAAACGAGTTGCGCCACAACTTGCTGAGCAGGTTTTGCGATGCGGGCTTGAGCGACTTGAGCAGCAACGGCGTGAGGTCGACGTCGCCTTTCCCTATCTTGTAGTATAGGTCCTCCTTGTTTTGCACACCCAAGCTGCTGATGATGCGTGTGAGATTCTCGTTATTTATCTCGGCATGGTTCTCGGCCATGAAATTCTTGAACTGCTCCTCGCCCTTGTCGAGCATTTCGCGGCGCATGTGACGGAAAGCCATGTTGAGGCGAGTCTTGCCCTTGGCAGTGACCACAAACTTTTTCCACTCCATTTGTGGCCGCTGCGACTGCGAGGTAAGAATCTCCACCTGGTCGCCGCTCGAGAGCCTGTGCGACAGTGGCACGAGCTTGTGATTCACCTTGCCGGCAATGCAGTGGGTTCCTATCTCGCTGTGTAGGGTGAAAGCCATGTCGAGCACCGATGCTCCCACCGGCAGCGACACCATGTCGCCCTTGGGTGTGAACACGGTAATCTCGCGCGCATAGAGATTAAGCTTTATCGAGTCGAGGAAGTCGAGCGCGTTAGGTTCTGGGTTCTTGAGAATGTCCTCAATCTCTTGGAGCCATCCACGCAACTGGCTGTCCTCTTCCATTTCCATGCCGCCTTCCTTGTACACCCAGTGGGCTGTCACGCCACGCTCGTCGATGGTATCCATCTTGCGGCTGCGAATCTGCACTTCAATCCACTCGCCGTCGGGGCCCATCACAGTCACGTGCAGAGCGCGGTAGCCATTGGGCTTAGCATGAGATAACCAGTCGCGAATGCGGTCGGGGTGAATTTTGTTATACACCTTGGTAATCTCGTTGTAGATGGCCCAGCACATGCCGTTCTCGTCCTTGTCGTCGGGGCACTCAAAGACGATGCGCGCCGCATAGATATCATAAATCTCATCGAGGGGTATGCGCTTGTTCTGCATCTTCTTCCAGATGGAGTAGCACGACTTCACGCGAGCCTTGAACTCATAGTCGAGTCCCATGGCATCGAGCCGCTCGCGAATGGGAGCCGAGAAGCGCGCAAACATATCGTTGCGCTTGGTCTCACTTGCGGCTACAGCATCGGAAATCGATTGATATATGTCGGGGTGCTCATACTTGAAACTCAAGTCCTCTAGCTCAGTTTTGATGGCAAAGAGTCCTAACCGGTGAGCAAGGGGAGCATAGATGTAGAGGGTTTCGCCGGCAATCTTGTATTGCTTGGCCGGAGGCATTGATGCCAGGGTGCGCATGTTGTGCAGGCGGTCGGCCATCTTAATGAGTACCACACGAATGTCGTTGCTCATTGTGAGCAAAAGTTTGCGGAAGTTCTCGGCTTGAGCCGATGCTTTGTCACCAAAAATTCCACCCGAAATTTTGGTCAATCCTTCAACAATATTGGCAATCTTGTCGCCCACGCGCTCGCCGGTCTCGCCTATCACCTCGTCGCCAAAGATAGCTTTGATGTCGGCAGTGGTGTAGTCGGTATCTTCGACCACATCATGTAGCAGAGCCGCGCAAATCGATGTCGACCCCAGCCCTATCTCCTGGCTCACAATGGTTGCCACGGCAATGGGGTGCAGAATGTATGGCTCGCCCGAGCGTCGCCTTATCCCCTCATGGGCCCGGCGCGCAAAGCGAAAGGCTTTCTCGATTTTCTCAACCTTCTTGCGGTGATTGCTGGCCAAGTATCCGCCCAGCAGGGCCTGATAGGCGTCGTCAATCAATTTATTTTCTTCCTCTTGACTCATAGCGGTTGTGTTGCCTTGTGTATTGTTTATTCATTATAGATACTAAAATACAAAATTAGCAATAAAAATCGACACTGCGACACCTTTTGCCCATTTTTTTAAAAAATGCCACTCTTTTTGAAAAAAAATAAA
>DGWL01000037.1 GCA_002396125.1 Porphyromonadaceae bacterium UBA4259
ACTTGGGGCAGTCGGCATAGAGAGCGTCGTAGCACTCCAGGCCGTTGGTCTCGCTGCCGTTGCTGTCGCTACGCTTGTTGCGCCAGATGCCGAAGGGGCTGATACCCAACCTCACCCAAGGTTTAACACTGTGAATTGTGGCGTGCAACTGCTCAATGAGCAAGTCAACATTGTGACGGCGCCAGTCGCCCTTGTCGCCCCACCCTGCCCCATAACGGGCATAGGAAGCCGTGTCGGGGAACTCGGCACCTTTCACGGGATAAGGATAAAAATAATCGTCCATGTGTATGGCATCCACATCGTAGCGCGTGATGATGTCGCGCACCACAAGATTGATAAAGTCGCGGCTCTCGGGCAATGCCGGGTCGAAATAGATTTTACCGTCGGCATACTTGACGAACCACTCGGGATGTTCATAATAGATGTGCCCCGGTGCGGGCTTGTCTTTCTCACCGCTAGTAACGCGATAGGGGTTTATCCAAGCGTGAAGCTCCATGCCACGACTGTGGCACTCGTCAATCATGAACTGCAATGGATCCCACAGCGGGCTCGGTGCCTTACCGGCCTCGCCGGTGAGCCATCGCGACCATGGCTCGAGGTCGCTAACGTAGGCGGCATCGGCTTGTGGCCTAATTTGCCAAATTACAGCATTTACACCGGCGCGGTCGAGCTTGTCGAGCTGGTCGCGCAAGTAATCTTGAGTCTCACCAGGCGTCATGCGGGCATACTGTCCCTGACCAATGATGTGCATCCAAGCACCACGAAATTCACGCTTTGGGGCGTCTTGAGCGCTTGCCCCACCTGCCGCGAGCAACAAGGCTGCGGCAATCATGATAGATTTAAGAAAATTCATGTGTTATCTCGATTTTAAATAATCTTGACTACAGAAGTTCAAGCATGTCTTGAAACCTGGAACTAGAGTAACGGACCGAAGAGGCGCGTGAGCGACTCAAGCGCCTTTTGCCACAGCGAGCGGCGGCGCCATGCCCTCATGCTGATGCGAGTGGACCGCAGCATGTCGTCGTGCATAATTTGAGTCATGCGCTTGTTGAACTCCTTGCTGTAGAGCAGCAGGTTGCCCTCGAAGTTGTGCTCAAAACTGCGGAAGTCGAAGTTGGTGGAACCGGTGGTGACAAACTCATCGTCGATAACCACCACCTTAGAGTGAAGCATTCCAGGCTCATAGAAGTAAATCTTGATGCCGGCATCAAGGCATTGCTTCACATAGGAATAGCTGGCATAGCGCAGCAGGAAGCTGTCGGGCTTGCGCGGAATCATCAGGCGCACGTCAACCTTGCTCAGTGCCGCCACCTGCAACGACTTTAACAAGCTGTCGCTAGGCAGAAAATAGGGAGTCTGGATATAGATGCACTTGCGTGCGTTGACAATCGCCTTCTGGAAGACGAACGCCATGTTTCCCCACTGGCTGGTGGGACCGCCGGTTACCAGCTGCACAGCCACCGGATTAGCAATAGAGCCCGGAGCAACGAGCGGCACGCTCTCCTCGATGAGCTCGCGTTTCATGAAGTTCCAATCGATAGCAAACGACACCTGCATTGCTGCCAGCACGTCGCCCTTGACGCGCAAGTGAGTGTCGCGCCAGTGCCCAAGCTTGCCTCGGTCGAGATAGCGGTCGGCAATATTCATGCCGCCAATGTAGCCCACCTCGCCATCAATGACCACAATCTTGCGGTGGTTGCGCCAGTTGATGCGATTGGCAAACTCAGGGAATGTGATTTTCATGAATGGATACACGTCTACACCATCGCGCCGCAACTTCTTGAAGAACGACATGTTAAAGTGAAAAGAGCCCACATGGTCGTAGAGCACTCGCACCTTCACGCCCTCGCGCACCTTGCGGCGCAAGATGTCGGCAATCTCATTGCCAATGGTGTCGTTCTCAATGATATAATACTGAATGTGAATATAGTTGCGGGCAGCAAGCAGGTCGCGCTTGAAGGCGTCAAACTTATCGTGCCCGTTGGTGAAAATTTGCACCTCGTTGTTGGCAAGATAGGGCGAGCCCTGAATGTTGTTCACCATGTTCACCATTTGCTGCCACTTGATGGGTAACTGGCTGAAGGCGTCGCCCTGCGATGTCATCAAGTGCTTAATGTCGTCGCGCTTGATTAGCTTTCGGCGCTTCTTGCGCGATATCATGCGCACGTGCTTGAGGCTGCGCCCAAAGAAAAGATACAGCACAATACCAGCCACTGGCAGCAGCACCAGCACAGTAATCCATGCCAAGGTCTTGACGGGGTTGCGGTTCTCACTCACCACAACGCCGATAATGGCCACCGCAGTAATACCATATAAAACAGTAAAAATCAAGCGGGAATATGGAAACAACTCGGCAAGTATCATAGTGCAGTTAATTAACTTGCTAAGTTAATACTTTTGACTGAGAAACTAATCGTTTTATAACATTTTTTAAGTAATCATGTTATTATAGATTCCCCCCGCCACCTTACAAAGACTGAATCACACAAGAAAAGGGCCACACATCACGCGACATGCAGCCCTTTTTCATATTCTCGGTTAATTATTTAACTATCGCATTGCGTCAACTCACTTGACGATTACTTTGCGACCACCCCTGATGTAGATGCCGGTTGTGGGATTAGTCACGGGCTGGCCCATGAGGTTATAGTAGGTGTCATTGTTTGTGTCGGCGGCATTGATGCTGTCGATGCCGGTTACTGTGCCGCCGGTTGTAATCCTCAATATTGAGGGAGCGCCTTCAGCGGCAGTGGTCATGGGCAAGTAGCAGCGATGAGCGGCAAGAGTTGTGCCACTCTGAACCTTTATAAACTCATTGTTATAGAGCACGTAACCATTGCTGATGGCCACCGGTTCAAGTGTGCCTTGCAGCAGGCTCTCGGGAGCCGAAGGCAGTGCGTCGGCTGCTGTGGTGCTGACGCTCTCCATCGCTGTCTCGCGATAGAGGAGCACACCCACATTGGCGGGAATGCAAGTTGCCTGCTCCACAACCACCTTATTGTCCTGAACGGCGGTCACCACATAGGCTTGAACGCCCTCGGGCAAAGCCAAGTCAGTGTCACCGAACCAGGTAGCCCAGTTGCGTCCCTCGGCAAACGAGACGCCATTGAGAGTGTATTGAACATCAACTTCGTCGATTTTGATGGGATAGAACTGAACGCCATCCTGATAATTCTCAAGAAGACCAACGATATCAAACGTCTTTCCCTCAATCACCTCAGGAATAGAAATACTGAACTTGTTGTAACCGTCAACTTCGCCCGAAGCATCACTAATGCTGAATTTATTACCATTAACACCGCTGATGTTCACACCACTGAGTTTGTAATAACCATGCTCGGCGGTGGCATTGGCAACGGTCACCTCGGCCGGAGAGGCATCGGCTGTGGTTTCAGCTTCAATAAGAATGGGACCTGTTATCTCAAGAGTTGAATTATACATCTCTTTCTTTCCACCCCAGCGAGCAGGAATCACATCGCCATTGCTATAAGTGGGCTGACCGGCGCCATAGATGTAGGCATAACCGGTTGCATCCTTAATCCATGTTCCATTAGCGCTTTCATTTTGATAAGTAACCACGGCATTGCCGGTGAAAACGAATTTGGTGTTATTCTCAAGTTCAATAAACTCGGCAATGGTAGCAACCTCACTAATCTTCACCAGTTCCTTCACAGCCACAATGCTGGTTGCCTCGCCTTCTACAGCGATTGCCTTTACTATTGTGGTCTCGGTGATGGTGAAGGGCTCTGTATATCGGGTTGACTCACGGGTAGGAGTGTCGCCGTTGATGGTGTAGTAGATGATGGCATCCTCATTGGTGCAAGTGATGGTAACTTGAGTGCTGCCGGTGAATGGAGTGTCACCACTAATCACCGGAGTTGCCACCGCAGCAGTCTCGCCTACCTTCTTGTAGAGACGAATGGGTTGTTGCCCACTCTTGTAATAGCGGAAACGCTCTTGATTGCTGGCGCTATTATAGCGAAGGACACACTCACCAGATGCAGTTATCACCGCATTGCCATCGTTATCAATAGATAAGGTGTTGGTGTAATCTGGTGATCGGCTTGCATCAAGACCATTAGAATTAGCTGTCTTGCCAATATAATATCCGCTGGCGCTCATGATGGTGCCCGCCTCCACATCGATAGTGAACGATGCCGCATTGGTAGTCTCGTTGGCCGGAATTGAGTTATTGGTAATAGTCACATCAATGGTGTTGCCAACCGCATCAAGCTTCTCAAGGCCGCCATTGAATGCCACCCGTCCTTCCTCGTAAACGATGAGATAGGTGCCGGTGGTGATGTCGGTAGTGCTGTTCACCAGCACATAGTTATAGCCTTCAGGAACATAATTATCATCGGTGACAACCAGTGATGTAACAGCGTTATTCACAGCGAGAGTGTATTGGCCAGATTCCACAAACTTGAAATTGCCGTCATCGGTAGAAGTAACGAGATTGTCAAGCTGGGCACAAGAGAGTTCAACTGCACCAAACCAGTCGCCCCACTCATTGCGGAACTTAAACTCATCGCCGGCAGTATATTCTTGGGTAATTATCCACCCGGCGGCATTTTGCATAGGTTTCTTTGCCCAATCATTGAATGTGCCGGTGATGTAGAGGTATTTCTCCTTGTCGACAGTGAGCTTGAGGTCGCTGCTGATTGTGAATGTGCAGTTGCCTCCATCAGTCATGTGGAAGTTTTTGCCATCAACGAGCTCAATATCGTTGTGCCAGTCACTCTTGATATCGTAGGGGTTTATATCGCCACCACCGCCAAGCCAAGTAGTAGAGTCGTTCTCAACCTTCAAAATCTTGAACAGGATGCCCTCTTCAAGAGGGTTGCCATCGACGTCGGTGGGATCGTTAAGAGACCTGTAAAGTTCATAGCTGCCATCGGCTTTAGCAGTGAACTTGTAACCATCGCTCTGAGTCCAATCGTTGAAGTTGCCCACCAGGTAGTAGTTCACATCGCTAGCCACTGCCTCAACGCTCACAGGGAGAAACTGGTTTTTTTTGTAATAGTTGACAATTCCCTTCACATCATAGGCAGCGCCATCGGTAGGAATGTCGCTCAAGAAGGTTGTGTGATAGGCAACAGACTTGTCGCCTGCGGTCATGGTCTTTTCGACAGTGTTGAACGAAGCATTCCTGATAATCGCATAGCGTCCAAAGTTCTCAAGCGTCACATCGTCGATTGTCATTTCAACCGGTGCCACAGCCACAGTGCCTGTTTTTTCCTGAAAACCATTGGGATCAGTCATCTCGGGAGCATCGTTAAAGGTTTTCTTGGTGCCTGTGAAGCCGGCCGGAATCACATCGCCAAGTTCATAGGTTTGTCCCACATTTCCATAAATGAGCATACCTTTCGAGCCATCAAGTTCCTGAACATAGAAGTTATTATTGGTGGCTTGCGCAAGTGCAACCACAGCCGAGTTGAAAACGAAAGGCGTGTTATCCTCCAGAGCATTAAACTCGGCAATGCTAGCAACCGGTGTTCTCGCAACAAACTCCTTGCTCGCCACCGATGATGCGGCGCCGGAGGCATCGAAGGCGATAGCCTTGACCGTCGTGGTGGCATTGATGGTAAATGGATTCTGGTAGAGTGCCGAGGCATTAGTTGGCTCACTTCCATCGATAGTGTAATAAACCGAAGTTCCGGCGGTGGCACATGTAATCGACACCTGGGTGCTGCCGGCAAAAGGAGTAGTGCCACTGATATCGGGAGTGGCGACTGAGGCACTCGCACCGGTTTCCCACACAATTGTGATACTTGTTAAATACATAGCACCCTCTTTTGAACGAAGACCTATATAGGTATAATCTCCAGCCACGGTGAGCGAGGTGGAAGTGCCGCCCTTGGTAATTGTTCCAAGCAAAGTGCCTTGCTTGCCTGAATCATACAGGTCGGTTGCCGCACTATAGGCCGAGTTCTTGCCATAAACATTCAGCACACGGCCATTGGTTGTGTTGGAGTTAAACTCAACTGTAACACTTTTCACCCTACCGCCCGAAGCAGTAGTCACAATGCCCGAATTGCTATTATTGGATCTCAACTGAATACTTGAGTTTCCACCTGCGCTCTGTCCCGCATAAACAGCATCAGAGGTCGCTGTTTTACCCGACCATTCCGTGTAGCTTGTACCCGTGACACCGGTAGTGGCACGATTAAGAACATCGGTAACAGTCTCAGCCCGTCCCGCCGTGAACGCCAGGAGAGCCACCGTCAGTAGTAATAATGTTTTCTTCATAAAAATAAGGTATGTGAGGAATTATTTTTGAGATTTCGGTTTTCGTTCTCTCTTCACTAATATTGACTTGACAAAGTTACAACAAATATATTACATTAACCGGCAATAATCACAAAGTTTAGATAAATTGGACTGCGTATCGTAAATAAAAAATTTTGTTTTTCATTTTATATTTACCTCAACTTGCACCAATTTTAAAAAAAATTTAGGCCGCATGAATACATCCTGCAGCCCACTTGTGTTATTTTTTCATAAAATCATCGGTCAATATCACTTGACAACGACTTTGCGCGACCACTTACCCACGCATTTCACGATGTAGAACCCCTTGGGGAAATCGATGGTGGCCTTGGTCCCGGCATTCACCTTGACGGTCTTGATAAGCTGGCCGGTGATGGAGTAAACGTTGAACGTGGCATCGCTCTCTCCAGCCGTCATGGCAATGCAACCTTTGCCGCCTGTAGCATTGGCCTCATCGGCCGCCACCTGCTCTATGCGGGGCTCGGCAAGGGCTGCAGCGCCCGGCGTTACCACGCCAAGCACGAGGACCAGAGTTAATATGTAAAGCACACGTTTCATTTCAACTTGCAAATATATATATTTTTTCTTAATAAAAGCAACCGAACGCACAATTTTTATCTAAAATTCACGTTTTATTACGCCTGCTTAGTCAATAAATGTGACACCGAAAAGGCGCAAAAGTTTAATCACACACCATCACAGTGCCACGCCCAAGTGCAAAGCAAGGGAGATTGCCAGTGCCTCCCCAGCATATTTCAAAGACAATTACCGACAAGGTCAACTATCTCTTTTTAATTAAGGACAATTGCCGGTGCAGTGATTTTTTGTCAAACTGTACCTCAAACAAAAACAACAAATCCTAACAAAGAAAACAATTTTTTGTTGATGTTGTTGTTCTTTGTTGTTTTTGTTTGATAAAATCCCCTAGGAGGTTAGTTTCAATTAGTGAAATTAGTGTACCTTGAGATTGCGACAGTTGCCGCCCGATGGGCGGAAATTAAAGCTTCGCTAAAATTATTTTTTATTAAAATTTTAAACTGATTAAATTTTAGCGCCAACGGCGCAATAATTTTCTCGCGCAAGCGAGCTCCTCTATTCTCTAGGCGGTGTTTAGTTTAAATTAGTGAAATTAGTGTGCACTGAGGTTGGAAAAGTTGCCGCCTAGTGGGCGCTAATTGTCGGTGCTGGAATTTTGTTGCCAATCTTCAAGAATGGCGGGGTTGTCGGTGCTGTCGCCCACTGTTTCTTCCCGTGGTCCCTGCTCGGGTTGCCGAGCGGGAAGGTCATGGATGTCGGTGCCATCGTCCTCGCCACTTAGCAGGCGTAGCAAAGCCTGGGCCAGAAGGCTGCCCTGCAGGTGATAACCACAGGGGCGCAAGTGCAGATGATCGGTGTTCATGTAGCCGGCGCGCAGCCATCGGTTTGCCGCTCCCGTGCCGCCTCCCACCCGGTAGAAGTCCCATGTGGGCACATGGCGCGAGCGGGCATAATTGATGATGAGGTCGCGCACGGTGGCTATACCCGTCTGGATGCGGTAGCCTCGTGAGCCTTTCTTGTGAGTCTCGAGCGGTGTGGTGAGCAAGAACTTAACAGCCGGGCACTCGCGCTTGATTGAAGAGAGTATCAGGTCGATATCGCTCCACAGCGAGGAGTAGTTGCCATAGGCCTCGTTGGTGCCCAGCGAGATGATAACCAGTTGCGGGTCAAGGTCGCGCAACTGGCGTGCGAAGCCATTGATGCCCAGATAGCTGCGATAGGTAGCACCATTATTGCCAATGCAGTCGACCACCACGCCGCGATGACTGCCAAGCAACCGCACACCATAGAGCGACGCATCGCCTGCCAGTCGCACACTAGCGGAGTCGGCCATCTCCCGCAGCACATATTGTGTGGCGGTGGCACTCAACCGATGCCCCTTGAGAGTGTCGCCCCCCTGCCACGCGTCAAAGCCCACAGGCGAATGGTAGAGCGTGATGCGGTAAAACTCATCGGCAGGATTCTTAGCCTTGATATTGAGAGTCGTGCCACGGCCGGGAAACCTCACCGCCACGCCTGTGAAACCCATTCCCGCAGGCTTAGAAGAGGAAAGCAACCGGCTTGAAGCTGCCACTCCCGTTGAAGACTTCAACAGATAGTCGGCAGGCTCGTTGGTGCCTGCCATTGCCAACGGACTAATGAGGCCGCGGCCTCCGTTGCCATAGTGCTCTTGCAGCAGTCGTCTCACCTCATCGCTGACGATTCCCGGTTGCACATGCGAGTCGCCAATGTGGACAATAGTGAATTTGCGATTGGCTCGGCGGCCGTCAACTAGGTTGGCAATGAGCGAGCTCCAGTCGTCGCCGTTGAGCACAATGCGGTTGGCATTGTAATCAATGCCCTCAGGTTGTGCCCAGGTGCTTATCGCCACTGCCAGCACAAGAGCCATGGTTAATATAAGTCGCATGAAATTCACGATGCAAAGTTACAGAGTTTTTTTATAACGCAAAGTAGGCGTAATTCAAATTTTTATTATTAGCTTTGCGGCACCAGCGCTTGGCAGCGCACTGGTCAACCATCTTATTAAACTAAAGCACAGCATATTAAACACTCAGAAATGAAAAAAGAATCAAGCATTTGGAACAAGGTGATGAGTGCGGCACTAAAGTTGCCCGGCGTTGCCGTCGACCGCGAGAAATTTCTGCGTGACGCTCTCAAGCAGCATTGCTGTCCCGAGCACATTAACGACGCCATCAATCGCGGCACAGCCGGCGTGGTGCCAAGCAAGGTGCTCGACAAGATTGCCGCCGACACCATCAAGTCGCACACCAAGAAAGTGACGCTGCTCTCAACGGCGATGGGAGTGCCAGGCGGATGGGCAACACTGGGAACTGTGCCAACCGATATCGCCCAGTTCTACTACCACGTGCTCGTTGTGGCGCAGAAACTTGCCTACATCTACGGCTATCCCGACTTGCGCGACTCGCAGGGGCATCTCACTCAGGGCGCACTCAACCTGCTCACTGTGTTTGTTGGAGTAATGACAGGAGTGGCAGTAGCCACCAGGGCTCTGCAAGAGATTGGCGCACGGCTGCAAAAGCAGTTCATCAAGAAGTTGCCTGAGCAGGTGTTGCAAAACGGCGCGGTGAACATCGCCGTGAAAAAGGTGGCGAAGATGGTGGGGCTTGAACTCTCCAAGAGCGGTGTTGCCGAGGGTGTGTCGAAACTGGTGCCCATCGTGAGCGGCATCGTGAACGGCGCCATCACCTATCGCACTTTCAAGCCTCAAGCGCGCCGCCTGGGCTATAGCCTTCACACCACCATGCTCCTGCCGGCTCCCGCCCTACCCCCACCCCTTCCCATCGAGGATGTGGAAGGCGAAGTGGTGGAGTGACTTTTGGAACATACTATAATTTGCCGTCAATGGTGGCAGCGGATACATTTGCCGTTACACTGCAAGCAATGGTTTGAGCCAATACACCGACGTTGATTTAAAAACTGCCAGCAATTACTGCTTTATAAATAGTAAATCTGTTTGGGACCGAACGCTCGGCGTGAATGAAGGATTGCGCTGTTATCCATTCATCTTAAATACCAATAAGTTCTATGTCTTCAACAATGGTGCTAGTGGTAATGCTTATAACAAGATTTACACCTATCAGTTAGGAGCAAGCGAGATTGCTGAATATACTACTTATCCCTATGGCACAAAACCAATGTTTTTCGATATTAAGAACAACATGATTGGCATGGTTCTATATAGTGCAGGGCACCCATATCAAGTGATGAGTTGCGGTCTTAATTCTGCCAAAACGGGCGTTGCGATGGAGAACTCGGCTGGAGCACTGATTTACGACGTGTACATGCAAACGAGCCTCGACGACTAGATTAATAATGCATATAATGCATAATTAGCAAAATCGCCAGTGGCATAGAGGCTACTGGCGATTTCTTTTATTGCCAAATGCTCCTACAGTTTCATTATATAAAAATAATTATGTAACTTTGCAGAGATTTAAAAAAGAGTAAAATGATATTCTCGCTGAATATACATTATATGATATGGTGCCTGCTTGGAGCGGCTCTATTGCTATCGCTAGTGTGGATTACATGGTATAACCGTCGCAGCATGAGGCTATTGAAGTTCATCAAGGTTGATGAGCGCACTCGCCGCTACCTTTATCCCGACGACCTGCCCAGCGTGTCGGTAATCGTGTTTGCCAACGACGACGACAAGTGGCTCAACAAGTTCCTGCCCACTATAATGCGCCAGCAGTACCCAGCACCTTTCGAGGTGATTGTGGTTGATGACGCATCGGTCGACGGCACCAAGGACCTGATTGGTGACATGATGGTATATTTCGACCATCTCAAGATTGTGACTGTGCCGGGCCAAACCCGCTCGCTCTCGCGCAAGAAGCTTGCCATCATGCTGGGCATCAAGGCTTCGCAACATGATGTAATTCTCACCACCAACGCTAACTGCCAGATACACAGCGACCGCTGGCTAATGGCAATGATGCGCAACTTTGGACCAGGTGTTGACGTGGTGCTGGGATACTCCCATTTCAGCCACGACAACGACAAGGGCTTTGGACGCACTTATCGCATCTATGACGAGATGACATCCTCGATGCAGTGGCTACTGAGCGCCATCAAGGGGAAGCCCTATCGTGGCATTAGCGACAACCTGGCCTATCGTAAAGAGCTTTTCTACAAGCACAAGGGTTTCTCGCGCTCGCTTGAACTCAAGTGGGGCGACGACGACATCTTCATCAGCGAGATTGCCAATGCAAAGAACACTCGTCTGGAGCTGTTGCCACCCACCTACACCACAGCCCACTATGACGACCTGCCGCATGCCTTCGGCACGCTCAAGACGCGCCGCGACTTCACCTCACGCCACGTGAACACCAAGCGCCAATTCCGCGTTCAAGCTCTCATGTCGCTGCTCTACTGGCTGCGCCTTGCCGCCATTGTGGCCGCCATTGTGCTGGCATGGAACAACCTGGCCGTGCTTGCCGCAGCCGCTATCATCTTCCTTATCACGTGGCTGCCCACCATGCTCATCACCTTCCGCAACTGCTACTTGCTCAAGTTGCCGCTATTGCTGTTCTCGGCACCACTAATGGTGCTTATTCGCCCCATCGTGAGCGCAGCCTATCACCTGAAAGGCCTCTTCACTCGCAAAAACAATTATACCACAATCATTTAACACCCGCTACAGCCTGCAATGATCAAGACCTTGACATCATGGCGCGCACTCTTTGCCATCGTGATAGTGTGCTACCACTTCATGATGCGGTGGACTGTGGAACTGGGCTTCATGGGTGTGGTATTCTTCTTCATGGTGAGCGGTTTCCTCACCGTGCTTCACCACAACGCCGGCCGTGACACCTGTTACACTCGCGGTTTCTACAGCCGACGCCTGGGGCGCATTGTGCCGCTCCACTGGCTCGTGCTAGCAATGATCATTGCTCTCGACCTCACCCGTGTGCACGCGTTGCACTACGGCCCGGACCTGCCCTTGCATGTGATGCTGTTGCAATCGTGGATTCCGCGGCTCGACAGCGTGTACAACTACAGCATTCACTCATGGTTCTTGAGCACAATGCTGGCATGTGTCATTACCACCCCGCTGCTGCTCAAGGCCATGCGCCACTCGAGGCTGTGGGCCACATGGACCGCGATTGCCGTGGCATGCACAGCGCTCATCATCATTGATTACAGTGCCGGCGACAACATTGTGGCGCTCACCCATGTGCACCCGCTGGCGCGCATTATCGACTATGCCACCGGCATGGCACTGGCAATGAGTATTCCACGCCTGAGCGATAAAGTGCAACACCTCAGCTTTGCAAAGGCTACTGTCATCGAGTTGGCCATCCTAGCCATTATAGTGCTGTTCATCACCCTGCATGCCATATGCGAGAACGTGCTGGGCAAGCTGCTTTTTGCCCCATTGTGGTGGATTCCGGTTGCGGCAATCATCACCGGGTGCACGTTGCTTAACCACCACGAGGGAGCGCTGGGCCGCATCCTCACATGCAAGCCACTGGTGTGGCTGGGTACTATCAGCTTTGAAATCTACATTCTGCAAAAACCCGCTAACCTGATATTCTGCTACCTTGTGGCACCGCTGTGTGGACATTACGGCTGGCTCGTTTACGACTACAGCTTTGAGGGCACATTGCCCGTGCTGCTGGTGCTGGCTTGTGCAGTGCACCGCTGGTTCACCAAGCCCGTCTCACGCCTTGCCAATAGAATGGCGTGAGAGTGAGTGAAGCACAACTCAAGATTGCAAAAACCAAAAAAATGCAATATCATCCAAAAAATTGCGTTATAACTAGTGAGATGAGTATTTCCAGCTACCGACATATTGCTATTTTCATCCTCATGCTCGTGTCGCTAAGTGCTGTGGCTCAAGACAATGACAAAATCTTGAACCGCCAGTATGCCGACTTGAAGCGCATTCACTACGGTTTCTCGGTGGGTGCCAATTTTCAGGACCTGCTAATAACCAACAACGGCTACGTGAGCGAGGATGGCCAGTCGTGGTGGGCCGATGTGCCCAACCACTCACCGGGCTTTTGCGTGAACGTGCTTGCCGACCTCAGGCTTCATGAGCACTTCAACCTGCGCCTGTCGCCCGGCATGTATTTTGGCAACAAGGTGGTGAAATATTTCAACTCCAAAGCACCCGAGGACGCACTCGAGCCAACAATCAGGAAGCAGAGCCAAAACATGAAGGCGACCTATTTAGTGTTGCCCATCGACCTTAAGATATCGTCGAAGCGCTACCGCAACCTTCGCCCCTATTTCACCGCCGGTGCCATGGGCGTGTTTGACTTGAGCAAGGAACGCCCCGACCAGTTGCGCGTCAAGGACTTTGACGTGATGCTCACTGTGGGCATGGGATGTGACTTCTACCTGCCCTTCTTCAAGTTGTGCCCCGAGGTGAAATTTTGCTTTGGCTTGAAAAACCTGCTCGAAAAGAACCGCCCCGACCTGCAAGACTTCCCCGAGATGGAAGTGTTCACCAAGAGCGTGAGCAAGATAAAAAACAGCATGGTGGTGGTGACGTTCTACTTTGAATAAGCGAGAGATTAACAGAGAGAAATGATTAAACGACACATCAAAACATTGCTATCAACGCTGGTGATTGCGCTCGCAGCGCAATTCCAGGCTCAAGCACAAATCGATGCCCAGCTCACTCAATACTGGGCTGTGCCAGCCTATTACAACCCCAGCTCGGTGGGCAATGTCGACTTCATACACATCACTGCCGGCAGCCGCCTGCAATGGCTAGGCGTCAAGCATGCGCCCATGTCGTTCATGGCGATGGCCGACATGCCTTTCAAGTTCCTGAACAGGCGTTGGGGAACAGGACTGCTCGTGCAACAGGAAAACGTGGGCTTGTTCAGCACACAGACCATAGCCGCACAGCTGGCATGGAAGAAAAAGATGCTGGGCGGATGGCTCAGCGTGGGCGTTCAAGCCGGCCTGATAAACCAGTCGTTCAAGGGCGACAGTATCGTTGTGCCCGAGAACGACCAGTATCACACCAGTGCCGACGATGCCATCCCCAAGGGAGTGATTAACGGTCGTGCACTCGACGTGGCAGTGGGCGTCTCGTTCATCCACAAGTGGTTTTGGGTAGCACTCTCAGGCACTCATCTCACGGCTCCCACCATCACCCTGAAAGCCGGTGAGAATGAGGAGGATTTGTATCAGTTTGACACCGGTCGCTATTTTTATTTAATGGCCGGTAGCAATATTCCCATAAAAAACACGTTATTTGAAATACAACCCTCGGTGTTTGTGAAGACCGACACAAAGTTCTTCCAGTACGAGGCGACTGCCCGAATGAGGTACAACAAGTTCCTCTCGTTTGGTGTCGCCTACCGTCACAAGGACGCTGTGAGCGCCATGATAGGCGCCGAGTTTAAGAACTTCTTTATCGGCTATGCCTACGACTGGCCCATCTCGGCGATGAACAAGGCCACTCACGGCAGCCATGAGTTGTTCTTGAACTACAACGTGAAGCTCAACATGGGCGAGCGCAATCGCAACAAGCACAAGAGCATTAGAATAATGTGATGCCCCGGGCAAGATAAAACACGAAACAGATAACAATACACTCACAATATAAACTCATGAAAAAGTTTTTTATATTTCTTATAGCGACAATAGCACTGGCCTCGTGCAGTGGAATTCGCAAGTCGATTAACAGCGGCGGTGGCGAAGTGACTGGCGTGGGAGCTGTGACATTCACCGAGCCCACACCCTATGGCATGGTGCTAATTGATTGTGGCTCAATGAAAGAGGGCCCGGCCCAACGCGACTCGCTGTGGGGCATCGACTCTACCGCACGCGGTGTGAGCGTCGACGCCTTCTGGATGGACGAGAACGAGGTGACCAACAGCAAGTACAAGCAGTTTGTCTACTGGGTTCGCGACTCTATCATCCGCGAGCGTCTTGCCGACCCCGCCTATGGTGGCAACGAGGAGTTCAAGATTGAGGAAGACAAGGATGGCAACCCCATCACTCCCCACCTGAACTGGAATCGCAACATTCCCTGGAAGAACCCCAGCGAGGATGAAGAGCGCGCTATCGAGAGCGTGTATCGCGTTAACCCCATCACAGGCAAGAAGGAACTTGACCCCAGGCAGATGAACTACCGCTATGAGATTTATAATCTCACCGAGGCCGCCAAGCGTCGCAACCGCTTCGACCCCACCACCCGCGACTATAACACCGACCATGCAGTGCCCACCACCAACCCCACCATCAGCAAGGACACCGCATTTGTCGACGATGATGGCCGCATCATCCGTCAAACAATCACCCGCACGTTGCAAAGCGAATATGACTTTGTAAACACCTATATAGTTAACATATTCCCCGACACCACTTGCTGGATTAACGACTTTGAGAACAGCTACAACGAGCCTTACGTGAGATTGTACTTCGCCAACGGCAACTACAACAACCACCCCGTGGTGGGCGTGAGCTGGGAACAGGCCAACGCCTTCTGCCACTGGCGCACCGAGTTCTTGAAGAAATCGCTAGGCAAGGACGGTGTCTACATTGAGCCCTTCCGCCTGCCCACCGAGGCCGAGTGGGAGTATGCCGCTCGTGCCGGAAAAAACGAGAACATCTATCCCTGGGACGGCAATCTGCCTCTCACCGAGGATGAAGGGTGTTTCTATGCCAACTTCAAGCCCAACGAGGGCAACTATGTGCGCGACGGAAGCATCATCACATCTCCCGTTGGGACCTATGAGCCCAACGACAATGGTCTCTTCGACATGGCAGGTAACGTGAGCGAATGGACATCGACCAGCTATACCGAGAGCATCGACCGCATGACCAATGACCTTAACCCCGAGTACCGCTACTATGTTGCCAAGGAAGACCCCTACAAGATGTCGCGCAAGATAGTGCGTGGCGGCTCGTGGAAAGATGTGGCTCACAACATCCGCAGCGACATTCGCATGTGGGAATACCAAAACGAGCAACGCTCCTACATTGGTTTCCGTTGCGTGCGCACCAAGGTGGGCTTCACCAAGTCGAAGCGCAAAAACAACTGCTGCGACTAATTACCGGCTACACAAGAACGACTAAAACACACATTAAAAAAATAGCAATACAACATGGCTACCGCTAATAAAACCACAAAAATTCAGCGCAAGAGAAAAAGGCAAATGGTTACACAGCGCTTTTTCAACTTTGCCTACAGTATAGGTGCAGCTATCGTTATCTGGGGTGCTTTGTTCAAGATTTTGCACTTGCCCATGGGAAACTTGCTGCTCACCATCGGTATGGGTACCGAGGTGCTGATGTTTATTATCACAGCATTTGAACGTCCTGAGAAAGAATATCACTGGGAAGATGTGTTCCCGGTGCTTGATACCGGTGACCCCGACGACCGTCCACCATTTGCTGGCGGCGGTGGTGGCAATGTCACTATCAATGGCGACATCACCGGCGGCACAGGTGAAGGAGGCGAGATAAGCATCAATGCGCCTCAGCAAGCCGGTGAAGGCGGTGGAGGAACAGTACACATCGAGGGACTGCCTGCCGCTCAAGGCGGAGCGACTGTGGTTGCCGGCCCCGAGGTGGCCGCTGCCATCGCATCGATGAGCCAGCAGGAGGTGAAGAGCGTGATGGGCCTGCCACAAGGCCTACAGCTCAGCGAGGAAGAGACACAGTCGCTGAGCGAGAGTATTGCCAAGATGAACAACGCAAGCGAGCAACTCTCGCGCATGGCCGAGCTCACCGACGCCACTCAGCAATACCTGTCGCAGATGAGCGCCATCAGCGAGCAGATGCAACGCTTGAGCGAGACCACCACTGCCCTCAACAACGTGCAGCAGACGTTGCTCTCGAGCTATGAGTCGATAACGAGCAACAGCGAGAGCATCACCCAGAACACAAGCGGCTACATTGAGCAAATGGAGGCTCTGAACCGCAACGTGGGCGGCTTGAACACCATCTACGAGATTCAGCTCAAGAGCATCTCGTCGCAGCTCGACAGCATCGACCGCGTGAACCGTGGCCTTAAGGACATTCGCGACATGTACGAGAAATCGGCAGCCGAGAGTGCTCACTACTGCGACGAGACCGAGAAGATGGCACGCTACATGAAGCAATTGAACAGCGTGTATGAGAAGATGATCAAGGCCATGACCGTGAACATGTATCGCCCCATGCCCGGCGCTATGATGCCCGGAATGGACGACAACGCGCAGCAGGACCAAGACAACAGCACCTACAACGAAACCAACTACGACGAATAATCACACCCTTTTTACACACTAAATAGCAAATGGCTACTGGAAAAAATCAGTCACTGGCGAAGATGTCGCCACGCCAAAAGATGATAAACCTCATGTATATCGTCTTGACGGCCATGCTTGCGCTCAATGTGTCGAACGATGTGCTCAACGGCTTCAGCCAAGTGGAGGAAGGACTTAAGCGCTCCAATCGCACCATTACCGCGCGCAACATGCAGATGATGGCTCAACTCCAGGCATTCTACAATAAAGACCCCAAGAACGGGCTCCCGTTGCTCAACTCGGGCAACGAGGTGCGCAACGCCACCGATAGTCTCTATGCCTACATCGACACCTTGAAGTCGATGATTGTCAAGGCGGCCGATGGCCCACAAGGCGACGTGAACAACATTAAGAACCGCGACAACCTGGATGCGGCCAACGTGGTAATGCTTGAACCCGCCACCCGCCGCGGCACCGACTTGCGCATGCGCATCAACCGCTTCAAGAATGCAATAGCTCGATATCTCGACGACCCCGACAAACTTCGCAACCTCGAGGCGGCACTCTCGACCGAGCCATTCAAGACAACAGGCGACATTGGCAGCAACAAGACGTGGGAAGAGACAATGTTTGAAAACATGCCCACCGTGGCAGCCATCTCGCTGCTCAGCAAGTTGCAGAACGATGTGCGCTATGCCGAGGGCGAGGTGCTCAACCACCTGCTCACCCTCACCAACACCGACCTGAGCCAACTCAAAGTCAACTGGATTGACGCCTTCGTCATACCACAATCGAGAGTGGTGATGCGAGGTTCAAAATACCAATCGCAAATTGTGCTGGCAGCCATCGACTCCACACAGCGCCCCACCGTCTACGTTAACGGCGCCCGCTTGAGCAACAACAAAGGCATCTATGAGGTGGGCACCAGCCGTTCGGGCACATTCGACTACTCGGGCTACATCGAGGTTGTGGGCCGCGACGGCGTTGTCTACAAGCGCGACTTCAAGTCGAGCTACACCGTCATCGACCCCATCGCCACTGTGAGCGCCACAATGATGAACGTGTTCTATGCCGGTATCGACAACCCCGTGTCGATTTCGGTTCCGGGCATCGGCAACGGCACCGTGAGCGCCACAATGACCAACGGCTCGCTTGTGAAGAGCGGCGACGGCTGGATTGCACGACCCACACAGGTGGGTGCTGAGTGCGCAATATCGGTGAGCGTGGATGTGGATGGAGTGAGAACTAACGTGGGCACCACTACTTTCAAGGTGCGCAAGCTTCCCGACCCCACCGCCTACATCGCCTATCGCGATGCCGAGGGCAACACTGCGCGCTACAAGGGTAGCCGCCCATTCCCCAAGGGCACGTTGCTCAACACCGGCGGCTTGCACGCGGCCATCGACGACGGTCTGCTCAACATCGAGTTCACCGTGGTGAGCTTCGAGACCATCATCTTCGACTCGATGGGCAACGCCATTCCCGAGGTTTCGGCAGGAGGCAGCTTCTCGGAGCGACAGAAGAACAGCTTCCGCCGCATGCAGCGCGGCAAGCGATTCTACATCAGCCGCATTCGCGCCACCGGTCCCGATGGCATCACCCGCGAGCTATCGCCCATGGAGGTTATTGTAAACTAAGTTTTTAGAATAAAAAACTCACGACTCACTATAATATAGTTATGAAATACCTAAGATTAATAGCACTGGCACTCATTGCGGCCCTGGCAGCAGCCGGAGCAAGCGCTCAAGTAGTGAAAAAGAGTGGCGATAATAACCGTCGCGACAAGAAAGACGACGGCGCGGTGCGCGTCTCCGACCGTCAACAAGCTTTCTTTGAGCAAAAGGAGCCCAGCGAGGCCGACCTACAGTGGAGCAAGACAGTGTATCGCTCACTCGACTTGACCAAGGGCAAAAACCCGGCGCTCTACTACCCCGAGGAGCCCAATGAAGACGGCCAAAGCATGTTCTTTATCATCATGCGACTGCTCGCCAACAACCAGATTCCCGCCTATGAATACCTTGACGGGCGAGAGATGTTCACCGAGGAGTATCGCATCAAAGTGGCCGAGATGCTCGACCGCTTCCATGTGCTCTACAGCGAGGCCAAGGGCAGCACCGAGAAGAACCCACGCTATGCCATCGAGGATGCCGACATCCCCGGCAACGAGATTTTGAGCTACTACATCATCGAGAAGTGGTCGTTCGACACTCGCAGCAACACCATGCGCTCGCGCGTCGACGCTCTGTGCCCCGTGCTGCACCGTCAGGACGAGTTTGGTGGCGACCCCATCCGTTTCCCTATGTTCTGGGTAAAACTCAACGACATTCGCCCCTACATCGCACAGCAATACGTCTTCACCGACGACGACAACAACCTCACCCGTTACAACCTCGACGACTTCTTTAAGCTCAACATGTATCAGGGCGACATCTACAAGGTGAAGAACCTGCGCAACCTCTCGCTCATGCAGCTCTACCCAGACCCTAAGGACCTCAAGCACGCACAAGACAGCATCGAGGAGCGCCTGCACCGCTTCGACAAGAACCTGTGGGCACCCAGCCG
>DGWL01000104.1 GCA_002396125.1 Porphyromonadaceae bacterium UBA4259
AACATCGACGTGGAAGACCTCACCAAGCACCGCATGGACAGCGAGCAAATCATAATTCCTGAGGATGTAGCCGAGCGCGTGAATGCCCGTCGCGATGAGGGCCACAAGGTGTGCGCCATTGGCGTGTCGACCCTGCGTGCCATGGAGAGCTCGGTGAGCATGAACGGCCACATCAAGCCATTCGACGGATGGACCAATAAGTTCATCTTCCCGCCCTACGACTTCACCACTGCCAATGCTCTACTCACCAACTTCCACCTGCCCTATTCAGTCATGCTCATGCTCACTTGCGCCTTTGGCGGCTATGAGAGCGTGATGCAGGCCTACAAGGTGGCTATCG
The DNA here is from genome assembly GCA_002396125.1 of Porphyromonadaceae bacterium UBA4259. GTDB lineage: Bacteria > Bacteroidota > Bacteroidia > Bacteroidales > Muribaculaceae > Sodaliphilus. The sequence continues at coordinate 341 of DGWL01000104.1, forward strand.
AGGAGAAATACCAGTTTGGAGCCTACGGCGACGCAATGCTCATCGTTGACTGACGCGAGCACTAACTCTCGGGTTTACAACAAAAAAGAGGAGGAACAGTGAATTCTGCTCCTCCTCTTTTTTAATATCCATTTCTCATATCAGCAGTTCGCCTCTGGCAACTATGGCGCTGGTGCCGCCAGCCCAAATGTCGCCGTCGGCCATGAGGCGGGTAACTACCACCGAGGGCCTGCCCATCGCCTCGCCCTGCATGATGCGGCACTCGGCCGGGCGCGCGATGACGCCATGGCGTTGCAGGTAGTGAGTGAGGGCGGCATTGGCGGTGCCGGTGGCGCTTTCCTCGTCGATGCCGTAGAGTGGCCCGAAGTTGCGCGCATGGGCGGTGTAGCCGTCGTTGCTCAGCGCAAAGGCATGCACCCCCGTCACGCCAAGCTCACGGCTCAGCTGTGCCAGCGCTGTCATGTCGGGCTTGAGTGCTTGCAGTTGCTCCACCGTGTCGAGCGGCATCATCACGTCGGGTAAGCCGGTACTCACAATCTCGATTGGTAGCCCACAAGAAACCACGCCGGCTCCCATGATGTGGTGCAATAGCTGCGGGTCGACATGGGTGTCGACGATGCGTGCCGGCGCCATTTGCAGCATCACCTGTTCACCGGTTTTCACCTGCAAGTCGCCCGCGAGAGTGTGGTTGAGGCACATTGTTCCGTCGGCCACTATGCCCTCGCTCCTGAGCACTCCGAAGGTGGCGACGGTGGCGTGCCCACACAGTTCTACCTCGGCGGCGGGAGTGAAATAGCGCACCGTGAACTCGGCGGGGCCGTTTTGCTTGACAAAGGCCGTCTCGCTGTAGCTGAACTCTGCCGCTACCAGCCGCATCAACTCGTCGTCGGGAAACTCGGCATCGCCAAGCAATACCACTCCGGCAGGATTTCCACCAAATGCACCGGTGGCAAACGCGTCAACAATAAAATATCTCATAATAAGTAATAATTAGGTTTCAAAGTTACACTTTTTCCTCAAGCTGTTAAAACTTTCTTGCGAAAAAGTGAGAGGAGAGAGGCACACGAATTCATTAATAATCAAACAAAGTCAACAAATGAAAACAAAATCAACAAAAAATATTTGTTTTCTTTGTTAGGGTTTGTTGTTTTTGTTTGACCTTCATCGGCAATAGTCCTTAATAAAACATCAACTGAGATATTGTCCTTAATTGTCGTCTAAAAAGAAGACAAACCGCCTCACAGGCAATTGTTCTTGATTCGTCTGAGACAGAGAAAAACGATTTGGTTCAAATTGGTTCATTTTGAGGGTTTTCTGGGTGTTGACGGATGGTGGCGAGGTGATTATTTCGCGCCAAACCTATTATTTTTTGGGGTGATTGTGAAAAAATGTGCATTTTTTTGGGATTTATTATAAATTATAGTATCTTTGCGCTCTGAAAAATAACCATGTACGACTTTTTGCTAGTAACAATGTTAAGGAAATAAGTGCATGCAATTAGTAATAGGTGGTTATAGGAATCTTCTTTTATTTTAAGGAATAAACTTAATTAAATATTAAAACTAAAACTATTTATTTATGAGGAAAGCGATTACTTTCGCATTGACACTGGTAGTAGCAATGGTGGGCATGACTGTTATGGCTCAGGCTCCACAGACCGGTGTTTATCGAATTCAGAATGTTGCCACCTCTAAGTATGTCAAAGTGACCGGTCCCTATGCGGCAGCACCCAGCGAGGCATCGCAGGCTACAGCCAGCGACATCAGCGTGGGCATTGCCGGCAAGAACGACAACGGCAGCTACAAGCTCAACTCACTGTCTTCGACCTATGGCGAGAACAATACCAAGGTCGAGGTGTATGACTACATTGGTAAGGCACTCATCATTGGCGAGAGTCTGCTCAGGGAAACATTGAGCAGCTCCAGCCCTGCAAATGTACAACGTGCGCTCGACGAGATGAAAAAGCTCGTTCGCGAGAATGCCTACATGAGCATCAAGCCCGTGGATGGCAAGGCCGACACTTACTATGCTATCGCAATTGTGCCAACAATCCCCGACTACGTGGAGGCTGAGTGGGCTAAAAAGTTCCCCGGCTACAGCTCGGACTATGGCACCGACATGTGGGCATGGTGTGTTGAACAGGTTTACAATTACCTGAATAACCATAGCGGTGCCGGCGGCACCGATGCCGGCTTGGCAGCCAAAATCAAGGCCAATCTGAAGAAGATACATCCCGGCAAGACCTACTTGCTCACCGGCGATGCCGATGGCACTTTTGGCTACGTTGAGGCTAATTCCGACCTCACCGGCCCTGCCAATGCCGAGTGGAAACTCGTGCCAAAGGCCAACACCGACAACATGAGCGACGGCACCTACAAGGTGCGCAACATCCACAGCGGCAAGTATGTGAAGATTCACGGCAAGTACTACGCTAAGCCCGATGCCGAGAGCGAGGCCGATGCCAGCGAGCTGCGCATCACCATTGCAGGCAAGAACGAGGATGGCAGCGACCGCGTCACCAACGTGGGCGCCACCTTCAACGGCGAGAACATTGAGATTTACAGCTATATCGAGAAAGCTATCTTGCTTGGCAAGACCGCTATCTACAACGTGCTCACTCAGGGCGACGGTGTGAATCCCGCCAGCCCGGCCAACATCCTCATCGCTCAAAACTTCATGGAGAATTTCATCCTTGAAAACGCGTTCATGAGCATGAAGGGCGTTGATGGCAAAGACGCTGTCTATGCCTACGCTCACATTCCCGAGCTGCCACCCGACGTGGTTAATGCCATGGTGGGTCACATCGCAGGTGTGAACAATGCCGACGAATGTTGGCAATATGGCGTGAACTATGTGAAGCAATATCTCACCGGTGGCACCGACAACACCCTCAAGTCCTATATCCTTGCCAACATCGACAACATCAAGCCAGGCGTGACCTACTACCTGGGTGCCGAGGAGAACAACACCTTCGACTACTACCCCAAGGGCGCCGGCAATGGCCTGGAGGCCGACTTCAACGCCATTAAGGACAACGATTGGTATCAGTGGGGATTTGACGTTGAGGAGATTGAGCCCGAGAACCTCACCAGTGGCACCTACAAGGTGCGCAACGTTGACACCGGCCACTACGTTAAGGTTACCGGTCCCTACTATGCTCGCCCATTTGAGACCGAGGCCAATGCCAGCGAGATTCATGTGACCTACGCCGGCAAGCTTGAGGACGGCAGCTACAAGGTGACCAATCTGAGCTCTACCTACACCGACGCTAATGGCAAGGAGCACACAGTGGACGTGCTGGGCTACATCAACAAGGCTATCTTGCTGGGCAAGGGCGCCATTGCCGCTGTACTCAAAGACATGTCGGAACAGGAAGACATTGAGTATGCTCAAGACTACATGGAGAAGTTCATTCGCGAGAATGCCTACATGCACATCATGCCCGTGAGCGGCACCAACTATGTGTATGCCTACGCCACCATCCCCGAGATTCCCTACGACGTTTATCACGAGATGCATCGTCATGGCGTGATCGCCGAGGAAACCAAGGAGGCTGCATGGGCCTATGGCGTGGACTACGTGAAGAAATATCTCAGCACTCACGGCACCAACAGCACCCTCGCTGCCTACGTGCTCAACAATATCGACAAGATTAAGCAGGGACACACCTACTACCTGAGCGAGGATGACGACCAGACATTCGGCTACGTTGACGCCGAGGTTTTCAGCGCTAGCAATGCCCGCCTGCAGTGGGGCATGGACATTGAGCAGGAAGACCAGCCTGTGGAGAGCGACTTCTACAAGATCCACAACGTGGGCCAGGACAAGTACGTTCACGTTGAAGGCATGTACTACGCTAAGGTGAATGCCGACGAGGCAGGCGCCACTCCCATCCAGGTTACCGTGGGCGAGCAGATGAGCGACGGCAGTTACAAGGTTACCAACCTCGTGGGCGACGGCCACGACGTGCAACAGTACATCCAGCACGCTATCGAGCTTGGCGAGGCCGTTATCGACAAGGTGCTCACCGGCAGGTCTACTCCCGAGCACATCCAGCAGGCCAAGGACCGCATGCGTGAGTTTATCGAGGCTAACGCCTTCATGCAGATTCGTCAAGTGCCAGGCGAGGAGAACGCTTACTATGCCTACGCCACCGCTCCTGTCATCCCCGACGATATCGTGAGCGCTTGGCGCGCCAAGTATCCCAATTGGGATGGCGACATGTGGTCGTGGTGCGTGGCTAAGGTTAAGGAATATCTCACCGAGCACAGTGGGCAGGGCGGCACCAACAGCACCCTCATCTCTCTCGTGCGTGCCAACATCGACAACATCAAGGAAGGCCACACCTACTACCTCAGCGCCGAGAGCAACGGCACCTTCGGCTACGAAGACGCAACAACTGTCGACCTGCAAAACACCAACTTCTGGTGGGGCTTTGCCGACGCTGTGAAGGCTGAGCCCGTGAAAGGCTACTTCCGCATCAAGAATGCCGGTCAGGATGGCAAGTATGTTCTAGTTACCGGTCCGTTTAGCGCAGCTCCCACCGCTTCGCTCGACGAAGCATTGACCGCTGCCGGCACTGTAATTTACCTGGGTACAGGCGAGACCAAGAACACCAAGACGCTACCCATCAGCAAGCTTCGCTCTCAGGGCGTTGACGTGGGCGACTACATGTTGCTCATCAACGACATGCTGGGCATTATCGCCGACGCCGGCGTGAAGGTTGTTAACGACAAGATTGCCGAGAATCCAAACTATAGCCAGTATGCCGGTCTTGTAGAGCCACTGGTTAAAACTTTGGTTGGCACCCTCGATCTCAACCTCTACACCGCCCCCGTCATCACCACCGATGGCAAGCAGGCCTATACCCTCGAGGTTAATATCCCCGACCTGGCTGAGTATTGCGACCTGGCTAACACCGCTCTCAGCGCCATTGGCAAGGACAAGACCGCGCTGGTCAACAAGCTCAAGGCCATGGAAGTTGAAGCTACCCAAAATGGAAATGCCATGATGGCTAAGCTATATAACATCGCATGGCGCACAGCTCAATATCTTGACGAACCCGACGAAATGTGGGCTAAGCTCAAAGAGAACGCTATACCCTATGTGCAGAGCTACTTCATTGATGGCAACGGCAACACCGGCGGTGTGGGTCTGCAACCTGCTATAGGACAACTGCTTCTCAACGCTCTGCAGCGCCCCGACTTCAACTATGGCACTACCTATTGCCTGCGTCAGGATGCCGATGGCACATTTGGCTATGACAGCAAGGATGAGCTTGCCAATGTTGATGCCGGCAAGTGGCTGCTCGAGCCTTTCGACACTGATGATCCAAACTACGACGCCGAGGCACATCAGCCATTCTACCTCAAGGCCGACATGGCTCAAGCCACTATCACCGACAAGGAAGGTGAGGGTGTGACCAACGTGGGCGATACCTACTACTTCACCACCGCTTACCTCGACTTCGACGCTAAGATTGAGAACCAGAATGGAGAGGTTGACGTTTACACCGTTTCAGCAACTCGCAAGGCTACATCGCAAGTGAATGCTGTTGGCGACAAGCCGGCTCACACCAATGTTTATTACATTGCCACTCTGAGCAAGGTGGAAGGCAACGTTATCCCGGCACAAACTCCGGTTGTAGTGCGCACTAAGCTTGCCCCCGTGGAGGCCGAGCTCAACGTGACTTTGCGCCCAAGCGGCGAGCCCACCAAGCCCGCTGTTGAGACCGCAAGTCTTAGCCAACTGAAGGAAATGCTCAAGGAGCTGCTCTATTCTAAACTCGGCATTCAAGATGCAACAACCATGGGCATCCGTCCAAAGGTTATCTCCGAGCAAACAGAAGGAAACCTCCTCGTGGGATCGTTCTTTGGAGAGGATGTAGAGAGTGAAGATGCCAACAACTACCTTGCTCTTGGCAAGAAGGAACTTGTGCAAGACAATCTATCGGTTGGTCTCGACATGAATGGACTTGGTTTCTGGAAGGATAATGTTCAGAGGCTTGAAGGCAACAATGCTTACTTGCTTGGTTACAATCGTGAAACAGAGAGAATCGTTGATGAGAACTTCACAACCGATACATCATTTGACCAAGGCGACCCAAGCAATCCTCCAGGCTTCATCTTTGAGTATCCTGATGGAACTTTCACAAGCATTGATAATGTTGCCACAACCAAGCAAGTTAAGTCGGTAATCTACTACAACACTCTTGGTATCGAGAGCACCACTCCATTCGATGGCGTGAACATTATTGTGACCACCTTTACCGATGGCACTCGTGCCGTGGTTAAGGCAATCAAATAATTAAATCATTAATCAACAAGGGTAGGCATTAACATTAATTTAAGCCTACCCTTGTTATTGATTATTTACCTTTATAACGGAATCAAGATAATAATGAAAAGAATTTATTTAGTACTTCTTTTTGCCGCTTTACTATCATCAGCAATGCAAGCGCAACTCAATGGAAATGGTTTCTACAGGCTAAGGAATTATGGCATTAATAATGACTATATTAAAATAGTTTGTGATTCTATAAACGCGCAAGCAATTATAGGAAGTGCTAGTAGCGTATATAAAGATGATGGAGAAGCTGCTATGACAAAAGTTGGATATTTCTTGGATAATGATATAAAAACAGTAAAAGCAGATATTGTGTTTGCTGACCCAGGAACAATTTTTTATCTAGAAAAACAAACTGGAAGTAGTACAAATTATGACCTGTTGTCTCAAGGTGTAGGATTGAAATATATTTCTACATGTATTTTTTATGGCACAAGTGCGGGTGCATTACCAATACCAGGTTTGCCTGCAACAATCACAAATGTAGGAAAAGATGGTTTGAATAATAATCTCTACACTTGTTATGTTAATTTGAAGAGAACAGTTAAGTATTTATTTTTTTCAAAAACAATAAATCAAACGAGATTTCTAGGTGATACGAGTAATAAGTTGACAATTCATGCTGTGGATGGCAACAGCCCATCAAATGCACCTGACAATTGCAAATGGTATATTGAACCTGTTGATTTAAATGATAATTATTTCGCAGCGGCCCCAGTTGAATATCTTACTCAAAATAATAAGTATTATACAACATTGCGAACAGCCTTTTCTTTTACTGTACCATCAACTGGCAGTAAAGTTAAAGTGTACAAAGTGACTTCAATACCAACCACTGAAGGCGAACTTGTGGGGATGGAACCAATACCTACTGGAGAAATTGTTCCTGCTGGTTTGCCTGTGATTATTGAGAGTACATCAGCATTGCTTGTAGATAATAAATTGCAACCTTGCACGCCAGTTGTCAAGTCAGAGGCAAAATATAATGCAACAGAATTTAATGAGGTTCACTCAACTCAAATTACTGTTAGTAACTTGACAAATAGCGATGTGTTATATCATGGCTATGGTCGTCATGGTCACGATGTTTATTTAAATAATAGTGAACATACTGGTACGCAATGGAATGGTTGGCTTTCTTTGGATGACAATTTGGGATTCTTGGCAAGTCCGTATATTGATACAACCCCATCTGGTAAGAATAGAACAGTTTATACTTATCAAGGCACAGCTCCCATTTACAAGCTTGGCATCAAGGATGGTGCCGTTGGTTTTTGGGATTTAGTTCAACCCAAAGAGGTCATCTCGGGCAACGAAGCCTATTCTCCTGTTCAGTGCCAATTGTTCCCTGTAGAAAAGGAACTTGGTGACATTGCCGAGAGTGGTGCCGAGAACATTACTTATGAAGTTGTAGACTCCGAGCATCTATATGGTGTGTGTGTTGTGGGTGAAAAGCTTTATGCTAAAGACTACGGAAAGTACCGCAATCCTAGTGTGAAGGCTGGCGATGCCATAGATGGAATGAAACGCTTCTATGATTATAATGAGCCTTATGACCAGAGCAATTGGGTTGTTCTTGATCTTGATGTTGAGGATCCTAGTGAATATGTGAATAAAGATTTGCATGTTGTGGGCAAGCTGGTCAATCGTGCGAACCCCGAGATTAAGGTTTCTAAGATAGAGAGCAAAAAAGCGGCAATTTCGAGTTACAACCTCAACACCTACAGCCCCGCTAGCTTCATGGGAACTCAGGCTTCTACTGTGGATGGAAATACTTATTTCTTTGTTGAACCCAAACCTCAGGAAATTGTACACATTAAGTGGGCTGTATATGGAGGTAATAATAAGTTCTATGTTGAAGAGCCCAGTAGCAATGCTAACGGCCCTGCCTTGAAGGGAGGTTTTGTTGCCGATGATTCTTTTATGGAGGATGGGGACATGAGCGACTTCCAGGTGGGACAGGTTTATGAGTTTGACGCAGTTGTGAAGAAGAATACTACGACAAGCAATATATCGCTTAAGAATACACCCTATACTGGTGGTGGCGTAAGCAACAACTATGTAGTTTATCCATTTGAGAACGTAATGGTAGTTACCGGAACAAGCAAGTTGCTCGTTGAGCCCAAGGTCACCAGCGTGAAGTACTACAACCTGATGGGTGTAGAGAGCGATGTTCCATTCAGTGGTGTAAACATTGTGGTTAGCACCATGAGCGACGGCTCGCGCCGTTCGGCCAAGGTAGTAAGGTAGCCTCCCGCCTCCACATTCTATGATATTATCCCCCTAGTGCCCCCAAGGCTTTAGGGGGATTTTGTTTTAAACGACAATTAAGAACAACTGCCGATGGAGGTCAAACAAGAACAACAAGTCCTGACAAAGGAAACAAATAATTTTTTCTTTGATATTGTTGTTTTTTGTTGACATTGTTTGATTGTTAATGAATTAGTGTGCCTCACTTGTGGTTTCACTTGCTGGCGGGTGATTATACATTAAGCTTTGCTTAAAATTTGGTAGTTAGGGAAGAAAAGGTTAATTTTGCACTGATATCGATTAAGTGAACAAATAGTAGCCTTGTGAGCAGTAGCACAGACCGAAATACAATCGCGAGAGCGAGGGGCGAGTGGGGCATTGGTGCCTGGCTGCTGATGGCGTGCGAGATAGTGGCGCTGGGATGCATTGTGGCATTTAGCGTCAGCGTGTTTGCGCCGCTCGACGCGCTGTGCATCGTGCTAGCCATGACAGTAGCCTACCTGGTGCCACGCTTCATCTACTCCGAGAGCCGGGTGGCGTGCCGCGCCGGCCAGTGGCTGCTGCTTGTGGTGGGGGCATTGCTGGCGGTATATGCCATCTTGAGCATCAAGATGTGGACTGTCGACGCCGGCTACACCCTTGAGATGCCCCGGCTTCAGAGCGACGATGGCGGCTACTATCGCTGGGCATTGCACCACTACGATGGCCGTTGCCCCGAGCCCAACGTGTCGATTAAGGGCCTGCCGCTCTTCATGCTGTGGCTGTGGAAAGTGCTGGGCGTGAGCATCGTGTGGCCCGTGGCGCTCAACTACATGTTCACCATGCTCGCCATTGTGATGACCGGCAAAGTCGCCGTGCGCCTGCTGCGGGGCAGGGTGGAGGGCACCAGTCCTGCCGCCACTGCCGTGCTGGCAATGCTCATGGTGGCAACGATGGGCTTTTTCTTGTCGCAAGGCGTGAGAATCCAGAAGGAGGCCGCCTGTGCCTTTGGCTTCACCACGGTGGGCTATGTGCTTGCCGGCATGTCGACTCCCGGCACATCGAGTAAGGGTGAACGTCACCGCGACTGGGCACTCTTTGTGCTCGCCACGCTGGTGGTGGCGCTTGTGCGCACCAATTTCACCTATTTCATCGTGATAGGTGCCGCCATGATGGCCTTTGCCTGCCGCCGTGCCCACTGGAAGCAGGGCACCGCCATGGCTGCCGTTGCTATGCTCATGGCAGTGGCCTTCAGCCTTATATTCTCCTACACCTTCAAGCACCAACTTGTCACCATCGATGGTGGCGAGGCCATGGCGCGCGACTTCAAGATGGGACTCATGCAGCAGCCCTATCATGCCATCATTGGCGACTTCTTCTTCTATCCCGAGTGGAAACGACTGCTACTGCTGCCGGTGATAGGCGGCGTGCAGTATATCATACCCTTCCCGTGGCTCTATGAGGGCAGCGACATGAGCATCTTTAGCGTGCTGCCTCGTGTGAGGCTCATGTGGTATGTTGTGGGTGGCGTGTGCCTGCACTACTATCTCTACATCACCATAGTGCGCTACAAGCAGCAAAACCTGGGCATGTGGGCATGGTGGCCACTGGTGCTGTTTTTTGCAATCGCATTTATCACCGGTGGCACCGTGAGCCGCTACATCCTGCCCATCGAGCCGCTATTTGTGGTGATAGCCGTCTATGTGCTGCTGCAGGTGCGCCAAGGCTATTATCGCCGGTCGTTCATGGTGTGGATGGTGGTTTACACCTTCATCCTGGTGGCTGTGCTCATCTTGTGCTATCAGAGTCAAGTTGAGTACTTGCACAACCTCGACGAGTATTACCGCCAGCGTGCCGCCATGGGGCTATAGAACCCAACTGCAGGGCCACTTTGAAAAGAAAAAATAAAAATTACAATAAAAAACTACTGCTTAACATGAAATCATTCAAGACATTAGCCCTTGTGCTAGGCGTTGCGCTCGCAATGCCGGCCGCGGCACAGGGCAGGGCGCAAGGAGGCATCGATGCCGCCATGCTGCGCACTATCACCCAAAACGCTCCCGCCAATGCGGCGCTGAGTAATGCCATGGCAGCCAACTCAATCGACGACTTGGCCCGTAACTACCGCAACACCAAGGTGCCCGACACTCACTTCGGCATAGAGACACCACAACAAAGCATCCACAACCAGCGCTCGAGCGGACGCTGCTGGATGTACTCGAGTTTCAATGTGCTGCGAGCCAACTTCGCACGTCGCCACAACGACACCATGCGCGTGGAGTTCTCGCACGACTACCTCTTCTTCTGGGATCAGCTCGAGAAGGCCAACCTCATGCTGCAGGGCGTGATTGACTGCGCAGGCAAGCCCCTTGACGACCAGCGCGTGCAGTTCTTCTTCCGCAACCCCATGAACGACGGCGGCACCTTTTGCGGCGTTGCCGACCTGGCACAAAAATATGGCCTGGTGCCCATCGAGGCTCAGCCCGAGACTTACAGCGCCGAGCGCACCTCGCGCATGAGCCAGCTGCTCTCGTCGAAGCTGCGTGAGCAGGGCCTGGAACTAAGGAAGATGGTGGCCGACGGCAAGAGTGCCGGCGCCATCAAGCAGCGCAAGACCGAGATGCTGGGCGTGATTTACCGCATGCTGTCGCTGGCACTTGGCGAGCCCGTGAAGGAGTTTAGCTACGCCTTCAAGAACAAGGACGGCAAGACCGTGACACCAGTGCGCACCTACACTCCGCTGGAGTTCTATCGCGAGACGGTGGGAGGCCCCATCAACGGCACCTTCATCATGGCGATGAACGATCCCAGGCGCGAGTATTACAAGACCTATGAGGTGGAACTTGACCGTCACACCTACGACGGCCACAACTGGTGCTACATCAACCTTCCCATGGAGGACATCGCGCAGATGGCGATTGCCTCGCTCAAGGACAGCACCAAGCTCTATTCCAGCTACGACGTGGGCAAGCAACTCAACCGCAACAGTGGCTACCTGGCCCTCGACAACTTCGACTATGGCACTCTCTTCGGCACCACCTTCCCCATGAATAAGGCCGACCGCATCGCCACCTTCGACAGCGGCTCGAGCCATGCCATGACACTCACCGCCGTCGACCTCGATGCCAGCGGCAAGCCCGTGAAGTGGAAAGTTGAGAACTCGTGGGGCGCCGACAGTGGCCACAAGGGTTACATCGTGATGACCAACGAGTGGTTCAACGAGTATGCCTTCCGCCTGGTTGTCGACAAGAAATATGTCCCCGCGGCCATCCTCAAGGCAAGCGAGCAAAAGCCCGTGATGGTGATGCCCGAGGACCCCTTGTTCCAAGTTGACGATTAAAACTCCACCGCTTGCGTTAACATGAAATGGTTAAATACAATAGTGCTGGTCATCGCGTTGCTCGGGTTAGGCAGTTGCTCGGGTGGGCACTTCAGGCTCAAGGCCAGCATCAAGGGCCTGGGTCAGCAAAACGTGCGCGTGGTCTACACCGCCGCCGATGGCAGCATTCATGACTTGTGGGTGATGGCTCAGAGCGACCAATTTGAGGTAGAGGGCGATTGCGCCAGCCCGTCGTTGTTCATGGTGTTCAACAGCATGAACGTGCCCATTTTCACCACCGTGGTGAGCAATGGCGATGATGTGGAGGTGGAGGGCAAGGTGGTGAGCCCCAATGAGCTGAAAATTGGTGGTTCGGAGACTGCAATGAAGTGGGCCGAGTTTGTCGCTGCCCACAAGAGCCAATATCTCACGCCAGGCAACCCCGCGCTCAACACTGCGATTGAGAAATATGTCAAGGAAAATCCCAAGAGCCTGGTGTCGACGCTGCTGGTGCTGGTCGACTACACACCCGCCAGCCCCGATGCCGTCGACAAGTTACTCAACAGCATCGACGATAGCGCCAAGCCCGTCGTGCTGCTGCAGAGCTACAACACCATGAAGTCGCGCATGCCCAAGGCTGCCACCACCATCAAGTCGCTTAACCTGCTGGAACTGAACTCTCAGGACTATGAGGCGGCGGTGTTCACAGGTTCCAAGCCCAGCTTGGTGCTCTTTTGGGACAAGCCCATGGGTGAGCAAGCCCACCGCGCCGCCATCGACGAGATGAAGATGATTGATGCCGAGCGAGTGCAGTTAATTGACGTGAACATCGACGTGGACTCCATGGGTTGGAGCGGTGCCATCAAGCGCGATGCCACAACCTGGAAGCACTACTGGGCACCGGGAGCTATGATGAACAGCTCACTGCTCGACCTGCGCATCATCTCCACGCCCACCATCATCGTCACCGACAGCACCGGCCGTCAGCTTTATCGTGGCGACGACCCTGTGAAGGCACGGCAAACCGTCGAGACACTGTAATAGTGACCATTAGCAAAAATCAACAAAACAACAACACACTTGAACAAGCTCCTCACATTCCTGAAAGAATGGACCCTGCCGGTTGCGATGTCGACCGGCATCGTGGTCTATTTCATCTTCTATTTCACGCCTGCGCTCGATGCGGCCTCGGTGGTATTTAACAGGTTCTTCGACTTCATCCTGCCCTGGATTTTGTTTGTAATCTTGTTTGTCACCTTTTGCCGTGCCGATTTTCATCGCATGCGTCCTTGCCGGTGGCACTTTTGCATCCTGCTCATGCAACTTGCGGCGGTGGTTGTTACCACCGCACTCATCATGCACAATCACGCCAGCGGCAACACGCTCATCTTGATGGAGTGCATCATTTGCTGCGTGATATGCCCGTGTGCAACTGCCGCTCCGGTGGTCACCAGCAAGCTCGATGGCGACCTGGAGAAGATGAGCACCTTCATGCTGCTCAGCAATTTCATGGCGGCGGTGCTCATTCCGCTGGTGTTTCCGCTAGTCGACACTAGCATCGACATGCCATTCTGGGATGCCTTCACTGCTCTGCTGGGCCGCGTGATGAGTGTGCTGGTGGCACCCATGGGTTTGGCCTACGTCGTCAAGCACCTGATGCCGCGCCTGCACCGCATGCTCGTGAGCAACAAGGACTTGTCGTTCTACCTGTGGTGCGTGCTACTGCTGGTAATATCGGGCACCACCATGCGCAACATCATGAACTCGGGCACCACCGTATGGTTTATTGTGGCTGTGGGTGCCACGAGTCTCGTGCTCACCTTTGTGCAGTTTGCTCTGGGGCGCTATGCGGGCAAGTTCTTTGGCGCCGTGACCGAGATGGGTCAGGCGATGGGCCAAAAGAACACAGCCTTTGCCATCTGGGTGTCGAGTGCTTACCTCAACCCGCTTGCAGCCGTTGGCCCCGGCTTTTACATCCTGTGGCAAAACCTATTCAACAGCATCGAGATTTGGCATCACGAGAAGGTTAAAAACAAGAATTTGCAATGAAGGTTATTTTTAAATATTACAGCAGTGGCGAGCAAGGCGACGACAGCTATCGCTACAGCAACCGCGACGAGGCGATGGAGAAGTTTGCCAGTCTTGCCGAGATTATAAAGGTGCAGTTTGCCGATTGTCCTCGCGCCGAGGTAGTCGACGAGCCATCATTCTTTGGCATTCTCGACCACGCCACCGGCGACTGGGCACGAGTCACTATCGAGGATAAGTAGTGAGACTGAGGCAATAAAAAATCAAAAACTTTGTATTTAATTTTTGTATTTCTCTCAACTTGCACTATCTTTGTGCCTAGAATGCTAGCGGTAATGCGGTTTCAGCAATGGTTGCAGGAATGCAGGGAGTTGCTTGGCACGTGTGGCTGCTGGTCGACAAACAACTGAAGACCAATGGAAAAGAATACCGAATTAGTAGAATATACCACTCCTGCAACTAAGAAAGGCAAGGGAGGTAAGA